>JAFSRX010000065.1 GCA_017445905.1 Eubacterium sp.
AATATCTTGTTGAGACATATTCTTCACTCCATTCCTATTGGTTTTGGTCGACTTTATTGTAATGGTTTTTTCGGAATATGTCTCGTTTTTTTTAAAAAATAAATGTTGAGGTTTTCCTACCCCAACATTTATTATAGAACCTTTTTATAAAACGATTAAAGCCGTTCCTGATAGGAACGGCGTAAATCTTTTAGAATATTATTCTTCGTTTTCTGCTTCTGCTTCCTGTATCTTTGCAAAGCATTCACTGCAGTAAACAGGACGCTCTTCCTTAGGTTCAAAAGGAACCTGACAGGATTTACCGCATTGAGCGCAAACTGCATCGTGCATTTCTCTCGGACCTTTTAATGCAGCTTTTCTTTTGTCTCTGCAAGACTTGCAGCGCTGGGGCTCATTAACGAAGCCTTTTTCAGCATAGAATTCTTGCTCTCCCGCAGTGAAAACAAATTCGTTATTGCATTCCTTGCAAATCAGCACTTTGTCTTCGTACATTACATTTCTACCTCTCTAAAGATTTTGCCGGGGGAAAGTGGTTAAAATCATAAATATTTTAACCGAGATGCTGGGGAAATATTCAAAAAGTAACTCCTTCGAGCTTCTTACGAATCCTTTGAATAGCATTGTCTATCGCTTTTGGGTTTTTAGAAAGCTTTTCAGAGATTTCACTGTATGATAACCCTTGAATATAAAGTCTTAAAACCTCATTTTCGAAACGCGACAATCCTTCGTACAAAAAATCTGTTAGAGCAGAAACACTTTCTTTTGCAAGATATTCATCCTCTGCGCTCAGCGAAGGATAATTATCAAAAAAATCTTCTTCAAGCGGCATAATGCTTGATGGCGGAATATCTTTCAGTCTCGAAAATTTTCGCAGTGCAGTCTGAACAGAATTATTAATACATCTTGATGCATAGGTGGAGAATTTTGCGCCTTTATCACTTGAGAAGGAATTAATAGCTGCAAGCAGTCCGATTAATCCTTCCTGAACCAAATCCTCTTTTTCGATAGGGGAGTTGATATATTTCATTGCGATTGATTCAACAGTAGCGCGATATCTGCTGATAAGTTCTTCCATAGCTGACGGCGAGTCATTTTTTATTTCTTCAATAAGAAGCTCGTCAGATTTTGTTGTATCCGCAGACATATATTACTCCAATCCTTTACATACTAATACTATATCAAATATTTTTAATTAGTCAACATATTTTTATAAAATGTACAACCAAATAACATAAAAATTGTGATATTTTTAACTAAAATTCGAATTTATCAATCAGATTTTTATAAATAATCAACAAAAGTTTAGTAACTTAAACATTGAATCTGAAAAGAACAATATCTCCGTCTTTCATAACATATTCCTTGCCTTCGCTGCGAACAAGACCCTTTTCTTTTGCTGCTGCCATAGTCTTACAAGCCATAAGGTCATCAAAGGAAACAACTTCTGCTCTGATGAAGCCTCTTTCAAAATCGGTGTGAATTTTTCCCGCAGCCTGTGGAGCCTTTGTTCCTTCCTTTATCGTCCATGCTCTGACTTCAGGTTTTCCGGCTGTTAAGAAACTGATAAGACCAAGAAGGGAATAGCTCTTTTGAATAAGTCTGTCAAGACCCGATGATTCAAGCCCCATGTCCTCAAGAAACATTTTCTTTTCATCATCGTCAAGCTCAGCAATTTCTGCTTCCATTTCAGCGCAAATAGGAAATGTTTCAGCGTTTTCCTGCTGGGCTATTTCCTTAACAGTCTGGTAAAACTTGTTATTATCAATACCGTTTATAAAATCGTTTTCTCCCATATTGCAGGCATAGATAACGGGCTTTATTGTAAGGAGCGCAACATATTTTAAAAATTCACTTTCGTCTTCACTGATTTCAGCCGCCCTTGCGGTTTTGCCCTCTTCCATAAATGTTATAAGTCTTTCAAGAAACGCAACCTCACTTGCAATACCTTTATCGCCCTTCATTGCTTTTTTTCTGTTATCAAGTCTGCGAGTCAGAATATCAAGGTCGGAGAGAATTAATTCAAGATTGATGGTTTCAATATCTCTTGCAGGGTCAACGTATCCGTCAACGTGGGTTATATCGTCATTTTCAAAACAGCGAACAACGTGGATTATTGCGTCAACCTCTCTTATGTGAGAGAGGAATTTGTTTCCAAGACCTTCTCCCTTGCTTGCGCCTTTAACAAGACCTGCAATATCAACAAATTCGATTGTTGCAGGAGTGAATTTATCGGGGTTATACATTTTTGCGAGTGCGTCAAGTCTCTCATCGGGAACGCTTACCATTCCAATATTTGGCTCAATAGTGCAAAAAGGGTAGTTTGCGCTCTGAGCTCCTGCATTTGTTATTGCGTTAAAAAGTGTACTTTTGCCAACGTTGGGCAATCCGACCATTCCAAGTTTCATTTACCGGTTATCCTTTCTTTTCTACTAATGCTTTTTTTGTATTTGATTCAATGATTCTCTTATAAATTTCATCATCGAACTTGCGATTTCTTTCATATGTATAAAGTCCGTTTTGCTCCTGCTCAACATCGTAGAGCTGAGTATAACAGAAACCGAACATTTTTTCGTTTTGCGTTATTGCATCAGTAAGACCGCAATATCTTTGAGCGAACTCATCGGGAGTTTTAACATCTTCGCCGTAACCCCAGGATTTAATCTTTTTGTCAGCTTCCCATTTAATTCCGCCGTATTCAGAAATGAAAACCGGCTCTCCGCCATATTGCTGTCTGCCCGGATTATCTATTAAAACGTGTTCATAGAGATAGTTTTCAGTAACAAATCTGTCGTAGCTCTCTTTGAACTCCTTTGGATCGTAGCGGTAATCGTGGAGGTCGTATATATCTGTTTTAACGTGAAAATTACCGCTTGTATCAATGCAGGGACGGGTGATATCAACAGTCTTTGTATAGTCATAAACTGTTGAAAGAAGCTTATCATATTGCTTTCTTCCCTTATAGTCCCAGGTTTCATTAAACGGACACCAGCCAACGATTGAAGGATGGTTGAAATCTCTCTCAACAGCTTCTCTCCATTCATTCAGGAAAACGTCAACGCTTTTCGGGTTGGAATAGTCAAGTCCCCAATTTGCGTATTCGCCCCAGACAAGATATCCTGCCATATCAGCATAATATAAGAATCTCGGGTCAAATACTTTCTGATGAAGTCTGGCACCGTTAAATCCGAGAGCCATTGAAAGCTCAATATCCTGTTTTAGTTCCTCGTCGTTTTCAGCAGTATATATGCCTTTTTTATAAAATCCCTGATCAAGAACGAGTCTCTGGAAAACGCTTTTTTCATTGATTAAGAATTTCATTCCGTCAAGACGCAGACTTCTGAGTCCGAAATAACTATAAACTCTGTCTTTTCCAAAGTTGATTTCAAGGTTGTAAAGCCTTCCTTTACCAGGCTCCCACAGGTGCTTTTCATCAAGCTTTACCTGAAGTGTGCAATATCCTGTAGCAGACTTGATTTCTGCTTGTCCGACAGGCTTTCCGTTATACGATGCCTTACAGCTGAATTTTGCTTTTCCGCTGAGCTTTGCAACAACCGTTAGATATCCGTTTATATCAGGATAAATCTTGAAGTTTTCAATATAGCTTTGAGGTGTATATTCAAGCCAAACGTTTTGCCAGATACCGGTTGTTCGTGTGTAATCACAGCCGTGACTTTTGAGCTTCTCGCTTTGCTTTCCTCTGATAACATAGGGATTTTTAACATCATCCTCACAGAGAATGAAAATTTCGTTTTCTCCGTCATTTACAAAATCTGTTATATCAAATTTGAAAGAAGTATATCCGCCCTTATGTCTGCCGACAGGTTTTCCGTTAACAAGAACGCTTGTTAAGTTGTCTGCAGCACCAATATGAAGAAAAATCCTCTTATCGTCCTTTTTGATTGAAATTTTTTTGCGGTACCAGACCATATTAATGAAACCTGTATATCCGATTCCGGAAAGAACACTTTCAACGCAGAAGGGAACATTTATTTGATAATTATAATCATCAGCATTATAAACTTCAATAGCTTTTTCAAAATCCTCTGAAAACTTAAAACCTCGTTCACTCTTTTTGAAACCAAAGTCCCATTTTCCATTTAAGCTAATGAAATTTTTACGTTCAAACTGAGGATTAGGATGATTTGAAATTTTCATAATTGCACCACCTTAAATTGATAGTTAAATGATACACTATATTTTTTGCTTTTACAAGTATTAAAAATTTTTCATAATGTTAGTAATATTGCTGAGATAATATTCAATCTTGACTTTATTTATAAAATATTATATTATATTGTGTATAATTTTTAAGATCGGAGAATTTGCGGATGAAACTCAACGGTTCACAAATAGTTCTCGAAACTCTCAAAGAGCAGGGATGCGATACTATTTTCGGTTATCCCGGAGGAACTATACTTAATATCTTTGACGAACTCTATAAATACGGCGATGAATTTAATCATATCCTTACCTCCCATGAGCAGGGCGCAGCTCACGCCGCTGACGGATATGCAAGAGCAACGGGTAAAGTTGGCGTATGCTTTGCAACATCGGGTCCCGGTGCAACAAACCTTGTAACAGGTATTGCAACTGCTTATCTTGACTCTGTTCCTGTTGTTGCAATAACTGCAAACGTTGCAAGTTCTCTTATCGGACGCGATACTTTTCAGGAGGTTGATATCTGCGGAATAACTATGCCGATAACTAAACATAATTTCTTTGTTAAAAACATTGAAGAGCTTGCTCCTGCAATTCGCCGAGCATTTAAGATTGCTCAAAGCGGAAGACCCGGTCCTGTACTTATTGATATAACAAAGGATGTAACAGCGGCAACATGCGAATATAATCTTGAGCCTGCTCAGCTTCCCAATGAATCACCTAAACCGATTATCGGAACATTTGATAAAGCTATAGAGCTCCTCAGAAATGCTGAAAAGCCTCTTATTTATGCAGGCGGAGGAACTATAATCTCAGACGTTGGAGAAGATTTAATAACATTTGCAGAAAAAATTGATGCTCCGGTTGTTTCAACACTTATGGGTATTGGCGCATTTCCAAACGGACATCCGCTTCATCTCGGACTTATTGGAATGCACGGTCATTATGAGTGTAACAAGGCAGCTCACGACTGCGATGTTCTTATAACTTGCGGCGCAAGATTTTCTGACCGTGTTGCAGGTAACAGAGCAAAATTTGCTCCGAATGCTGAAATATTACATATTGATATTGATGCTGCCGAGATGGATAAGAATATCAATTCAAACTATCATCTCAGAGGCGATCTTAAAGAGCTTATTCCAGAGCTTACAAGATCTATCGAACAGCTTGATCACAGCGAGTGGAGAGCGGAGATTGAAACCTTCCGCCGTCCGTTCAATCAGAACCAGATTGGTGACTTTGTTAATCCTCAATCGCTTATTGAGAAGATTGATGAGCTAACTCCGGATGACACTATAGTTGTAACCGATGTCGGTCAGCATCAGCTCTGGGCTGCTCAATTCTATAAATTCACTCAGCCGAGAACTCTTCTGACTTCGGGAGGTCTCGGAACAATGGGTTATTCAATGGGCGCTTCAATCGGAGGTCAGATTGGCTGTCCTGATAAAACAGTTGTTATGTTTGCAGGTGACGGCGGTTTCCATATGAACCTTGCTGAGCTTGCAACGATGGCATCTTATAATGTTCCTGTTAAGATGTTCATTATGAATAACAAGGTGCTCGGAATGGTTCGCCAGTGGCAGAAGCTATTTTATGCTAACCGTTTTGCGGATACCGACCCGAACAGAAAAACTGATTTCGTTAAAGTTGCCGAGGCATTTGGCGTTAAAGGACTGAGAATTAGTTTCAACGATGATATTGATTCAGTTGTTAAAGAGGCTCTTGAAACGCCGGGTCCTGTTCTTGTTGATTGCAGAATTAGCCCTGATTCAAACGTTCTTCCTATGATTCCTCCCGGAGGAGCTCATACGGATATAATTGAAGAATTTAACTAAGGAGGAAAAATGATGAAAGAAAAATTGATTCTCTCTGTTCTCGTTGATAACGAAAGCGGTGTTCTTCAAAGAGTTGCAAGCCTTTTTTCAAGAAGAGGCTACAACATTTCCTCTCTTACCGTATCCGAAACCGAGAAGGAAGAATACTCAAGAATGACTATTGAAACCGTTACTGAGCCTGAAAATTTCAGACAGATTAAACGTCAACTTGCAAAGCTTGAAATAGTCAAAGAGGTTTTAACATTAACCGAGGATAATTCTGTTTCATCAGAGCTTCTTCTCGTTAAAGTTCACGCAAAGGGTATTGATGAGAAAAACGCTGTTCTTGCTTATAATGCAAAATTTGGTGCAAGAGTTCTTGATGTTTCCATTGAAACAATGACTCTTGAACTAACAGGTGCGGGTGATACTCTTGATAGCTTTGTTGATTATCTTGAAGAGAATTTCGGTATCTGCGAACTTGCAAGAACGGGTATAACTTCTCTTATGAGAGGCGACCTTACTGATAACGACGATTAATTATTAAAAGGATTATATAACTATGGGAATGACAATGACACAAAAAATCCTCGCCACTCACGCAGGACTTGAAAGCGTAACGGCAGGTCAGCTCATTGAGGCAAATTTGGATATGGTTCTTGGAAACGATGTAACTTCTCCTGTTGCAATCAATGAAATGAATAAATTTAATAAAAAATCTGTTTTCGACAGAACAAGAATTGCACTTGTTATGGATCATTTCACCCCTAACAAAGATATTCTTTCTGCTGAAAACTGTAAACAGGTTCGTGAATTTGCAAAGTCCAATGAAATAACTCATTATTTCGATGTAGGAAATATGGGAATTGAGCACGCGCTTCTTCCCGAACAGGGAATTGTTACCTGCGGCGACTGTATTATAGGCGCTGATTCACATACCTGTACATATGGCGCTCTCGGAGCATTTTCAACAGGAGTTGGATCAACCGATATGGCGGCAGGAATGGTAACAGGCAAGGCTTGGTTCAAGGTTCCTTCTGCAATCAAGGTTGTTATAACAGGTAAAAAATCAAAATGTATTTCAGGCAAGGATGTTGTTCTTCACTTAATCGGTGAAATCGGTGTTGACGGTGCGCTTTATAAGTCGCTTGAATTTACAGGTGACGGAATCAGCGAGCTTTCAATGGATGACAGACTCTGTATTTCAAATATGGCTATCGAATGTGGAGCCAAAAACGGAATTTTCCCGGTTGACGATATAACTCTCGAATACGTAAACGGCAGAAGCGAAAGAGAGTATAAAGTATTTGAGGCTGATTCAGACGCAGAATACGACAGCGTTGTAACAATCAATCTTTCTGAGCTTAAACCAACTGTTGCATTTCCGCATCTTCCTGAAAACACAAAAACAATAGATGAAATTGCACCTGGGTCGATTAAGATTGACCAGGTTGTTATCGGCTCCTGCACAAACGGAAGAATTGAAGACATGAGATGCGCTGCTGAAATTCTCAGGGACAGAAAGGTTGCCGATGGCGTAAGAGTTATCGTTATCCCTGCAACTCAGTCAATCTATCTTCAGTGCATAAAAGAAGGACTAGCAGAGATATTTGTTAAAGCGGGCGCTGTAGTTTCAACTCCGACCTGCGGACCCTGTCTTGGCGGTCATATGGGAATTCTTGCAGCAGGCGAAAGAGCAGTTTCAACTTCAAACAGAAACTTTGTAGGAAGAATGGGTCACGTTGACAGCGAAATTTATCTCGCTTCTCCTGCAGTTGCTGCTGCTTCGGCAATTAAAGGATATATTGCAGATCCAAGGGAGGTGTAAGCTATGATTGCTAAAGGTAAAGTACACAAGTTCGGTGATAATATTGATACCGATGTTATCATACCCGCAAGATATTTAAACAGAAGTGATGAAGAATGGCTTGCTTCCCACTGTATGGAGGATATAGACGACACTTTTGCTTCAAATGTTCAAAAAGGCGATATTATGGTTGCCAAAGCAAATTTCGGTTGTGGTTCTTCAAGAGAGCATGCGCCGATAGCTATTAAGGCATCGGGGGTTAGTTGCGTTATCGCGTCAACCTTTGCAAGAATTTTCTTTAGAAACGCAATCAATATCGGTCTTCCGATTCTTGAATGTGAAGAAGCTGCTAACGAAATTGAGGCAGGCGATGAGGTTGAAATTGATTTTGATTCGGGTATTATAACCGATAAAACAACTTCAAAAACATATCAGGCACAACCTTTTCCGGCATTTATTCAAAATATAATTAAAAACGGAGGCTTAATGAATTCTATTAAGTAATGCTATGGCTACATTTGTTATTGATAACGAAGCGCTTAAAAAGGGATGGGGCGCTGAAGGACAGTATTGGTTTTCATTTATTGACTATTCAATTGTTGAAGATTTCGATCTGATGCATATTGAAGTACCTGAGAATATTGAAAAGGAAGAATTTTTCAGGTTGAAAGATATTATTCCATATGCAAATGTTAAAAGATATGAGCTTGCGAAAGCATATATTGATACCCTAGATAATAAAAAAATCAAATTGAAATTCGACAGTCTTGAAAACGAGGAGATTGTTGAATACTTTTGGAAATATTTTCATATTTATCCTGACCTTTTTGACGGCTTTGGCGATTTTCAGACTGAATATCTGCTTAATGTAGTTAAGAATTGGTGCGGTAAACATAATATTAATTATACAGTTAAACTATAAGTAAAATAACAGCAATGTAGAGTTGCTGTTATTTTTTATATTTTATGGAAAAATTGAATTTCGATTCATTATTAATTAGAGTGCTTATATTATAATATATAATATTGCATTATTAAGATATATGTGGTATAATATATCGAATATATTATAGGGTAGTATGCGTTATGGTGATTTTAGGAATAGACCCGGGATACGCTATAATCGGATGGGGATGCATTGAGTATTCCCACGGAAGATTCAGTGTTCTCGGCTACGGTGCGATAACGACCGAAGCAAAAACACCTTTTCCCGAAAGACTTCAGGTTATATACAATGATATGTGTTATCTTTTTGAAAAGTATAAACCCGATGCAATGAGCATGGAAAAGCTGTTTTATAATTCAAATCAGAAAACCGTTATTGATGTTGCTCAGGCAAGGGGAGTTATAACTCTTGCTGCTCAGATGTACGGTAGAGATATATTTGAATATACCCCTCTTCAGGTTAAACAGTCTGTAACAGGCTACGGAAGAGCCGAAAAAAAACAGGTTCAGGAAATGACAAAGAGTATCTTAGGTCTGAATTCTGTTCCGAAACCCGACGATACAGCCGATGCACTGGCTATGGCAATTTGCCACGGACACGCAAGTGCTTCATCAATCGGGAGATTAAATAATTTGATAAATAAACAAATCGGTGATAATAAATGATTTATAATGTAAAAGGTATTTTAACATATGTTGATCCTTCTTTTGCAGTTGTTGAGTGCGGGGGAGTAGGGTTTAAATGCTTTATCAGCACAACAACGCTTAAAGAGCTTCCCTCTGGTGGTAAAGAGGTTAATTTGTTTACATATCTCTCAGTCAGAGAAGACGCAATGGATTTATACGGCTTTAAAGAAGTTGAAGAGCTTGAAGCTTTTAAACTTCTCATATCCGTATCGGGAATAGGTCCTAAAGCGGCTATGGCAATTCTCAGCGTTTTGTCGCCCGATAAACTATCTCTTGCAATTTCAAGCGGCGATATAAAGGCAATTTCAAGCGCTCAGGGAGTAGGAAAAAAGACTGCTGAAAGAGTTGTTCTTGAACTCAAGGATAAAATGGTCGGAATCGCTTCTTCTGCTTCTGCATCTGTTATTGAGGGAATTCAGTCAGTTGCTTCTTCAAGCAATGCTCAGGAAGCTGTTGAAGTTCTTGTTACCCTCGGCTTCAATCAGAGTGAAGCAAGCGCAGTGGTCGGAAAAATGGATAAGTCGCTTTCATCCGATGAAATGGTAAGAAAGGGACTTAAAGAGCTTTCTGCTAACCTTAAATAATTGAGGAGTTTTTATTTACATGATTGAAAATGAAATGGATTTTGAAGGACGCCTTTCAGCGCCTGAATATATTGAAGGGGATAATGAAATAGAAAACTCCCTTCGTCCTAAACAGCTTTCCGATTATATCGGTCAGGAAAAAGCGAAGGAAAACCTTTCAATTTATATCAAAGCGGCAAAGCTGAGAAATGAGCCGCTTGACCACGTATTGTTATACGGACCTCCGGGACTTGGTAAAACAACTCTTGCAGGAATTGTTGCAAATGAACTCGGAGTTAATTTAAGAATAACGTCAGGACCTGCCATTGAAAAGCAGGGCGATCTTGTTGCAATATTATCAAATCTTGAAAACGGAGATGTTCTTTTCATCGACGAAATTCATCGTCTTAACAGAACTGTTGAAGAAATTCTCTATCCTGCAATGGAGGACGGAAAGATTGATATTATTATCGGAAAGGGTCCTTCGGCAAGAAGCTTTCAGCTCTCGCTTCCGAAATTTACTCTTATTGGTGCAACAACGAGAGCGGGTCAGATTTCAGCACCTCTTCGTGACAGATTCGGAGTTATTTTAAGACTTGAAATGTACACCAATGAAGAGCTTGCCGAAATAGTTAAACGTTCTTCAAAGATTCTTGGAATACCGCTTGATGATGAAGGCGCTGCAATTATTGCAAGCCGTTCGAGAGGAACACCGCGTATTGCAAACCGACTTTTAAAACGTTCCCGCGATTTTGCCGAGGTAAAATATGAAGGCGTAATTAATAAGAGCGCTGCAGGTGAAGCACTTTCAAGTATGGATATTGATGAACTCGGACTTGATACTATCGACAGACGTCTTTTATCAACAATGATAAGAAATTATAACGGCGGTCCTGTTGGGCTTGAAACAATTTCAGCTGCTATCGGTGAAGAGTCGGTTACTATTGAGGATGTTTATGAGCCATATCTTATGCAGATAGGTTTCCTTGCAAGAACTCCAAGGGGAAGATGTGTAACCCCTGCGGGATATAAACACTTAGGCATTGAATTTAATCCTGAGAGCAACGGTGCTCAGCAGAAATTTGATTTATAAGAAAGGTTGAAAACAATGGGAAGATTATTCGGAACTGACGGTGTCAGAGGAATAGCAAATAAGGATTTAACAAATGAACTTGCAATGAAAATCGGTTCAGCAGCTGCAGCTGTACTTTTAAAGGAATCAAAAAGCTCAAAGCCAACTGTTTTAATCGGTAAAGATACAAGAGCTTCGGGCGATATGCTTGAAGCAGCTCTAACAGCAGGACTTTGTTCTGTTGGATGCAATGTGCTTTCAATCGGAATTGTTCCAACTCCTGCAGTTGCATATCTGGTTGGCAAATATGAATGTGAAGCAGGAATTATGATTTCTGCATCACATAACCCCTGTGAATATAACGGAATTAAGATTTTTCAGAAAACAGGATATAAACTTGATGATGCTATTGAGGATGAAATAGAAAAAATCATTCTCGGCGAAGAGGAAGCGCCCGAACTTAAAATAGGCGGTGAAGTCGGAAACAGGCTTTATTCAAAAACTGCTGTAAGAGATTATATAGACCACGTTGTTTCAACAACCGATGTGAGATTTGACGGAATGAGCATTGCTCTTGACTGTGCAAACGGCTCTGCGTCTGTTTGCGCTAAAGAGATATTTACAGCTCTCGGAGCGAAATGCCTTATGCTTTCAGATACTCCGGACGGAACGAATATCAACGATAAATGCGGTTCAACTCATCCTGAAGAACTTATGAAATTCGTTAAGGATGCGGGACTTGACCTCGGTCTTGCATTCGACGGCGATGCCGATAGAATGCTTGCAGTTGATGAAAACGGTGATCTTGTAGATGGAGATAAGGTTATCGCTATTTGCGCTAACAAGATGAAAAACGAGGGCAAACTAAAGAACAATACTGCAGTTGTTACCGTTATGAGTAATATGGGCTTCTTTAAATTCTGCGATGAAAACGGAATTCACTGCGCTAAAACTGCGGTTGGCGACAGATATGTTCTTGAAAGAATGCTTAAAGACGGATATAACATTGGCGGTGAGCAGTCTGGTCACGTTATTTTCCTCGACCACGCTACAACGGGCGACGGCGAGCTTTCGGGCGTTCAGCTTATTGAAACCGTTGTTAAAAGTAAAAAGAAACTAAGCGAGCTTGCTGAGATAATGACAGTTTATCCCCAGGTGCTTATCAATGTTAAGGTATCCGCCGAGGGTAAGCAGAAATATAATAACGATGAATATATCATTGCTGCTACTCAGAAGGCAGAAATGGAACTTATGGGCGACGGAAGAGTTCTTGTTCGCGTCAGTGGAACAGAGCCCCTCGTTCGTGTTATGCTTGAAGGAAAGGATATTGAGCATATAACAAAGCTTGGAAATGATATAGCAGAGGTTGTTCGTGAACGCTTGAGCTAAATTAACCTCACACCTTCCCCTTGAGGGGAAGGGGGACCGCTTGCGGTGGATGAGGTGTGTAGTGTTTTTGTTATTAAAAGCATTTGAAGAGATTGGTCACCTCATCAGTCACTTCGTGACAGCTTCCCCTCAAGGGGAAGCCAAAAAGGTAGGATTTATATGAGAATAGCAACAGATTGGAAGGACTATGAATTAATTGACTGTGCCTGCGGCGAAAAACTTGAGCGCTGGAACAGACAGATTTTAATTCGTCCCGACCCACAGGTAATATGGAAAACGCAGAAAGCGCACAGACTTTGGGCTCAGCCTTGCGCAAAGTATTTTCGTTCAAAGCATGGCGGCGGCGAATGGAGAGTTTATACAAGAATGCCGGGCTCATGGCAGATAAGATATAAGGATTTAACCTTCAACATCAAAACTATGGGCTTTAAGCATACCGGAATTTTTCCCGAGCAAGCTGTTAACTGGGATATGACCAGGGAGTTAATAAGAAGCCGAAAAGGGCAGGAAGTTAAGGTCTTAAATCTCTTTGCCTATACAGGCGGTGCAACCGTTGCCTGTCTTAAAGAAGGCGCAAGTGTTGTTCACGTTGACGCATCAAAGGGAATGACTAACTGGGCGAAGGAAAATGCAAAGGCAAGCGGAGTTGATGAAGGTGATGTTCGCTGGATTGTTGATGACTGCATTAAATTTGTTCAGCGAGAAATAAAAAGAGGAAACAGATACGACATTGTTATTCTTGATCCTCCTTCCTACGGAAGAGGACCAAGGGGCGAGGTTTGGCATATTGAGGATTCAATTTATGAGTTTGTTGCCCTTGTTGAACAGGTTTTAAGTGCTCAGCCTCTTGCAATAATTCTTAATTCTTATACAACGGGACTTTCTCCTTCGGTTATGAAATACATCCTTGATGAAACCGTAACAAAAAAACGCGGCGGATATGCTCTTGCCGATGAGATAGGACTTCCTGTAACACAAACAGGCGGAGTTTTGCCCTGCGGAGCAACTGCTGTCTGGTTTAATGAAAGCAAATAAAAATTGACTATATGAATATTATTGAGTTTAAAAACGTTGATTTTTCATATTTTGTTGATGAGGAAACTCATAATAATTCTCAGCCTCAGAAAAGAGAAATTGAAGTTTTAAAAGATTTTAATCTTAATATTGAAGAGGGCTCATTTGTTGCAATCCTCGGTCATAACGGCTCCGGCAAATCAACTATTGCTAAACTGACAAACGGAATTCTTCTTCCAAAAAACGGTGAAATAACGGTCGGCGCAATTTCTGTTAAAGATGATGAAAGTATTTTTAAAGTAAGAAAAAATGTAGGAATGGTTTTTCAGAATCCCGATAATCAGATTGTTTCGTCAATAGTTGAGGAGGATGTTGCATTCGGAGTTGAAAATCTCGGATATCCTCCCGAAGAATGCAGAAAAAGGGTTGATGAAGCACTTAAAACAGTTGGAATGCTTGATTATGCTGAAAAATCACCGAGCCGTCTTTCCGGCGGACAGAAACAGAGGGTTGCCATTGCAGGAATTATTGCAATGAAACCAAAATGCATAGTTCTCGATGAGCCGACTGCAATGCTCGACCCGAGCGGAAGAAAAGAGGTTTTGAAAACTATTCTTAAGCTGAACAGGGAAGAGGGAATAACTATTCTTCTTATAACCCATTATATGGATGAAGCTGTTCAGGCTGACAGGGTTGTAGTCTTTGAAAAGGGTGAAATCAGAGCTGACGGCTCTCCGAGAGAGGTTTTTTCTGATATTGATAAGCTATCATCTTTGCATATTGACGCACCTCAGTCAACAAAGCTTATTAATTCTCTTGATATAAAAACTAAAGAAACAGTGCTTAACGCAGATGAGTGCGCAGCGCTGCTATATAATAAACTGAAAGATAACTGAAACTATGGCGATATTAGAGTGTGAAAACATAACATATCTATATTCAGTCGGTACTCCGTTTGAGACTGCCGCCGTTAATAAAGCAAGCTTTTCATGCGAAAAAGGCGAAATTATCGGAATAATTGGTCATACCGGCTCCGGAAAATCAACTCTTATTCAGCATTTAAACGGGCTTATTGAGCCAAACAGCGGTAAAGTTTTGCTAAACGGAAAAGATATCTGGTTAAAAGAGAATAAAAAGAAAATCAGGCAGGTCCGATTTGCTGTTGGGTTATGTTTTCAGTATCCCGAATACCAGATATTTGAAGAAAGCGTTTTTAAGGAGATTGCTTTCGGTCCGACTCAGATGGGACTTGATGAAAAAGAAATAGAAAAACGTGTTCATGAGAGTATGGAATATGTCGGAATAAGCAGGGAGCTTGAAAAGAAATCTCCGTTTGATTTATCCGGCGGACAAAAGAGGCGAGTTGCTATTGCTTCAATTATTGCAATGAAACCCGAAGTTCTAATTCTTGACGAGCCATGTGCAGGTCTTGACCCGAGGGGAAGGGACAAAATTCTTAATTTGATAACCTCATATCAGCAGCAGGAGGGCAATACAGTTCTTTTTGTATCTCATTCAATGGAGGATATTGCAAAAATTGCCAACCGCGTTCTTGTTATGAACAGGGGAGAGGTTGCAATGTATGGAACTGTTGATGAAGTTTTTTCGCATTCGCCTGAGCTTAAGAAAATGGGGCTTAATGTTCCTGAAATAACCGATGTTTTCATTAAACTCAAAGAGATGGGAATAGAATGCAAAACTAATATATATACCCTTGAACAGGCGAAAAGTGAATATGAACGTCTTGTTTATGAGAGGGGGATTGCTGAATGTTAAATGATATCACAATCGGTCAGTATTTCCCCGGAAAATCACTCCTTCATAAAACCGATGCAAGAATGAAAATAGTTCTTTTGCTGATTATGATGATTTCAATATTCATCTGCAAGAACTATATATCTCTTGCAATAGCCGCAGTTGCAACAATAATGCTTGTTGTTATTTCAAGAATAAAACTTTCGGTTATACTTAAAGGACTGAAACCTCTTTTATTCATTATTGTTTTTACTGCTCTTCTTAATATCTTCTATGGAACAGGAGAGCCAATAGCTCAGTTCTGGATATTTAAAATAACCGAAAGAGGGCTGAATAACGCTCTGTTTATGGGAACAAGAATAATTCTTCTTGTCATTATCGGCTTAATGCTGACATACACAACTACTCCAACTGCTCTGACCGATGCGATTGAATCGCTTTTAAAACCGTTAAAGGTATTTAAAGCTGATGTTCATTCTCTTGCAATGGTAATGACGATAGCGCTTCGGTTTATTCCTATTTTAATTGAAGAGGTCCAAAAGATTATGGCTGCCCAAAAATCAAGGGGCGCCGACCTTGAAAGCGGTGGAATTATCAAAAGAGCTAGGGCAATAGTTCCAATACTTATTCCTCTTTTCGTTTCTTCCTTCAGAAGAGCGGATGAGCTTGCCGATGCAATGGAATGCAGATGCTACAGAGGAAGTGAAGGCAGAACTAAAATGAAGGTTATGCACCTCCATCCGAGGGATTATCTCTCTTTACTTGCGGTAGTAATCTATTTTGCAGGAATAATAACAAGTCGAGTTTTAATTGGTAATGTTATATGAGACGATTGCTTATAACAATTAAATACGACGGCTCAGCTTACCACGGCTGGCAGGTGCAAAGTAATGCTATAACTGTTCAGGAGGTCTTTCAGAATGCTGTTGAAAAGGTGTTCGGAGAAAGACTTGATGTTAAGGGATGTTCAAGAACGGATAGCTCAGTTCATGCAAATATGTATTGCCTGAGCATTGATACAGATATGAATATCGAAGATGAAAATGTTGTTCTTGCGCTGAATACCTATCTCCCTAAGGATATTGCAGTTATCTCCTGCAAGGAAACTGATTTTGATTTTCATCCCCGTTATTCATGTAAATCGAAGGAATATGTTTATAAGATTTATAACGGAAAGATAAGAGACCCGTTTCTTGAAAAATATGCCTATCACTATAGATATCCTATTAATGTCGTACTTCTTGATAAAGAGGCGCAGGCATTTGTTGGAACCCACAATTTTTGCGGATTTTGTTCGATTAAAAGCGATGTTGAAGATACTGTCAGAACAGTTAAAAGTATTTCTGTAAAAAAAGACGGTGATATGGTATATATCAATGTCGAAGCCGACGGATTTCTTTATAATATGGTTCGAATTATGGTCGGAACTCTTCTTTTTATCAATGAAGGAAAGATTAAAGAAGGCGAACTTACCGATATTATCAATAGTAAAAACAGAAAAAGAGCGGGCAAAACCGCTCAGCCTCAGGGCTTATATCTCAATAAAGTAAATTATTAGGAAAGATAAAACTATGCCATCTCAGAAAAGAGAAAATGAAAGAAAAGAAAAAGAACTGAAAAATGAACTGAAAACAAAACGAATTATCTGGATTGTTTTGATATTTGTTGTTTTTGCGCTCATAATAATGAGAATATGTGAGGTAGATTTCAAAGAGCTTAAAAACCGCTTCATTGATGAAAACGGTCATCTAACCTTTTCAATGACGACGAATGAAGACGCATATCCTTATGCACTGAGTTCATCGAGCGGCGTTAAGGTTGAGCCGATAGGGGATAAACTCAGTGTTCTTAACGATACAACGCTCTGCGTTCTGAATCCAAGCGATGCCAAGGTTGTCTATACCTTTTCCCACGGATTTGCAAACCCGGTTATTAAATACGCAGGAAACTATTTCTGTCTGATTGACCAGGGTGCAACAAGACTAAGACTTGACAGAGCAAATAAGAATGTTTTTGAAACGAAAACAGATATGCCCATTGTTTGCGCCGATGTTGCAAAAAACGGAAATATTGTTTATATAACAAGGGAACAAAACGGAAAATCACATCTGAATGTTATCAATTCAACGCTTAAAAAGCTGATGAGTCTGGAAATAAACGATGGCTACTCAGTTTATTGCTCGATTGATTCATCGGGCAAAAAGATTGCGTATGCAACAGCAAATTCAAAGGGCGCAGACTTTATTACAACGGTTTATACAGTCAATTTAGGTGATGATGAGCCGAGAGCTTCATTTGAATTTAAAAACAGCTCGCTGATGGACCTTCACTATGCAACCGCTTCCGATTTATATTATATTTCAACCTCGGGAGTCAGCGTTATCAAGAATCAGAAAAGGCTCAGCGAAACCTTCAAAGAGGGCAGCGTTAACACCGTTTGTTTTAACTATACAAAGGATAACGAGCTCGTTTATGTTTATTCAAAATATACATCGGCTAATGAAAACAAGCTTGTTTATATAAATTCTTCGGGCAGGGTTAAAACCGAAATAAACCTTAAACAAAGACCAAAGTATATCAGCGCTTCAAACGAAATCTGCGTTTTGTTCTCTGATAAGATTGTAACTTACTCAATGACTAAGGGTGAAGCTAAGAAAACTTATAAATGCGATGATTCAATAACAAGCGCAAACAAGATATCAACAAAAATATTTGTAAGCCGTCAGAAGCTAATTGATGTTATTGACTGAGGAAAAAACTATGATTATTTTTAATTATGTAGTAAATTATATAGATATTGCACTGATTGCAATACTTCTGATTTTTATGATAATCGGATTTTGCAGAGGATTGCTCATCAACGTAGTTAATTTCCTGCGTTGGTCCTGCGGACTGTTTTTGTGCTTTTTTCTCAGCCAAAATCTGAGCAGTGTTGTTTATGAGAATTATGTAAAGCCAAGCGCTGTAGAAACAATTAATAAGAATATTGTAACTTCAACAAATATTGATGAAATAATGAAAAGCCTTCAGTCATTTGCCGAAAAACTACCTAATGTGCTGACTAAATCAGTTGATTTCAGCAAGCTCAGTATTAAAGGCGATGATTTGGCAAGTGAAATTCTTGATAATTATTTTGAAGGAATTTTTATGCTTTTAACAAAAGCTGCAATATTTATAGCTGTATTCATCATCTTCTTTCTGATAACGGGGATAATAATTCTCATTGTAAGAAAATCAAGCAAGAGAAAAGAAGAAAGAAGAGGCAAAAAATCAGCGCTAAAAAAGACCGACAGATTTCTCGGCGGAATACTTGGCTTGCTTAAAGGCGCTCTTGTTGTTTTTGCCATAACATCAGTGCTTATGATTATTGTCGGATTATATGACGATGAAAGTCAGATGAGCGATTTTATAAAACAGGTAAATAACAGTCAGCTGATAACCTTTGTTGATTCTATAAATCCATTTAATGCAATAACGAAAGGAATACTGTAATGAATGATAAGAATGCTTTAAAAGATAATTTAAAAGACCTTTTTGACGGCTGGAATACAATTCCTAATTGGCTTTGCTTTTTAAGAATTGCGCTTATTCCCGTGTTTTCAGTTTTATTTATCAAAGGTCAGTATGTCGCTGCGTTTATCGTTATGATTGTTGCTGCGCTGACAGATTTATTTGACGGAAAAATTGCAAGAAAATATAATATGGTATCAAATCTCGGAAAAATTCTTGACCCGATTGCCGATAAGCTCTCTCAGATGGCAATAGTTATCATTCTTATTGTTAAGTTTTGGGACGGATACCTCAGATACATACTTTTCCTTTTCATCCTTAAAGAATTATTAATGCTTGCAGGCGGCGCACTCCTTCTTTCAAAAGGGCTTCGTCCGACAGCGGCAGAGATGTGGGGAAAGATTGCAACAACAGTTTTCTATGTGTTTATGATAATGATTATTGCTCTTGGTGGAGAGTCAAGCGCACTTTACGGAGTAAAATTCTTTGAGCCATTTATTCTCTCAGATACAGTTATAACAGTTATGATTGTTATTTCCGCTGTGCTTACTTTCGTATCTCTTTTCGGATACGTTCCGGGATTCGTGCGCCAGCTTAAAGAGAGAAAAGAAAAAGGCGAAACACCTCAGGAATAAATTATTTATAACAAACTTTAAGGAGTTAAATTTATAATATGAAACAACAATTATGTGTACGATGCAATAAGCGGCCTGCAGTCGTATTTGTTCAGAAAATGGAAAACGGGGAAGTAACCCCCGAAGGATATTGCATAAACTGCGCTAAGGAGCTAAACATTGGTCCTGTAAGACAGATGATTGAAAAGCTCGGAATTTCTGATGAAGAGCTTGAACTCGCCAGTGAACAGATGAGCCAGTTTATGGAAAATATGGATGATTTTGATTTTGGTGATCTCGGCGAAATGTTTAATGCAGAAAATGCCGACGGCGCCCAAACTATGCCTTTTACAAATCTTTTCGGCGGCAGTGAAGAAGCCGAGCCAAAAACAAGTGATAGTAAAAAGGATAAGAAGAGAAAACGCCATAAGAATTCCCAGGATGAAAGCAGAAAGTTTTTAAACACCTACTGTAACAATCTAACCGAAAAGGCTAAAAAAGGCGATATAGACAGTATTATTGGGCGTGAGCAGGAGATTGGAAGAACAATTCAGATTCTTTGCAGAAGAACGAAAAATAATCCCTGTTTAATCGGTGAGCCCGGTGTTGGTAAAACGGCTATTGCCGAAGGTCTTGCTATAAGAATTGCCAAAGGTGAAGTTCCCGCAAGACTTGCTGATAAAGAAATATATCTTCTCGACTTAACCGCTCTCGTTGCAGGAACTCAGTTCAGAGGTCAGTTCGAGGGAAGAATTAAAGGACTAGTTGATGAAGTTCGCCATGAGGGAAATATTATTCTCTTTATTGATGAGGTTCATAACTTGGTTGGAACGGGCGACAGCGAAGGAACAATGAATGCTGCAAATATTCTGAAGCCTGCTTTGTCACGAGGAGAAATCCAGGTCATCGGAGCAACAACCTTTACTGAATACAGAAAATATATCGAAAAGGATGCTGCGCTTGAAAGAAGATTTCAGCCTGTAAAGATTGAAGAGCCTTCCATTGAAGATTCTTATACAATGCTTGTCGGAATAAAATCCTATTATGAGAATTACCATAAAGTTCAGATAAGTGATACACTTGTTTATAAGGCTGTAACTATGTCTGAAAGATATGTAACAGACAGATATCTTCCCGATAAAGCTATTGACCTTCTTGATGAGGCTTGCACAAGCGCAAATCTGCGTAATCCTGCAATAAGCGAATACCAGATTTTAAGTGAGAGGAAAGCCTTCTTAAATGAGCGCATAGACGCTCTCTCAAACCCTGAGGACGGGGAAGAAATAGATTATGAGCTGATAACCAAGCTTAAATCGGAGCTTATTCAGGTTGATGGCAAAATACCCGAGGTTGAGGAAAAAGCAAAGGATAATCAGGTCCTTGAAGCTGATATAGCAAAGGTTATTTCTCTATGGACAGGTATTCCTGCAAATAAGATTGAGCAGGGTGATATAAATAAACTCGCTCTTCTTGATGAAGAACTCAAAGCTCATATTATCGGTCAGGATAATGCTATTGAAAAGGTTGCGAATGCTGTAAGAAGGGGCAGGGTACAGATTAGCCCCAAGAGAAGACCTCAGTCATTTATCTTCGTCGGTCCTACGGGCGTTGGTAAAACTGAGCTTGTTAAACAGCTTGCCAATGCACTCTTCGATTCACCCGATAATCTTATAAGACTTGATATGAGTGAGTTTATGGAAAAATTCTCGGTATCAAGAATTATCGGATCGCCTCCGGGTTATATCGGATATGATGATGCAGGTCAACTAACCGAAAAAGTCAGAAGAAAGCCATACAGCGTTATTCTCTTTGATGAGATTGAAAAGGCTCATAAGGATGTTTTGAATATTCTTCTTCAGATTCTTGATGAAGGAAGAATAACCGATGCTCAGGGAAGAACTGTTAATTTTGAAAATACAGTTATCATTATGACTTCCAATGCAGGCTCAACCGATCAGAATACAATGGGATTCGGAAAGAGTGCAAATGATATAACCGAGGAAGTAACAATGAAAGCACTCGAAAGATTTCTTCGTCCCGAATTTATCGGAAGAGTTGATGAAATAGTTATCTTCAATAATCTGACTAAAGAGAATTTTGAAAAGATTGCAGCGCTTATGCTTGATGAACTTGTTGAGAGCTTAAAGGATAAAGGAATAGAGCTTAAATATGATAATTCTGTATGCTCATATCTTGCAAAAAGTGCCTTTGGATCAAAGAAAAATGCAAGGGGACTTCGCGACAGCGTAAGACGTGAGGTTGAAGAAAAGCTCGCAAATGCGATTGTTTTCAATAATCAGGATGAAATTAAAACAATAACTCTTAGCGCTGATGAAAAAATTGAAATAAAAATTAATTAAAAAGTCTTGACATTTGGACGGACATTATATATAATAGTGTCCGTTGCAATAAGCGGGTGTAGTTCAATGGTAGAATCTCAGCCTTCCAAGCTGATTGCGTGGGTTCGATTCCCATCACCCGCTCCATTTTTTTGCGCTGTTAGCTCAGTTGGATAGAGCAACTGCCTTCTAAGCAGTAGGCCGGAGGTTCGAGTCCCCCACAGCGCGCCATTTATGCGCTTTGGGCTTGTTGCTCCTCAAT
>JAFSRX010000066.1 GCA_017445905.1 Eubacterium sp.
AAACCGTTACCTATTATACTTGGAGGTTTATCTCTCGCCAAGACTTTCGGCTTGCATTAAGCTCGCCGTGCTTATTTTTACTAAAGCTTTTTCATTCCCCCGGTAGAACCGGGGGTTTATTTCTGTGCTTAAGACCAATAAGTATGCCAACAGGGGCACCTCCCTGTTGGCATTTGCTTTTTCATAGCGGAGTGCGAAGCGCCTGCGGACTGTTACAACATGGGGTTTCCAAAGGGGACTTGACCGAAGGGAACTCCCCTTTGGTTGCTTTCTTGGCTCCACCGTTCTTTTGCAAACCGAAAGAATGGTGGAAAAACATATTAATCGCATAGAGAACAGACCCCCTGTGCGATTTTAGTAATTGGCGACAATCAGAGCATTTGTTTTTGCGTACTGTTCTTTTCTATACGGTTGTAAATCACTATATACCACATTGGGATATATGTATTATACCATTTTGGTATAATACTGTCAAGGGTGATAATATGAGATTAAAGGAATTACGCAAAGAAAAAGGAATTTCACAATTAAAACTCGCAATGGACTTATCAGTTAACCAAAACACAATCAGCAGATATGAAAACGGAGAACGAGAAGCGGATTACGAAATGTTGATAAAACTTGCGGATTATTTTGAAGTGTCCATTGATTATTTACTTGAAAGAACAGACAAAAGAAAATAATAATTGTTCGAGCGCAGCGAAAAACCAAAATTTGTAATTTGTAATTCGTAATTATTAAAAACGCATCAGGCGAAAATCGTCTGATGCGTTTTATTTGTTATTCTCCGAATGCTTCTTCAAGTATCTCTGCTGCGGATTTAACTATTTCAGCGCAGGGGCGTTTTTTGTAGTAAGCCTGAGTTCTCTCTGACGGAACTGCTGTTTCCTCGCTCTCCTGCTTTTGAGTAAGTCCTAAAAGCTCCCTGCAAATAATCGAGCTGTTTTCCTCTTTAAAGCGCTTTGCAAGTCTTTGAACACTTTCATAGTTTTCCGCCTTGGCAAGGCGGTCTGAAACATCTGCTGTTCCCGTTTCAAGACTGTTTACAAGAAGCATTCCGCTGAACGCTCCGCAAACCTCGCGCATTCTGCCCATTCCACCTCCGAACGATGCAGCAAGCTTTGCCGCCATTTCTTCATCAATCGAATACTTATCGCAAAATGCCAGAAAAACTGCCTGAGCGCAGTTATATCCGCTTTTAAAGTTATCGTATGCTCTTTCTGCTCTTTCTCCCATAATTAACTCCTTTATTTATTGTAATAAAATTCTACATTCAATAAGTTTTATTGTCAACACATAATATTAATAGTTTTTTCAATCTTTTATACTAAATTTATAATTTATCATTGAAATAAAAAAACTATAAGTATATAATATTAGCGAAAAAATTTAAACGCCCTTAAAATGAGGTGGTAAAATGAATAATTTTATAGATAAGGACTTTCTGCTTGATACAAAGTGCGCTAAAATGCTTTTTCACGAATATGCTGAAAATATGCCGATTTGCGACTATCACTGTCATTTAAGTCCCAAAGAGATTTACGAAAACAAACAGCCCAAGGATATAACTCAGCTCTGGCTTTCGGGGGACCATTATAAATGGAGAGCAATGCGCTCTTGCGGAGTTGATGAAGAATACTGCACGGGAAACGCCTCGTCGAAAGATAAATTCCTTAAATTTGCATACACCCTTCAGTATTGCATAGGCAATCCGCTATATCACTGGGCTCATATTGAGCTTAAAAAGTATTTTGATATAGATACTCCCCTGAGTTCAAAAACTGCTGAAAGCATTTATGAAAAGGCTAATGAGGCTATAAAAAACGGCGATTTCAGACCGCAGACGCTCATTATGAAATCAAATGTTAAGGTTGTTTGCACAACTGATGACCCGATTGACTCGCTTGAATACCACAAACTTTTAAAAGATGTTGAAGGTTTTGACTGCAAGGTTCTCCCCTCCTTCAGACCCGATAAGGCACTGAATATTAATCTTGATGGATTTGCTCAGTATATTGAGTCACTCTCAAAAGCAGCAGATATGAAAATCAAATCTGTAAATGATGTTATCACCGCACTCTGCAAGAGAGCTGATTACTTCAATGAGGTTGGATGTAAGGTATCGGACCAGGCGTTTGATTACGTTCCATATAAGGAGTGTTCTGAAGAAAAGCTTGATAAGATATTTAAAAAAGGTTTAAAGGGCGAAGAGCTCGATAAAAATGATATAGACAGATACAGAACTGCCATTATGCTTGCGCTCGGCAAAAAATATAACGAACTCGGCTGGGCAATGGAAATTCATATCGGCGCACTCAGAAACAACAATACTCTTATGTTTAACAAGCTTGGCGCTGATACAGGCTTCGACAGTGTTGATGACCACGAAATAGCAAAGCCCCTATCCCGTTTTCTTGATGCGCTCTGCAAAGAAAACAACCTGCCCAAAACAATTTTATTCAATCTTAATGATAAAGATAACACACCTCTTGCAACAATGCTCGGAAACTTCCAGAGCAGCGAGGCTCAAAGCAAAATCCAGTTCGGTCCTGCGTGGTGGTTCCTTGATACTATGGACGGAATGACCGCTCAGCTCAAAACTCTCGGCAATCTCGGAGTTCTCGGAAAATTCGTTGGAATGGAAACCGATTCCCGCTCCTTCACCTCATACGGACGCCACGATTATTTCAGAAGAATTCTCTGTCGCCTTATAGGAAGATGGGTAGAAGACGGCTGGTATGCAAACGATGAAGAAATACTCAAAGAAATAATTTGCGGTATAAGTTATGATAACGCAATGAAATACTTCAATTTTTAATAACGGAGGCAAAATTATGAATCTTAATTTAAGACCTAAAGAAGAATGCACCTTTGATGAGATTTCCCTCGGCGAAATCATGCTCAGACTTGACCCCGGTGAGGGTAGAATAAAAACCGCACGTTCCTTCAGAGCATGGGAAGGCGGAGGAGAATACAACGTTGCAAGAGGACTTCGCCGTTGTTTCGGACTTAAAACCTCAGTTGTTACTGCTTTTGCAGAAAACGAAATCGGTTATCTTCTTGAGGATTTAATCCTTCAGGGTGGAGTTGATACATCGCTCATCAAATGGGTTAAATATGACGGAATAGGAAGAACAGTTCGAAACGGACTTAACTTCACAGAACGCGGCTTTGGTATCAGAGGCGCTGTCGGCGCTTCGGACAGAGGCAACACTGCCGCTTCCCAGATTAAGCCCGAGGATATCGACTGGGACTATATTTTCGGAACACTCGGAGTTCGATGGCTCCATACAGGCGGAATTTATGCCGCTCTTTCCGAAACCGCTGCCGAAACTACCATTGCTGCAGTTAAAAAGGCTAAGGAATACGGAACAATCGTTTCTTACGACCTCAACTACCGTCCCTCACTCTGGAAGGATATCGGCGGTCAGGCGAAAGCTCAGGAGGTCAACAGAGAAATTGCAAAATATGTTGACGTTATGATTGGTAACGAAGAGGACTTCACTGCTTCTCTCGGCTTTGAGGTTGAGGGAAATGACGCCGACCTCAAAGAGCTCAATATGGACGGTTACTATAAAATGATTGAAACCGTTACAAAGGCTTATCCGAATTTCAAGGTTATCGCAACAACTCTCAGAACAGTTAAAACAGCAACTGTTAACGATTGGAAAGCAATCTGCTGGGCAGACGGAAAGATTTATAATTCAATCGAATTCCCCGCTCTTGAAATTCTTGACAGAGTTGGCGGAGGCGACAGCTTCGCAAGCGGACTTATCTATGGCCTTATGACCTATGAGGATGCTCAGAAGGCAGTTAACTACGGCGTTGTTCACGGCGCACTCGCAATGACAACACCGGGCGATACCTCGATGGCAAGTCTTAAAGAGGTTGAGGCTAAGGTTAACGGCGCATCAGCAAGAGTTCAGCGCTAACGCAATTGAGAATTCTTATTCTCAACTGAAGTAAAGAGGGAGCGTCTATTCGTACGCCATGGGGACGCACCTCCGAACGCAATTCAAGGAAGAACGATGCTTGCAGAGGAACGTCCCCGTGTGCTGTAGATGGAACGTTCCTAAATTCGTTCGCCGAAGTATAAATCGGAGCGAAGCGACCCGACAACTCGGAACTCGGGTCTCGGAGCTCGCAACTTGATAAGGAGATATAATATGATTCATGAGAATTTAAAAGGAAGAGTTGCCGTTGTAACAGGCGGAGGCGGAGTTCTCTGCGGAGCTTTTGCAAAAACACTTGCAAAGCAGGGCTGCAAGGTTGCAGTTCTTGATTTAAACGAAGAGGCAGCTCAGAAATGTGCTGATGAAATAGTTAAGGATGGCGGATGCGCTATTGCGGTTGGCTGCAATGTTCTTGAACTTGAATCCATGCAGAAGGCAAGAGATATAATAAACAAAAAGCTCGGCACCTGCGACATTCTTTTAAACGGCGCAGGCGGAAACAATCCCAAGGGAACAACAACAAAGGATACGCTCGAAAAAATAGACCTTGTTCAGAAGGATGAAAATATCAAAACATTCTTTGACCTTGACCCCAACGGAATCAGCTTTGTTTTCAATCTCAACTTCCTCGGAACACTTATTCCGACCCAGGTTTTCGCAAGGGATATGGTTGAAAAGGAAAACACCTGTATTGTTATGGTAACGTCTATGAATGCCTTCAGACCGCTTACCCGAATTCCCGCATATTCAGCAGCAAAAGCGGCTGTTAAGAACTTCACAGAGTGGATGGCTGTTCACTTTGCCCCGATGGGAATAAGAGTTAATGCCATCGCTCCCGGATTCTTCTCAACAAAGCAGAACGCCGCTCTTCTCTGGAATGAGGACGGCTCTCCAACAGAGAGAACAGGCAAAATCCTTGCCGCAACTCCTATGGACCGCTTCGGCAAGCCCGAAGAGCTCGACGGCGCACTCCTGTTTCTTTGCGATGAGGCATATTCAGGCTTTATTACAGGAGTTAATATTCCCGTTGACGGCGGTTTCAACGCATATTCAGGAGTTTAATTAAACTACGAATTACGAGTGACGAATTTCGAATTTCGGTTATTCGCTGCACTCAGACAATTAAAAAGACGAGGCGTTTTAGCCTCGTCTTTTAGTTTTATTTTTTCATTTCAGCTCTTGCTTCTTTAATGCGCTCAACAAAAAACTTTCCTGTTTCGGTTATCTTTTCGTATTCGCCTGTTTTAGCGCCTGCTGTGAGTGAGGAGCCTGCGCCGACTGCGATTGCGCCCGCCTTAATCCATTCCTTAACGTTATCAACATCAACGCCGCCTGATGGCATCATAACTGCATGAGGAATCGGACCGTGGATATCCTTTATAAATCTCGGACCTGCAAGGTCACCGGGGAATACCTTAAGAACATCTGCGCCGCATTCCATAGCCTGAACTGCCTCAGTCGGAGTATAGATACCCGGCATTGAGGGAACTCCGTAGCGGTTGCAGCATTTAACTGTTTCGGGGTCAAAATACGGAGCAACAACATATTCAGCGCCTGCAAGAATAGCAATTCTTGCAGTTGCAGCATCCATAACTGTTCCTGCGCCGATAATGATTTCTCCGCTGTTATATTTAGCTCTCATAGCCTCAATGAGCTTGTCTGCATGAGGAACTGTGAAAGTGAGCTCGATTGCGGCAACTCCGCCTGCAATACAAGCATCTGTTATTTTTTCAGCCTGTTCAATGGATGTTGCGCGAACAACGGCAACAATTCCAACTTCCTGAATTTTTGCAAGTGTTTCAATTTTATTAGACATAGTTTATCTCCTTTAATTGGGTGCGGGAGATTCCCCTGCTAGGGGAAATGTCACCGAAGGTGACAAAAGGGTCTGGCGACCGCTCCAAGGTTCCCGCCCGAAATTTTCCATTTTCAGTTTTCAATTATTAGACTTTTCAACTGCTTCCCAAAGCCCGTTGAGATAACAAACTCCGAGCGCTCTGTCATAAAGTCCGTAGCCGGGTCTTGCAACCTCGCCCCAGATCATTCTTCCGTGGTCAGGACGAACATATCCGTCAAAGCCTGCCTCCTGAAGCGCCTTGACTATTTCATACATATCAAGCGAGCCGGCTGCACTTTCGTGGGCAGTTTCGTTAAACCACTGCTCATTATGCTGAACATTTCTCAGGTGAGCAAAATATATTCTTCCCTTTGCCGCCTTGATTATTTCAACCATATCGTTATCGGGGCTTGCTCCGAGAGAGCCTGTGCAAAGAGTTAAGCCGTTATATTTGCTCGGCACCATAGTTAAAAGTCTTTCAATGGCATCTTTTCCTGTTATAATTCTCGGAAGACCAAAGATGCTCCACGGCGGGTCGTCGGGATGGATTGCCATTTTAACATCGCATTCCTCACAGACGGGCATAATTGCCTCAAGAAAATATTTGAGATTTTCCCATAAATCCTCTGCTGTAACTCCCTTGTATTTTTCAAAGAGCTCTTTGATTTCGCCCATTCTTTCGGTTTCCCAGCCGGGCATTGCATAGCCGTTTGAATTATCGTCCATCTCTCTGAACATATCCTCGGGTGATTTTCCTTCAACCTGCTTACCGTCATAGCACAAACAGGTTGAGCCATCGCCGAGGGGCATATATAAATCAGTTCTCGTCCAGTCGAAAACAGGCATAAAGTTATAGCATATAACCTTAACGCCGACCTTTGCAAGATTTCTGATAGAGGTTTTATAGTTTTCAATATACTTATCCCTTGTAGGAAGTCCGATTTTGATATCCTCGTGAACATTAACGCTTTCAATGCATTCCATCGTCAGCCCTGCTGCAGTGATTTCATCATACATTGCCTGAACTCTGTCCATAGTCCACGCCTCACCCGCAGGCAAATCGTGGAGAGCGGGAACAACGCCTGTTACGCCGGGTATCTGCTTAATCTGTTCAAGAGAAACTGTATCTTTCTCTTTACCAAACCAGCGAAAAGTCATTTGCATAGTTTAAGCCTCCTCAATTTTTTCTGTATAGTATTCTATCACAGAATTCCCCATCAATCAACAATAACTTATTTATTCTTTATTTTTATTTTAACCTCTTTACCGATATTTTCAAGACAGAGTAATTCTCCCTTAACAACCGCCTCATCAGCGCCAAGAGAAACATCAATTTTTTTCTTTATTATCTCGCAATCTGAAAAATCCTCACTGAGCTTTTTTTCGATTTCAGCTTTAACGAGGGAATTAAGCTCGCTGTCGGAAAGCGTTTTTGTTTTAAGCTCATACCTTCTTTCTTTAATAGTTTCTATTCCAATAGGAAGCTCGTTTGAATTTAGAATTAAATAATCGCTCTGATAGGTTAATTCGCTGTTTTGTTTTTGATACGGCGAAAGATAAAGAGGAATTTCAAGACCGAAAAAACTCAGCTTTTTAAATGTTCTCTCCTCTTTATAAGCCTTATAGCTCTGTTTTCTTGAAACAATCATATTCAGCTTTTCTTTAACCTCGGCGATATATTCTCCGCTTGCGTGAGCAAACTGATTGCCCTTTTTCGTTTCGCTGTCGTAAATCCCAGAAATGAGTAAATCGCCCTCGGTTACGCTGTCGCCGACCTTTGCAACCTGCCAGCCGTTTGTTACCGAAGCCTTAACTATCAAGCCATCTTTTTTCGCTTTAAGATTTGCGGGCTTTTTTGAGGTTATTTTCGGCTTTTTAACCGTTTCATTTATCTCAACTCTTGCCGTTGTGTTAAGCTCGTTTATATGCACCCAGGCGCAGTCATCAAAGGATGCCATCATAAGATTTTCGATTTTATCCTTATCAACGCTTTTCCAATTTGCTCCCCTTTTAAGATTGTTTTCATCAAGAAAAGCGCTTATCTCGGCGGTGCTTATCCTGTCGTTTCCGATAATTTCAACATTCCAGATAAAGCCCGAAAGAAAGCTGACAATACAAACAAAAATCAGAGCGCCGACAAAAAGCCCCCACCTGTTTCTTATCTTCATCAGCAGAAAAATCAATCCCCGCTTTTTTAAAACCCTGATTTTTCCGCCGTTTTCCCTTGCGGGAATATGCAAAAGCCGGTAATCCCTTGCAAGACATTCGCCATAGAGAGTTCCTTTCTTGTTTTTAAGGTTATGAACATTGATTTTGTTTTGATAACAAGTGTTAACAAAGCCGTCTATGAAGCCGCCGCTGAAGGAAAATTTAACATATCCTAAAAGCCATCTGAAAAACCTAACCATTACTTTCAAACTCCAGCGAAATAATACATCCCTCAATAACAGCGCCCTCGCTTGAGAAGGCATTAATAAAAAGGTTATCCCCGAAAAATGTTACATAGTATTTTCCGAGGTTAACCTTTATTTTATCCGAGTTATACGAGATAATTCCTTTAAGTCCGTCGATAACGCATTTTGAATTTCCGCTCAGTTCAAGGTGGGAATCATAGGTGTATTTAATAATATTATCATTATCCATAACGCTTATCACCAATAAATTATATGTGGCAAAACGCTATTTAATATCTATCTTGATAAGCCTTTCAATAATAATTTTTGAAATAATGCCGACAATTATTCCCGCAGCAGCGCCGCTGATGAGCAAAACGGGAAGATAATAAACTATTCTCGGAGTTTGCATAACTATTGCAGCAACGATTATCTGACCGATATTGTGAACCGAAGCCCCGAGAACAGAAACACCGAGGATTGAAATTTTTTTGCTCTTCATTGCAAAAAGCATAACTAAAAATGAAAGAATACCGCCTGTGAAGCTGTATAAAAGCGAAAATGCTCCTGAAAAAAGAAGTCCTGAAATAAGTATTCTAATCATTGAAATTGCAAATGCCTCTTTTTTATCAAGAAGATAGAGCGCAGCAACAACAACTAAATTCGCTAGTCCGATTTTAACCCCGGGAACTCCGATATTAATCGGAATGAGCGTTTCTAAAAACGAAAGTGTGAACGCAAGGGCAATGCAAAGCGCAAAAACGGCAATTTTCTTTGATTTCTTCATCGCGCAACACCATCTACTTCTTCATTTTCTCCCTCAATGCTGACAACAACCCTGTTCGGCAGACAAATTATGCTCTCGCCGCTTTTACTTATTTCTCTATGTTTAACACAGATTTTATCGGGGCAGTCGGCAGCGGTAACGCTCACCTTTTTATCCTTTATTTCAACAACATTGGTAACCTTTCCGTCTTTTTTAACAGTGTAAGTTCTGTTTTCATTGAGTGAAAAAGCGGCAACGGTTTCTGAATCGACTTCAATTTTAACCGTATATCCCTGAGGGGAAAGAAAATAAACGGCGCAGAAAATCAAAGCCGCAATGCAAAACACACAGATAATTAAAACAATATCCCCTTTTTTCAGCTTTAAATTCTTCATAATATGAGTATATCCGAACAGCCTCAAACTGTCAATTAATTGACATAAAAAAAGGCGTATGTTAATATGAGTTGGTGAGGAATATATTATGAAAATAAACATTATGTTTTTTATAAATTCAATATTGCTCGGAGCGGGACTGGCAATGGACGCCTTTTCCGTTTCGGTTGCGAATGCAATAAGCAATCCGAAAATGAGCAAAAGCAAAATGATAACTGTTGCAGGGGTTTTCGGCGGCTTTCAGTTTTTAATGCCTCTTATCGGATGGCTATGCGTTAACACCGTTGTTAACTATTTCAAGGCGTTTGAAAAATTCGTTCCGTATATTGCGCTTGTTCTTCTTGTTTATATCGGGGGAAAAATGATTTTCGACAGCCTGAAAAACGAAAGTGATGAAAACGAAGCAACCCTCGGCGCAGGAACACTTTTTGTTCAGGGCGTTGCAACCTCGATTGATGCGCTTTCAGTAGGCTTCACAATTCAGAAATACAGCTTTGTTTCTGCGCTTATTTCCTGCATAATTATTTTTGCAGTAACCTTTATTATCTGTATTTCAGGGCTGATAATCGGAAAGAATTTCGGAAACAGATATTCAAAAAGAGCGCAGATTATCGGCGGAATTATTCTCATTGGTATAGGCATTGAAATCTTTGTTAAGGGGTTAATTTGATATGGATAAAAAGTTGAAAAAACAAATCGGTTTTTGCGTTGGTTTTTACTTTATTGTTTTTGGAGTCTTAATGATTTTCGGAACGTTTTATGACCTTGAAATTGATAAGGCGCTTTTTAACTACGGAAATAAATTCGCAACCTTTATGGAATACTACGGAATGGCTCCGATGTATATTCTTCCCGTTATTGCCTGGTCAATGCTTATTGCATCCTACCACCCGATAGATGAGGCGTTTGATATTGCAAGCTCAGTTTTTCCGTTTTTCAAATACCTTAAAAGCAACAAAATAACCCATTTTATTTGCTTTGTTCTTCTACATATTATGTACGCCGCTTTCTGTTACGGCGCATTTATGGGCAGCAACGATTTTCTCAATATTTTTATGGGTTGGACTAACGGCTATAATCTTCAGGATTTGCTTGTTAACGCAGGCTGGGCAAAAACATGGGCAGTTCTTTTTTGGACGCTGCTCAGAATTGCATTTATTCTGATTTTTGTTTTCTTTTTCAGAAAGGTTGATGATAAATATAAAAAAGCCCTTGAATTTATGGCAGTTGCAGGGCTTGCGCTTTATTACGGCGGAGATATTATCAACGTTATAAAAGACCATTTCCACAGAATTCGTTTCAGAGAAATGATTGCATACTCCCACGGACTTGTTAACTCAGACGGCTGGACATCAAGGGGCAGCGAGTTTATTCCAAGGGAGTGGATACAAACAACCGATTTTTCTGCTTTTGACAGATGGTATAAGGTTGGAAATGATATGGGAGTATATAGCGAGGCTCATTCCTTTCCTTCGGGGCATACTGCTGCAGCGGCATATACAATGCTTTTAGCCCCGCTGTTTTCAAAATGCAAGGCGCTGAATAAATACTTCGTTCCTGCGTTTTTCGTTGGCTTTGCATATACTCTGACAATGGGAATTACAAGGCTTATCAGAGGAGCGCACTATATGACGGATATTTCCGCAGGGGCAATGATAATCTTCGCGCTTATGCTGATAATTGTTGGAATAATGGATGTTTTTGACAGAAGAAGTGAAATGAATAAAACCGTTATTAAAGACAACATGACAATTCTTTTTCAGGGCGACAGCATAACCGACTGCGACAGAAAAAGAGACGAGTTTTATAACCTCGGCGACGGATATCCGAAATACACTGCCGAACTTATAAAAGAAAAATATCCGAAATATAATCTGACCTTCGTCAACAAGGGCGTTAGCGGAGACAGAAGCATTAATCTTGTTCAAAGATGGAAAGAGGATTGCATTGATTTAAAACCCGATTTTGTTTCAATACTCATCGGAATAAACGATACCTGGCGCAAATATGATTCAAACGACGAAACAACCGCCGAGGAATATGAAAACAATTTCAGATATATTCTGAATGAAACAAAAGAAAAGCTCGGAGCAAAAATAATGATTCTTTCGCCGTTTCTTATTGAGGCATATCCCGAACAAAAGCAGTGGCGTGAGGATTTAAATCCGAAAATTGAAATTGCAAAAAATCTTGCAAAGAAATTTGAATGCATTTATGTTCCGCTTGATGAAATAATGAATAAAGCCGCTGAAAAAACAGATAGAAAACTCCTCTCAGAAGATGGAGTTCATCCCGCCGAAGAAGGAAAAAAGATTATCGCAAAAGCCTATTCAGAATACTTATAAATAAAAAATGGGGCGCACCTGAAGCAGTGCGTCCCTTATATTTATTCTCTGTTTTTCTTCGCTTCATACATCTTCATATCTGCTTTTGCTATGAGATTACGAAGAGTATCCGTATCGCTGAGAAATGCGTGAACATATCCTATTAAAAATCCTGCTGTAGGTACAAGGAACCGTCCCCTATACCTACTAAATTCTTCATTCTTAAATCTTAATTCTCAATTTTAAAAAAATAAGGAGCTTTTTTAGCAGCTCCTTATTTTTTTATTATTTTATTTAATAACTCTTACTCTGATAACGCCGTCTATTGCTTTGATATCGGTTTCAACTGTTGATGAAACATCGGTATCGCAATCAATAATTGCATAAGCGATATCGCCTCTGTTTTTATCTTCGAAGGAAGCGATATTAACGCCGTCCTTTGAAACGGTATCTGTTATTGTTGAAATCATATTCGGCTGATTCTTATGAATAACAGTTATTCTGCAGGTTCCCGACTTTGCAAGAGAAACATTCGGCATATTAACAGAGTTTTTAATATTTCCGTTTTCAAGAAAATCAATAAGTTCCATAGCGCCCATTGCTGCGCAGTTTTCTTCACTTTCGGGAGTTGATGCGCCGAGGTGAGGAATTGCGATAACGCCGTCAACGCCGATAACCTTTGCATCAGGAAAATCTGTTACATAAGCGCTCATCTTTCCTTCTTCAAGAGCCTCGATAACATCATCGCTGTTTGCCAGAGCGCCTCTTGCGAAGTTCATAATGCGAACGCTGTTTTTCATTGTTGAAATTGTATCTTTATTAATAAGATTTTTTGTTTCATCTGTAAGCGGAACATGAAGAGTTAAATAATCTGCAACGGGGAAAATCTCTTCAAGATTATTGTTGAGAGTTATTCCCTTTTTAAGCTCAGCGTCTGCAGGAAGGAAAGGATCATAGCCGATAACATTCATTCCGAGGTCAACTGCTGCCTCGGCAACAAGTCTTCCGATAGCGCCGAGACCGATAACTCCGAGGGTTTTGCCCTTGATTTCAGGACCGGCAAAAGCGCTCTTTCCCTTTTCGACTGTTTTGCCGACATTGTCGCCCTCATCCTTAATGGTTTTACACCAGTCGATAGCCTTTGTAACCTTTCTTGATGAAAGAAGAAGACCAAGGATAACAAGCTCCTTAACAGCGTTTGCGTTAGCACCGGGAGTGTTGAAAACAACAATTCCCTTTTCAGCGCAGTCAGCAACAGGAATATTATTTGTTCCTGCGCCCGCTCTTGCAATTGCAAGAAGTGAAGAAGGCATTTCCATATCATGCATTGATGCACTTCTTACCATAATTGCATCGGGATTTTCAATATCATCTGAATAAGCGTATTTTGATAAATCAAATTTTGAAAGACCAACATTTGAAATCTTATTAAGAGTTTTGATGTTAAACATTATGCGTTCTCCTCTTCAAATTTCTTCATAAACTCAACGAGCTTTTCAACGCCTTCAATCGGCATTGCGTTATAAATTGAAGCTCTCATACCGCCAACACTTCTGTGACCCTTAAGGTTAACGAAGCCTGCCTCAGTTGCCTCTTTGATGAATTTTGCATTGAGCTCATCGCTGTCTGTTACAAAAGGAACATTCATAAGGCTTCTGTCCTCAGGAACAACTGTTCCTTTAAACATCTTTGATGAATCGAGGAAATCATAAAGAATCTTTGCCTTCTTCTCATTGTGCGCCTTCATTGCCTCAAGAGAACCAAACTCCTCTTTAATCCAGTCAAGAACGAGCTTACAGATATAAATTGTCCAGCAAGGAGGAGTATTATAAAGTGAGTCAGCGTCTGCCTGAACCTTGTAGTTCATCATAACCGGAGTTATATCTCTTGCATTTCCGAGAAGGTCCTCACGGATGATTGCAACAACAAGACCTGCGGGAGCAACATTCTTCTGTGCGCCGAAATAAACAACGCCGAACTTGCTTATATCAAGAGGCTCTGAAAGAGCGCATGAGGAAACGTCTGCAATAAGAACTTTGTCGCCAACAGGGGGAAGCTCTTTATAAACCGTTCCGTAAATAGTATTGTTCATACAGATATAAACATAGTCTGCATCTTCTCTAAAATCCTCAGCCTTTGTTTTAGGAATATAGCTGAAGGTTTTGTCAGCTGATGAAGCAACAGCCTTGACGTCGCCGTATTTCTGAGCTTCCTGATATGCCTTTTTAGCCCACTGACCTGTGATTATATAATCAGCCTTGCCGCTGCCATTCATAAAGTTGAGCGGAATTGCTGAGAACTGAGCAGATGCGCCGCCCTGAAGGAATAATACTTTATAGTTATCCGGAATCTGATAGAGCTCTCTCATAAGAGCCTCTGCCTCTTTGATGATATCATCAAAAACTTTTGAGCGATGGCTCATTTCCATAACGCTCTGGCCGCTTCCCTTATAATCCATTATCTCTGCGCCAGCCTTCTGGAGCACTGACTCGGGGAGTGTTGAAGGTCCTGCACTGAAGTTATAAACTCTTGCCATAATTCTTACCTCTTTTTCTAAAAAATGTTATGCTTTTAATGCACTAATAACATTATATAGATATTCATCTTTTTGTCAATGTGAGTGAAAAATCTTTGGTGAATATAACAATAGATTGATAAATATTTAACAATATCGTTTAAAACACTTTTCAATATTAATAGAAAAAGAGCATCAAACCGAAGTTCAATGCTCAAAAATACTTATTAATCCTCGTCAGGAAGCTTTTTATCAACAAGCTTCATAACCGATATTGTTCCCGCTGAAAGAACTGCCGACAGGAAAGCAAGGATAAGAAAATCCTTTGTTGTTGTTGAAATCATCGACTGCTTATGAATCTCAGGCAGGATATTTATGCCTCCTCCGAGCTTGAATATAACCGCCAGAAGCGAGCCGAGTGCCGTTGCAACTGTTCCCGTAAGAATTCCGCCGATTGCAACAAGATAACCTTCCTTCTTTTTCTTATACATAATCATTATTGAGGGAAAGCATACAAACGCAATAACAAATGAAATTATTGTTGCTCTTGGATATTTTCTTGAAAAGTCGTTAATTTTTGTTTCTATTCCTCCCGTATTATGAAGACCGACGGTATCGCTGTAAATTCTTGCGGCTTTTTCAGCTGATCTTTTAACATCTTCCTCATTATAAGTAATTTCGTTACCGTCAAGATATTCTACGCTCAGTTCATAGAAATAACTGATTTTATTTTCGCTGTAGAGAGTTTCGTTTTCCTCGCTGAAAACGCTGAGAGCCGCCTGGCGCAATGCCTCATCCGTTGGATAATCCTGTTCAACTCTTTCAAAAACCCTTGCAGGAATATTTGTTTCGCTTGCAAGCGCCTCATATTTCATATTCAGTTGATTATTGCATTCCTGAACTAAATCCTGATTAGCAAAACTATTGATAAAATAGTTTTTATCCGCCGCCGTAAAAGTCATAATAACAGAAATCAAAAAAACTATTGTGCTGATTGCCATAACAGTTTCAAGAATAACGGCAATAATTCTTCTTGATAAGCCTAAATCCATTATTTTACCTCCTCATATACCATAGCAATATATTCTGAAGTAAAGCCTACAGAAACAGAATTTCTGTAGTAAATAATAACCGCACTTTTGCATTCAGGAGCATATTTCAGAACTTCGAACTCATTTTTGAAGCTCTTTTCCTCCCTGAAGACATAGTTCTTATCTCCGAAAACACTTCCTATTGAAAGATTTTTTTCTTTTGCGATTTCTTTTGCGTTTGTGTTTCCGGAATAAATATAAGTGAATCCCGTTTTTCCGAAAGGAACGCTCTGCTTGAGATATGAAACAGAAGACTGAATTTTTGAATAATCCATATCATATCTTATTGCATATCCGCTGCCCGCTCTTATAACGCCTATGCACTGATTCTTTTCAAAGGACGACGGGTCGGCATTTTCATCTTCTTTATACTCAATTTTTTCAGCCTCTTTGCCGTCGCCGTCGTGCAGGTCGTGGTATGCGTACTGAACGTTATTATTCATCGGGATAAACTTATCAATATTCAGTTTAAAATAAACACACAGAATAACGGCAAAAACAAGCGCCGCAAGAAGGGGCATCATTATTGCCTTTTTAAAAAATTCCTTGTTCATGTTTTCCTCTTTATATCAGAAAGTTATCATTATTACTGCTGATTAAGTGCATTTGCAAGAGAAAAGCTCTTGTTTTTCTTCGGTTTATATGCAGGGGGATTGGCAAGCTTTTTAGTGAGCGAGCCATTTTTAGCTGTTATTTTATTAATCTCGTGAACAGGACCTGCCATATACTCAGTCATATACTTATCAGCAACAGCCATCATCTCTTTATCGTTTTTCATTTCACCGAGAATGGTTACTCCGATAATATCCTGAACCTCATTAGTTCCGACTTCGAAAATCTCACCGAGCATTTTGAAAAGTCTTTTCTGCTCAGCGGCTGTTCCGTTTTTGATGATATCAAGAACTTTTGCATTGCCGTGTTCCATAAAGAAGGTTTCGGGAAGGAATTCGCCGTACTGAGCAATATTCATTTTTATCTCGTCTTTATATTCGGGATAAAGCGCGCCGAAACGGTTTGCAAGCGAGTCAACATCATAGCTGATTGCGCCGTTCTTAGCCTTTGTTCTTGAAACGGCTTTAGGCATTTTAATCTTATCGAGATTGGTTTTCTTATTTGTATTGAAAAGGTGGTCTATCTCGTCCCTTGCCTCATTGGCAGCAGAACGAACATCTCTGTCATCAATACTATCAATTTCAAAAAGACTTCTTGAGGTTGTATTGAATTCGGTCTTTTCGCCCGCATCCTCATAAGCGCATTCAAATGAAAGAATACTTGTTTCATTGTCAAACGCCATTCTATATACGCCCTTATCTCCCGAAAAGGTTATTGCGCTATCTGTTTCACTTGATTTTTTGAAACCAAGTTCATTATTTATATCGTTAAGATTCTTTTCAATTATCTTAAAAGCTTCGTTTATCTGCATATTACTATTCCTTTCAAATGGATATACAAAGGTATTATAGCACCAATGCCGACTTTTGTCACTATTTATTTTTAAAAGTTAGTGTTGATATTAATTTAATTATATGATAAAATATTAGGAATTAAAATAACGAGGGTGAACACAAATGGATAAAAGACCTGTTGGTGTTTTTGATTCAGGGCTCGGCGGACTCTCTACCGTCAGGGCAATGAAAAAGATTCTTCCCAATGAAGATATTGTATATTTCGGCGACACAGGAAGAGTTCCTTACGGAAGCCGTTCAAACGAAACAATTGAAACATATGCAGCTCAGGATATCAGATTTTTAAGAACCTTTTCCTGTAAAATGATAGTTGCCGCCTGTGGAACTGTTTCAACCGTTGCTTCCGGTATCATTGAAAAAATCGATGAATTTGCAACAGGAATAACAAAGCCTTCAGCAAAAGCAGCAGCCCTCGCAACAAAAAACAACATCATCGGCGTTATGGGAACGAGCGCAACCGTCAATTCAAACGCGTTTAACGAAGAAATTCTTAAAACGAACCCAAATGCAAAGGTTGTATCCGTTGCATGTCCAATGCTTGTTTCACTCGTTGAAAACAACTGGATAGATATTGACGACGAGGTTGCTAATGCAACTGTTAAAAGATATATTGCTCCTCTTCTTGAAGCAGGAGCGGATACAATAATTCTCGGCTGCACTCATTTTCCGATTCTCTCTCCGATTATTCAGAAAATTGCAGGAAGCTCAGTAACCTTAATTGATACGGGATATGAAGAAGCTCTTTTTGTTAAAGAAGTTCTTGAAAAAAACAATCTTGAAAATGAAAAAGAGCATATCGGAACTCAGAAGTTCTTTGTTTCAGATAAAACTCAGAATTTCTGTGATGTTGCGAATGTTCTTCTTGGCGAGGATATTGAGGATAAATGCGAATTTATTGATATATTCAAAGTTATATAGGGAAAAATATGGATAAAAAAGCATTGATTAAAGTTGTCGGAACACAGCGTTTCGGCAAGGACAGTGATAAAATTGAATTAACAACCGTCGGAACATTTGAGGAAACAGACGATAATTACATTCTCAAATATACCGAGGAACAGGAACCGCCCCTGACTTCTGTTAAAACAAGTCTGAGCGTATCAAAGGATAAAAAAACCGTTCAGCTTCTCAGAGAGGGAAGAAGCGGCTCACTTCTGATAATTGAACGTTCAAAACGAAATCTTTGCAACTATGCAACTGAGTTTGGCGATATTCTTATGGGCATTTACGGAAAGAATATTGAACACAGCTGCGATGATAAGGGCGGCAGTTTCAGTTTTGATTATGATATTGATGTTAACGGTGCAATCTCATCAATGAACGAGGTTGAAGTTACATTTAAATTAAATTGACTTTTAGGAGAACAATATGTCTCAGTTAGTTGAAAAAACTCAGAATTTTATTAAAGAAGCAGTTATTACGGCTATTAACGCTGCAATTAAAAAAGGTGAGCTCCCCGAGGGCGGGCTCCCCGATTTCATAATTGAAAAGCCCTCCGATAAAAAGAACGGCGACTTTTCAACCAATGTTGCTATGGCAGGCGCAAGAGTTTTCAAAAAAGCTCCACAGCTTATAGCAAAAAGCATAGTTGATAATCTTGAGCTTGAAAACACGCTTATTGAAAAAGCAGAAATCGCAGGTCCGGGATTCATCAATTTCTATCTTTCTCAGAAATACTATTCAAAAATCATCTGCGATGTTCTTGAAAAGGGAGATAACTACGGAAAATCAGACTTCGGCAAGGGCAAAAAGGTTCTCGTTGAATTTGTTTCCGCCAACCCGACAGGACCTATGCACATCGGTAATGCAAGAGGCGGCGCAATCGGCGACTGTCTTGCCTCTGTTCTTGAATATGCAGGCTTTGATACAAAAAGAGAATTCTATATCAATGATGCGGGCAATCAGATTGAGAAATTCGCAACCTCGCTTGAGGTGAGATATCTTCAGGCTTGCGGTAAGGACGTTGAAATGCCCGAGGATGCGTACCACGGAGCAGATATAACTGAACACGCAAATAACTTCTTTAATGAGGTTGGCAATAAATATGCCGAAGCTGAGAGCAGCGAGAGGAGAAAAGCGCTTGTTGACTTCGCACTTCCTAAGAACATTGAGGGTCTTGAAAGAGACTTAAAGAAATACAGAATAACATATGATAAATGGTTCAGAGAATCAACTCTTCACGCAGACGGCTCGGTTGACAGAGTTATAAATGCGCTCAAGGAAAAGGGCGTTACCTATGAACTCGACGGCGCACTTTGGTTTAAAGCGAGCGAATACGGAAATGATAAAGATATTGTTCTTGTTCGTGCAAACGGACTTCCGACATATATCGTTCCCGATATCGCATATCATTATAATAAGCTCATAACAAGGGGCTTTGATACAGCTATCGACGTTCTCGGTGCAGACCACCACGGCTATATTGCAAGAATGAAAGCGGCTTTAACAGCGCTCGGAATTGACGCTTCAAGACTGGATATAGTTATTATGCAGATGGTTCGTCTTGTCAGCAACGGCGAAACAATCAAGCTTTCAAAGAGAAGCGGCAAGGCTATAACGCTGGGCACTCTTCTTGAAGAGGTTCCGATTGACGCAGCAAGATTTTTCTTCAATCTCAGGGAGCCCAACTCACACTTTGATTTTGATTTGGATCTTGCAGCTAAGCAGTCAAGCGATAACCCCGTATATTATGTTCAGTATGCTCACGCAAGAATCTGTTCAATAATCAGAAAAGCCGAGAACGCGGGCGTTGTTCTCAAAACGCCTGATAATATAAACTTCGACCTTCTTTCAAGTGATGAAGAAAGAGAGCTTATTTCCCATCTTTCAAGGCTTACAGGCGAAATCGTTTCTGCAGCAAAGCAGTATGACCCCGCAAAAATAACTCATTATGTTATAGACCTTGCAACTCTTTTCCATAAGTTCTATAATGCAAAAAGAGTTGTTCTTGACGATGAGGAACTTATGCAGGCAAGACTCTGTCTTTGCACAGCAGTTAAAGATACTATAAAAAATATCCTCACAATGCTTAAAATTGACGCACCTCAGTCAATGTAGAAAGGAAAAGAATGGCTAAAATAAGCAGTAAAACCCTTCACAAAATAGGGAATTCAATTTTTAAATATGCTTATAAAAATCCGGAAAGAAATTTTCTCAGGATTGTTAAAGTCGGCAAAATGGTTGCAGGAAAAATGTATCCTAAATCAACCTTTGAAAAGCCTATTGAAATAATCACTGATAAGAATAATATCTGGCATAATTATCTTTTTGACGGACTTGAACATCTTGACAGGGATGCCTTTGTCAATCTTGCGCTGACTTTTGCTATTGACGCAGGATATGTTGGAACATCAACTCTTCGTTCAAACAGAGAAAAGCTCGGCTGCAACATTCCCTGGGTTATTCTTCTCGACCCGACAAGCGCCTGCAATCTTAAATGCAAGGGCTGCTGGGCAGCAGAATACGGCCACAAATCAAACCTTGCTCTCGATGATATGAGAAGACTTATCAGGGAAGCAAAAGAGCTCGGAACACATTTCTTTATGTTTACAGGCGGAGAGCCTTTAGTCAGAAAAGACGATGTTTTAACCCTTGTTCGTGAAAACCGCGACTGCATTTTTCTTGCATTCACAAACGGAACACTTATTGATGATAAATTCTGTGAGGATATGAAAAAAGCCGGCAACCTTGCGCTTGCTCTTTCGGTTGAGGGCAGCGAGGAAACAACCGACGCAAGGCGTGGCGAAGGCGTTTATCAGAAGGTTATAAACGCTATGCAACTCCTCAAAAAGCATAAATGCATTTTCGGAACCTCTGTTTGCTACACAAGTCAGAATTATGAAGCTGTTACAAGCGATGAATTCTATGATATGGAAATTGAAAACGGGGCAATTTTCTCCTGGTATTTCCACTATATGCCAATCGGAGCAGGAGCGGATACAAGTCTGCTTTTAACTCCTCAGCAGAGAGAGCATGTTTATAGAACAATCAGAGAAAAGAGAAACAGCAAAACAGGTAAACCAATATTTACAGTTGATTTCCAGCACGACGGTGAATTTGTCGGCGGATGTATCGCAGGCGGAAGAAACTATTTCCACGTTAACAGCGAAGGCGATGTTGAGCCCTGCGTTTTCATCCACTACAGCGATTGCAATATTAAAGAAAAAAGCGTTCTTGAATGCTTAAGAAGTCCTCTGTTTAAAGAGTTTTATAAGGGTCAGCCTTTCAATGATAATATGCTTCGTCCCTGCCCAATGCTTGAAAATCCCGATAAGCTCAGGAATATCGTTAAAGCAAGCGGAGCAAGATCAACAAATCTTGTTAAGGAAGAAAGCGCCGATGAGCTATGCTCCAAAACAGATTTATATGCAAAAAACTGGGCACCAAAGGCAAAGGAAATATGGGAAGAGCAGGAACGCTTCCACCCCTTTACTCAATACTGGCGCGATACAGAAGAAGGAAAAAAAGAACTTGGCTTATAATTCAAGCCAAGTTCTTTTTTCCTTCAGTTATATTCGCCGTCGGCGAGTTATATTGCTGTGCAGTGATATTGCTGTCCGCTTGCGAACAATATAACTAAAGCGTGGCGATTCGCCACGCTTTTAATACTAATAAGCCTTCTCGGAGAGAACATTGATTTCGCCCATATGCACCAAGAGTATAAATAATTGGCACGTATGGGCGAAATCAAAATTCTCTCCGGATAGTAATCAAAAAGGAGGGTATAAAACCCTCCCTAAGAAAGTACAACTATTTCTTTGTTGTAACCGATTTCGATTTACTCCAAGAGGAATAATACTTTGTTCCGCTAACACTTTTATATGTTCTTATTCTTACATAATACTTTTTCTTTGCTTTGAGTTTTGAAATCGTTTTGCTTGTTGTGCTGTTCTTTGAAACGGTAACGGTTTTCTTATTCTTCGTAAACTTGCTGTCGGTTGCATACTGAATTTCATAACCCGTTGTCTGCGTTGCCTGCTTGTTCCACTTAACCGTGAAGCCCTTTGATTTTGCAGTAATGCCTGATAGGCTTGTTGTCTTCGGGTTGATCATAAAGTTCAAGTTCTTTGTTCCCTTGTAGTTGCCCTTAAACGTTATTTTAACCGTGTAGGTTCCAACATTCTTTCTGCCGTTTGCATATGAGACCGTGTAGTTTTCAGGAGAAATTGTCTTACCCTTTGAATCCTTAACTGTTACGGTAGGCTTCTTTACTTTACCGTTGTAAACATATTCAACTTTTGAAAGTTTTATCGTCTCAGGACGGTAAATAACTGTTTCGTTCTTAATATCACCGCAATCGCACTTCGCAACAATATAACCATTTTGGGATACTGTTGCTTTAGTCAAAATATTTTTATAATCATGGATATGTTCATGATTCACTTCAAAAAAATTATAATAAAGGGCGGTATTCTCGTTTATTGTTATTGGAAATTGTTGAACTTCATTTTTCATCTCTGCGTCAAAATACACAGAATCAATTACAATGTCTTTGCCGCTTACATTATGAATAAAACTTTCAATTATTTCATCGCTCAATTTATAATACTTGTATCCTGCGTCAATAATGCTTTCTTTAAATCCGGCAATCATACCATCAAACATGCATATTTCATATAAATGAACTAGTTCGCCTGTATTTAGTCCCCATTGCTTCTGTGCGTTAGTTTTTATTGTTATTAAATTATTTAAAGGATATTTATATGAGTTTATCCAGTCAACCGCATTTTCGTAGCTGCCTCCACCCAAGTTCATAAAATTCTTTACTTGATTAAATAAACCTTGATTGTAATAAATATCTGCAAAATTCAAACACTCTCTAATCTCATGTTCGAAAATTCTTATAAACATTTCATAACAAGAAGCCACTTCACTTGCTGTTCCATAATAATATGAATACTGTAGCGCCTCTTTACAAGCGTTTTCAATTTTCACATAAATATAAAGCCTATATTGTTGATTGCTATTTACTGTTGTTGCAAAAAAAGTATCACACAAATAAGAAGTTAATTCTACAATTAGTTTTATTTCTGCAAGTGGGAAAACTTTATTAAAGCCTTTAACAATTACATCTTTAACTATCTTTTCAGCAACTTTCTCAACAAGTGTTAAGCCATATTCAGTCATCTTTTCTGCAACAATTTTGTCAATATACTGTTGCGGTGTCATTGATAATGATTCTATAACGTCATCGATAGCTTTTTTGAAATTACCATCGTAAGCATATTTTTGGATAGCATTCAACGCTGATTCAAGTTCTTTTCCTTGTTCATGAATTAATATATATTGGCTTAACAAATTTATGCATTCTAAAGCGTCATCGCATCCATCCGACATAGAATTAATCAACTCGTATGTTAATTCATACGAACTCATTTCTGTGCCCATTAAGTCTTCTATATAATCGTAGAAAAGTCCAAAATTACTACTATTGCTAATATCACTTGTCAACTCAAAACCTTTACCGATAAAATAGTTAATAATACTGTTTTGAAGATTATCAAACTGTTTTTCCATATACGAGTCAAAATCAGGCAAGGTATATGTATTAGCAATTAAATCAAACAGAACCGCATCGTAGTATTCTTGAATACTTTGGTCGGTTGTTTTTCCGTTAAACAAATGGGAAGAGCTCTGAACAAATGCATTTGCAAGTTTGTTAACGTCCCAAGCATCACTCATTAACGGTCCTGCCGGACCCTCTTTTGACATAATGTAATCATAATAGTGTGAAACATTCAACCGAATATACTCATTCAAGGATAAACTATCGTTATCACTTCCTTTTTCACTAAGCATTAAATTATATAACGCAAAAGAGGTTCCACCTGCTGCTTTAATATTATCTTTAATCTCAACTTTAAGTTCGTCAATATTTTCAACATTAATTGAAAAATCATTATTGTAATTATCAGGAGTCATTCTGAACGAATAGATAAGTCTGTCACCAGCATAAAAATAAGCAGAAACGTCAAAACTCTTTGTATTATAACTATTAATTAAGCCGCTACTTCCTGTAAGTGTATGATATTTCCCTTCAAGTTTAAATGTTCTATATGCCCAGCTTATATTGTCGCCAAAATTCCAACGAGCAATCCAAACCTCAAATCCATTTTCGAATACTTCGCCGTTAACTCCAATGTTTCCATTTCTTGTGACTTGATCTCTGAACCCTTTGGGTGCATAACCTTTAAATTCGCTACCATCTAATTTATATAATCTGGCATCACCCTGATTGTCTTCGTAATGACCTTCGTCAACACATTCAAGGTCGGCAAGACAAACTCTGGATGAATTGTTATTGTTTTGTTCGCTATCCCACTCGCAAATAAAGCCATGATTATCAAGTGAATATATATCATCATCGCCTATAGACTCTCCGTCATTCCATAACCCTGAACTTTTTATCAATTCTGCATAATCCTCAGGATATTCCGAATAATCACCATCATCATTTGGCTCGCCGTAATCCCAATTTGAATAATTAAAAGTTTCACCAGTTATCCAAGTCCAGACTCCTTCATTGTCTTCGTCCGTTGCTCCAATCCAATAAGTTTCCTTTTTGCCATTTTCATTAATAAATGTATATAAAAAATCTTGTTCTGCCTTACTTGTTATTGATACAAGGTGACCTTCAATGTTATTGCAATATGCCTTTGCTTCAAACCAATTTAGACCATCATCAAAAATCTGATATGTGTGACCATTAAAACTCTTTTTTGAACTATCATTCGCATTCGCAGAAAACTCAAGCCCTGCGGTTATGCTCAAAAGCATACATATTGATAAAACAACACTTATAACTTTTTTCATAAAATTACTCCTTGTTTTGAAAAAAATGATTTCATTAAAATATTATCATTTATCGATCAATCAGTCAACAAAAATTATACAAATGCAGAAATTCTCGCGCCATGTCAGCAATATTGAAAACCTGTTTTTCTTTCTCCTTAGCCCTTTCAATAATCTGCTTTGAAATATCATCATCAAATTTTGAATAGGTAATTAATATATCGCTGTTTTCAATTGCCCAATCATATAGAGTTTTATATAAAACTGAGTTATCAATTTCCTCTTTAAACGGACAATAAACTCTGAAAGCGTTTTTTAACTGTTTATAACGGTATTCAAAATCATTTTTATAAATATCCCTGAGCTCGATTATTTCAATATCATCAAATCTCAGAAAGCTGATTATTTCGCAGAATTTAATATCAAAATATGTTCGCCTGCAATGATAGATTTTGTCAATTTTATTTTCTTCAATAATACTTTTAACAATCTCAATAAACCTTGTTATATCATAATGATTGAAATAATCTTCATCAATAAACCCACATAAAAACGCAGTGCTCATATTATCCCCTAAAATAAAAAAGTGCGCAGCCGAAGCCACGCACAAAAAACGCATAGCTCTAACTGTCGCCAAACAAAATTTCACAATTCCACAAGAGAACGCAAAATAAGAGCTCGCATTTTTATCAAAAAAAATGCGTTTATTTAATGGAATTAATCATATGAAATTTTGTTTGGCGCTTATATTCTACCATAATTAAAAAATAATATCAACTTAATATTTTGAAGGCTGCCCCGAAAGAATAATAAGAAATCTAAACGCAAAAAGCGTGGCGAATCGCCACGCTTTTTCACTGACCACTTGCCACTTGCCACTATTTTGCTTCTTTTTCTGCTTCTTCAGCAAGAATTTCTTGGGCTGTTTTTTCATAGATATATTCTATGAGCATTTCTTTGTTTTTCTTAGTATCAACACTGATAACCGAAGCGCCGTTAATATTCGCATATTGCCATGTTCCGTCGAAAGGAACTCTTGCATCAGTTCTCTCTTTTGTCAGACATGGAACAGCAGCTAAAACAAGTCTTTTAAGCTCACCTTTTGATAAATCTGTTTCAAGATAGGGGGCGCTGCCATTTGCAAGTTTATACAGTTTAATCGGATTTGTTTTAACCTCGTTAAGAATTGCATTGATAACCGTTCTCTGGCGCTTTGCTCTCATAAAATCGGTATCAATCTTTCTTATTCTTGAATACGCAAGCGCCTGTTTACCAGTTAAAACATGTTTGCCTGCTTTCAGCTTAACGTGGCCGTATCTGACCTTGTGGTTTGTTACCTCTTTTGCTTCTTTTTCGGTAACTTCAATTTCAACGCCGCCGATACTGTCAACCATTGCTTTAAACATTTCAAAATCGGTTACAACATATCCGTCTATATCCACTCCGAAATTATATTCAATCGCGTCAACAACTCCGCTGTAGCCGTTTTCCTGAGCCGAGGTATTAATTCTCTGATTATATCCCTTTGAGGGAATATAAACCCAGCTGTCCCTTAAAAATGAAATCATTTTAATGCATTTATGCTTTGTGTCAACGGATACGAGCATCATTGAATCGGGATGGCTTGTTTTTGTATCCTGATTTTTTCTTGCGTCAACACCGAGCAGAAGAATATTTTTAACTCCCCTGTCGCTTTTAAGCTCTGAGGATTGAACATACTGATTTTCAACCTTATCATCATAATTGATTTTTCTTAAAATGCCGTTGACCATTGCCGAGCCGATTAGCGCAATAATCAGGAGCAATGCAAGAATTATAATCGGAACGCTCTTTGAAGTGGAAACCTTTTTCTTCTTTTTTGGATTTTTCTTAGGTCTGTTTTCCCTTCTGATTTCAGCTTCTCTTTCGTTTTTATCTCTGCGTTCTCTATCGAAATCCCTTAAAACATCAGCTGAAAATTCTTCACTAAGCTGTCTGCCGCTTCTCTCGGGCGGAGCAAGCTCATCAGTTCCGTCGGAATAATAGTTTTCATCAATGGGAACACTTCTGTCCCTTGAATCATTATCTATTCTTCTTTCGGGATTAAATCCCTCAATATCAAATCTTGGCAAAAAATCACCTTCATTATAAATCATTAATATCAAAAATACGAGTTGCCCGTAAGCCGAGTTCTGTCGTGGACGATTATCTATCTCGACGCATTGTTGCCAATACGCTCAAGCCGCCCTTCGAAGTTATGTGTCGAGCAAACAACCCTTCAGTCGGCGTTGCAGCGGATGGGGTTTACATGGCAGCAGGTGTCTCCATCTGCTCGGTGGGCTCTTACCCCGCCTTTCCATCCTTACCTGCAAATGCAGGCGGTTTATTTCTGTTGCACTTTCCCTAAGGTCACCCTCGGCGGCCGTTAGCCGTCATCCTGCTCTGCGCTGCTCGGACTTTCCTCACAGATATGCTATCTGCGCAACCGTCTGGACAACTCGCAGATATAATAATAAGATATTTTTTTACTAAAATCAACAATTATTAAAAATTTGTTGCAAACAAAAATTTTATGTAGTAAAATTGAAATGTTAAAGATTGTTAAATGAAAGGAAAAAACTATGCTTGTTAATATGAAAGACCTGCTTGCTGATGCTGAAAAAGGCAATTACGCAGTCGGCTCATTTTCTGTTGCAAATATGGAAATGGTGCTCGGTGTATTAAAAGCAGCAGAGGAGCTCAGCGCTCCGGTTATTCTTCAGATTGCAGAAGTAAGATTAAAGCAATCACCTCTTGAAGTTATCGGTCCGCTTATGGTTGCAGCGGCAAAAAATGCTTCAACTCCTGTTGCAGTTCATTTTGACCATGGTAAAACAATGGAAAAAATTTCGCAGGCGCTTGAAATCGGATTTACCTCTGTTATGTTTGACGGCTCTCATCTTCCACTTGATGAAAACATCGCTCAGACAAACGAGGTTATAAAAAAGGCAAAGGAATACGGCGCTGCTGTTGAGGCTGAAATCGGTTGCGTTGGCGGAAGCGAGGACGGAAGCGAGGATATTGCAATTAACTGCACAAAACCCGAAGACGCTGTTCGCTTTGAAAATGAAACAGGTGTTGACGCACTTGCAATAGCAATCGGAAACGCCCACGGAAATTATAAATCAACTCCTAAGCTTCGTTTTGATATTCTTGAAGAGGTTGAGAGATTAACAAAAACTCCCCTCGTTCTTCACGGCGGAACAGGAATAACCCCGGACGATTTTGTTAAATGTTCAAAAACAGGCATTAAGAAAATAAATATTGCAACTGCAACCTTTGATATGGTTGAAAAAACAGTTCACTCCTGTTATAATGAGAACAGCATTGGCGGTTACTACGACCTGCAGGCTGCCGAGGTTGAAGGCGCGTATCAGAATGCAAAGCGCCACATATTAATCTTTGGCACAGACAATAAAGCATAATAAAGCAGAGCAAAGGAGATTAAAGCTATGCAGAATTATATAACATTTGATATGAGCAGGCCGATTGATTTCATTCCTATCGGAAGAATTGCAATCGACTTCAATCCGACAGATATGTATATGCCTCTTTCAGAGTCATCAAATTTCAACAAATATGTCGGTGGCTCACCGGCAAATATTGCAGTCGGTCTTGCAAGACTCGGTTGTAAGGTTGGATTCCAGGGATGTGTTTCCGATGACCAGTTTGGTGATTTCGTTGTTAACTACTTTGATAAAGAAGGAATTGATACTTCAAAAATCACAAGAGCTAAAAACGGCGAATGCCTTGGGCTCACCTTTACTGAAATTCTTTCAAAGGAAAAATCCTCAATCCTTATGTATAGAGATAAGGTTGCCGATTTTTGTATGGCGCCTGAGGATATAGACGAGGCTTACATAGCATCTGCAAAAGCAATCGTTATCAGCGGAACAGCTCTCGCACAGAGTCCATCAAGAGAAGCTTGCCTTAAAGCAATGATTCTTGCAAAGAAGAATGATACAAAAATCATTTTTGATATCGACTACAGAGAATATACCTGGAAGAGCAAGGACGAAATCGCTGTATATTACAGCCTTGTTGCTCAGAACGCAGATATCATTATGGGCTCAAGAGAAGAGTTTGACTTAACAGAGGGTATCATCGGAGCAAGAGAAAGCGACCCCGAATCAGCTAAATACTGGCAATCCTTCGGCGCATCAATCTGCGTTATCAAACACGGTAAGGAAGGCTCAACCGCTTATACAAACGACGGTAAGTTCTACACAATCAAGCCCTTCCCCGCAGTTAAGCTCAAGGGCTTCGGCGGAGGCGATGGCTACGGCTCATCCTTCCTTTATTCACTTCTTCAGGGCAAGGATATTATTGACTGCCTTGAATTTGGCTCAGCTTCGGCTTCAATTCTTATTTCGGCTCATTCCTGCTCGGATGCAATGCCTTCAGCAAAACAGGTTGAAGAATTCATCAAAAAGAGTAAGGAAGAATACGGCGAAATGGTTGCTCGTGCATAGCACTCTGTACTATGCACAATTAAAAATTAATAATGAAGAATGAAAAATTCAGGGCGGGCGCTGCCCACACCCTTATTTCATTTTATATTCAATTTATTTTACGGAGGAAAATATTATGAATCCTATTCTTCTTGCTGCAGCAACGCTCGGCGACAAAATTGACGTAGCATTCAAGGCTTTCGACCTTTGGGTTTTCCATTTCTTCGGAAGTATGCAATGCGGATTTTTAACAGCAGTAGCAAAGATTTTTACAACCTTCGGCGACGAAGCATTCGTTATTCCGACGGCTATTCTCGGAATCGTTCTTTGCTTCTTCAAGAAAACAAGAAAATACGGCTTTGCGCTGGTTTTTGCAATAGCAATCGGAACAATTGTTACCAATGTTGCTGTTAAACCGATGGCGCTCAGAATCAGACCGTATAACACCCTTCAGGGCAATGCAGAATACTGGGGATGGTACAAAGGCGCCGGAATGCTTTCTGAAAGCGATTATTCCTTCCCATCAGGTCACACAACCGCTGCTTTTGAAATCGGAATTTCAATGTTCCTTTGCTTCCTCAGCGACAACAAAAAGAAAATCGCATGGATTTTCCCCTGCATTGCAATCTGCACGATGGGCTCACGCGTTTACTTAATGGTTCACTATGCAACCGATGTTCTTTGCGGACTCGTTGTTGGAACTCTCGCAGGTATTATTGCCTTCTTCCTTTCAAAGCTCGTTTGCAAGGCTTTTGAAAAGAGTAAATTAGATGATAAAATCGACTGCAACAAGCTCTTTAAGAAATTTGACAAAGAGGATAAGCATCCATATAAATGGAACAAAGCAATTATCTGCGTTGCAGTTCTTGCAATCTTCTGCAGCGCCTATATTCCTTCGCTTTCAGAGGGCGGTGAAGACGCTGTCCGTTGCGCATATAATGAGGAATACGACTGTCAGAACGAAGCTAAGGTGGACGACGAAAAATATCCTGCCTTTGACGGAGACAACGACGGTGATTTGGATGAATACTGCAAGATTCACTGGAAACAACTCCACGGCGAAGAATAAAAAATGAATAATTTAAACCGGATTCACGAAAATGTGAATCCGGTTTTTTAATCCTTACAGCAGCTCAGATTTTTCAATCTGCAGCCGCCGTTGCATAATTTATAATATTCACAGTTGCTGCAATGCTGACTATGCCGTGCATTTCTGAAGGCAACTATTTTTTCATTATAAAGCCAATCCTCCTGAGTCATCGTTTCAGCGTTGAATAATTCTTCTTCCCAGAAGGAACAGGGCTTGACCTTGCCTTCAACCGTTATTGCAATATAAGCGTTCGCCCCCTGACATCCGTTTGTGTCAAAGTAATAAAGCAGCTTTTCGGATATCTGATTATATCCTGCAAACTCCTGCAACGCTGAACAGTCAGCCATAACCTTGAGTCTGTACTTTCCTCCAAAGTGCATTATATCTTCAAAAACCTTTTGGTAGCTATCGTCGATTGATAACTCCGTTATTGTTTTGTTTTTCTCGGTAAATTTATATCTTAAACACAGAACTTTATGAAAGCCGAGCGCCTTTGCCCATTTGAAAATGCTCTCAATATTTGGGATAGTATCTGTTGAAAGAAGTAAATTCAAGCCGATTTGTTTAACGCCAGCCTTTTTCAGCAGTCTTGCAGCATTTTCAAGATGCTCCTTATCCCTCATTGCGTGAAGGCTTAGATGAACATTGCCGAAAACCTTCATCCTCTTTGCCATATCGGCAGTCATATTAACTCCGTTTGTGGTTATATTCGGCAAAATATTTTTGCTTCTTGCATATTCTGCGATTTCAAAAAGCTTGGGATGAAGGGTTGGTTCGCCTCCTCCGAAGGAAACCGAAAAAACCTTCATTTTTGAAAGATTATCAATTATCCTTTTTGCTTTTTCAAAATCGATATCGCATTTTTCATCTGAGGCAATTGTATTATAGCAGCCTTTGCAAAACAGATTGCACCTTGTTGTCAGAGCAAAATGCGTGTCCATAGGAAAACTGAAAATATTTTCGGGCAAAATGATATTATCATCATTTTTTATTTTCATCAGCTTTGCTGTGCTTTTGTTTAAATAGGCAACATAGCCCGGCTTTTCGCTGAACAAAAGAGCTCCGAAGCTTTCAGGTCTGATACTTTTGATTCTTTTCATAGCTTTAATAAACAACTGAATCAATTACTGCGCTAAATACTAATGAAATTGGAAAAGCCATAAATGAATAAAGCGCCGTAAATGCTATTGACCTGAGTATAAACGAAGAACCTTTAACCTCTTTCTCATTTATATCATCAAGAGCGGCTTTTTCTCTTTCCTCAGCTGTGTTTACTGCTGTTATAATCGCAAGATAAATAATTATAAACGGACTTGCTGCACAAAAAACATATGCTATAAACGACACAATTGACCTGTCTTCATAAATAAATTCCAAACCAAACATATAAACAAATGTTAGGACTATTGTTAAAACAACAGATATCGGAATAAAAACGAAGTTTAAACCTTTCTTTACTGTTTTAGTTTTTATCCAGCCTTCGCTTTTGGTTATCTTTGATGTTATCAGAGTAAGCGGTATATTTATAAAAATATTAAGCAGCTGTGTTCCGATCAATATATATATGTATTGAAAAACAAGATACCCTGACCCGCCTGAAAAATTAGCCATATTAAACGGTCTGATTTTAAATGGTAAAAACTTTTTCATTTTGTCATCCTTTCATAAACGAAAACCTCTCAAACTCTAAGGATATGCTTTTTAACCATTATAATTGAAACATATAATAAAACAATATAAAGGCATTATTATTTATAGATTCTTTATCTTCTATCCCAACTAACCACTAATATCTAACAACAAAAAAACTATTATAATCTGAGCGCTGCAGCCCTCAAATTTTGCACTATGCACTGACAATGTATTCTCTAAAATTTGAAGAATAGACTGTGTTATATTCATTATCAACCCAGACGGCTTCGGCGCCGTCTGTTTTTTCTATTAAGGCTTTTCCTTCTTCAATGCTCATATTGAAAAGCGTTGTTGAAAGTGCGTCTGCTAGAGCGGAATCCTGACAAATAACCGAAACAGAGTGCATATAATCGCTCGGATAAAGAGTTTCGGTATTTATTATATGGCAATATCTTTTGCCGTCTTTCTCAAAATAACGCTGATAATCGCCGCTTGTTACAACGCTGATATCGTGAACGCTGATAATTGCAACGCCTTTTTTATCATTTTCATTCGGGCTTTCAATTTCAACATTCCATTTTGTTTGAGAGTCGTTATTCTTAAAACCGAAGGTACAAACATTTCCACCGAGAGAAAGCATTGCAGAAGTCCAAAGATTATCCTTTGCCCACTCGCAGATTTCCCTTGCAACCCAGCCCTTTGCTATTGCGCCGACATCAAGTTTAAGATGCTTATCTTTGAAAAATACCGTTTTCTTTTCTTTGTTAATAACAAGAGAATTAATATCCGTATGCGTTGCCGCCTCCCTGAGTTCGTTCTCATCGGGGAGTTTTTTTGTTTTCTGAGCGGTATGCCAGAGAGAAAGAACGGAGCCGAAACAAATATTTGTTTTTCCGTCACTTATTTTATAAATCTCTTTTCCGTATTCAAGAAGCTCAATAATTCTTTCATCAACCTCAACGGGAGCTTTAAACGCCTTAGAATTAAGGGTTTTAAGATTGTTTATGCCGTCATATTCATCATAGATATCAAACAACTCATGATACTGCTTTAATCTTTCGTAAAACACCTTATAATGCTCGTTAAACGCCTTTTCGTCAGTATCATAAGCAGTTATCGTTGAAACCGTGTCGAAAAGCTCCGAAAAGCTCTTTGAAAAGTGCTGATTATTAAGCGGTACGCTGCAGGAGCAGCATACCGCTGAGATTGCCAATATTAAAACTATTGATATCAGTTTTTTCATTGATTATAACCTTTAAGCAGAGTGAGACAAATTCTAACACGGTTTAAAATGGCTGATTCGCCTTATCTCTGCGTTAAATATACTCGGAATACGAAAGTATTCCTGCGTTATTTGCCTTGACCTAAGCCAAATCAGCTCATTTTAAACTGCAAAGCACCTAAAATGTTTGAAGTTAAGATGAAATTTGGATTTTGAAGTCGCGGCTTTACTCGAGTAAAGCAAGAGTGAAAAATTCAAAATTTCGCTTAAATACTGCATTTTATGCGTTTAGAATTTTTCTCGCTCTGCTTTAATAATTTTTACAGGACATTTTTCAACACAAAGTCCGCAGTGAGTACATTTTGAATAGTCAATTTTCGGAATATTGTTATTGAAAACGATTGCATCGCTCGGACAGTTCTTTGCACAGAGACCGCATCCGATACATCCTGCTGCACAGGCATTTTTAACTTCCTTGCCCCTTGAAAGCGAAGAGCACTGAACTCTTTGCTGAGAGGACGCAGGAATGATTTCAATTAAGTGATGAGGACAGATTTTTACGCACTTTCCGCAAGCAACGCACATATCCTCATCAACAACAGCCTTTTTGTTGATAATTCTTATTGCCTTCTGGTCGCAGACTCTTGCACAGGAGCCGAGCCCGATACAGCCGAACTTGCAGGCATAGGGGCTTGTTCCGGGAAGCATAGCAGCATAAACGCAACTGTCTATTCCAAAATAATTATAGTCCTCATTCTTCTTTTCAATCGTTCCGTCGCATTTAACATAGGCAACCATTCTCTCAAGCTCGCCGAGCTCCTGACCCATAATTGCAGCGATTTTCTGAGCAACGGGAGCACCGCCGACAGGGCAGGCAGAAACCGCAGCCTCACCCGAAGCAATAGCCTTTGCACAGGCATCGCAGCCTGCAAATCCGCATCCGCCGCAGTTACTTCCGGGTAGCTCTTCCCTGATTGCTTCTTCTCTTTCATCAACCTCAACCTTGAAGGCTTTTTCGGCAATCGAAAGGATAATGCCGATAATGAGTGCAACCACTGAAAGAACAACAATGGCAGTGATAATTTCAGTTGTATTCATATTGGCACCTCCTTATTTCGGCAGAACGCCGAAGCCGTAAAAAGCAATCGACATAAGGCAGGCTGTAAGCAAAACAGCGGGAGTGCCTCTGAACGCTTCGGGGAAATCGTTTGTTTCTGTTTTTTCTCTGATTCCTGCCATAATAACTATTGCAACGCAGAAACCGACTGCTGTTCCGAAGCCCGAAACAACGCTTGTTACGAAGTCATATTCCTTCTGAACGTTTGTGAGCGCAACGCCTAGAACAGCACAGTTTGTTGTTATAAGCGGAAGATAAACTCCGAGAGCTCTGTAAAGCGGAGGAACGAATTTCTTTAAAAACAGTTCAACAAGCTGAACTAAAAACGCAATAACCATAATGAAAACGATTGTTTTCAGATAGGTTAAATTGAATTTTTCAAGAATATTTGTATAAAGAAGTGAAGCAACAGCCGAAGCGATTGTTATAACAAAGATAACTGCTCCACCCATACCTGCTGCAGTTTTAACATTTCTTGAAACGCCGAGGAACGGGCATATTCCGAGGAACTGCGATAAAACAACATTGTTAACCAAAGCGGTTGAAATCAAAACAAGAAATAAAGTATTAGCCATCGTTTTCAACCTCCTTCATCGGACATGTTGAGCAGTCTCCGCCGCAGCCGCCGTTACCCTTTACGTGGCGGTTTGCACCCTTGAGTTTGAGTTTATTCTGAAGCGCACATAGAAGTGCAAGAATAAGGAATGCACCCGGAGCCATAACGAATATTGAAATCGGCTCATATGATTTCGGCATAATCTGCAGGCCGAAAATAGTTCCGTTTCCGAGAAGCTCACGAATAACACCGATTGCCGTTAAACCGATTGTAAAACCGAGTCCGATTCCAACACCGTCGAAAATCGAAAGAATGGCGTTATTCTTATTTGCATATGATTCCGCTCTGCCGAGAATAATGCAGTTAACAACAATCAGAGGAATATAGATTCCGAGACTGTCGTAAAGCGGTTTAACATATGCGTGCATAACCATTTCAATTATTGTTACGAACGAAGCAATAATTGTTATATAAACGGGAACACGAACACCTTCGGGAATGATTTTTCTCAGAAGAGAAATCATAAAGTTCGATAAAACGAGAACAACCAATGTTGCGAATCCCATTCCGATACCGTTTTTTGCGCTTGTTGTTACTGCAAGGGTGGGACACATTCCGAGCATAAGCACAAAGGTCGGATTTTCTTTAACAATACCGTTATAAAGTCTTTCAATAATACCCTTCATATATCTCACTCCCCTTTCAGCTGAGAATTCCACATATCAATTGCGGCGTTAACGGCATTCGTTGTTGCTGTTGTTGTTATTGTTGCGCCGCTGATTGCGTCTATCTCATTATTATCACGGTTTGCGCCTGTTTTTGAAAACTCGATATGACTAAGCGCCGAAAGATCTGAGAACTGAGAGGCATACTCATCTTCCATTGACTTTGCGCCAAGACCCGGAGTTTCGCTTGCTGCAATAACCTTAAAGGCTGTTACTTTGCCCTCATTTGTTATTCCAACAGCTATCTGAACATCTCCGCCGTAGCCGTTTTTAGAAGTTACATCAAAAACATAGCCAAGCTTTTGTTTATCCGAGGAATTTGCCTGTAAAACAGTGTTGATAACTATTGTTTCATCCTCGGGTTTAAAGTCGAATTTCTGTTCTTCAAATGCAGAAGCATCCGAAAATACACTTTGATAAACCTCGTTTCTTGCCTGAGCTTCGGCATCTGCGATTTTACCCATTGTCACCTGATTAAGCACTGCAAGAAGAGCAACTGAAATGAGTGCAACAACAAAGAGGACCGAAATGTTTTTAAAAGCGTTTGATTTACTTTTTGCCATTGTCTTCGTCCTCCTTCTTTAATTTTTTAAACCATGTTTCTCTTTCGCATCCGAACGGACGGGAAACGGTTTTGTTTTCAATCAGCGGAACAAGAAGGTTTCCGATAATTATTGCATATGAAACGCCTTCCGCAGTTGAACCGAGAGTTCTGAAAAGTGCTGTTAAAAGACCAATTACAAGTCCGAAAACAATCTGACCTTTAACGGTTACGGGACTTGTTACATAGTCGGTTGCCATAAAGAACGCACCAACAAGAAGTCCGCCCGAAAGAAGTTCACCGAGAAGATAATATCCGAAATCGGCATTAGCAGGTGTTCCTTGAACAAGCTTTATAAATGCAATAATTGCAATAGTTGAAATAATATATGTAAGAGGAATACGAAGCGAAATAACTCTTCTTATAACGAGATACGCAGCGCCGATAAGAATTGCAAGGGCAGAAACCTCACCTATACATCCACTATGGAATCCGAAAAACAAATCCTTTAAATCAACTGTTCCGCCGTCTTTTAACACTGCAAGAGGGGTTGCAGTTGAAACGCTGTCAACAGCAAAATTCGTCATTCTTGCCGTAAACGAAATCATAAGGAAACAACGACCTGCAAGAGCGGGATTCATAAAGTTCTGACCCAAACCGCCAAAGAGCATTTTAACAACGATAATTGCGAATGCGCTTCCTAAAATCGGCATCCACCAAGCCGCTGTAGGCGGAAGGTTAACTGCAATTATAAGTCCTGTAACAAGTGCGCTCCAGTCGAAAACAGTTATCGGTTTTTTCATAAGGAACTCATAGAGCGCTTCAAAGCCAACACAGGAAGCAGCGGATACAAGAATCAAAACAAGTGCATTAACTCCGAACTGATATACGCCGAAAGCAAGAGTAGGAACAAGTGCTATTGCAACATCGCGCATTATTGATTTTGTTGAGCTTTTATCCCTGACGTGAGGGGAAACCGAAACATTATACATTGATTATTTTCCCCCTTCCTGCTGCTTAGCACGTAACTCGCGAACTTTAACTTTTCCGAGTTTAAACATCTGAGTAAGCGGAATTTTCGCAGGACAGCCATAGGAACAGCAGCCGCATTCAATACATTCCATTCCGCCTATTCTTTCAAATTTTTCAATATCATCATCCTTGATTGCCTTGCCCATAAGCTGAGGAACAAGCATCTGGGGACATGCCTTTGCACATCTTCCGCAGTGAATACAGGGCGTTTCAACAATGTTTGCAACATCATCGTGTATGTAAGCAAGAATTGATGAAGAGGTTTTGGTAACGGGAACATCGAGAGAAGCCATTGCAAAGCCCATCATCGGTCCTCCCGAAATGAATTTTGAAACATCCTCTTTTGCTCCGCCGCACTGTTCAAGAAGATAGCTGTGGCTGATACCCAGCGGAACATCAACATTACAGGGAGAATTAACGCCCTCGCCCGTTATTGTCATAACCCTGTGGATAAGCGGAACATTGTTATAAACCGCTTCGCTGATTGCAACACAGGTTGCAGTGTTCAGAACAACACAGGAAGCGTCTGCAGGAAGCATACGGGAATTTATCTTTCTTCCCGTTACAGCATAGATAAGCTGTCTTTCACCGCCCTGGGGATACTTTGTTTTAAGCGGGCAAACATCAATTTTTTCTTCATCCTTAACCATTATCTGAAGAAGTTTTACGGCGTCGGGCTTATTATCTTCAATTCCGATAATCGCCTTTGCTGCAGGAAGAGCAATAAGGGCAGCTTTAATTCCCTTGATAACGTCCTGCGCTCTTTCAATAATAAGGCGATAGTCAGATGTTAAATAGGGCTCGCATTCAGCAGCGTTGATGATAAGAGTATCAACATCATCGGCGTTTTTCGGTGAAATTTTAACTCCCGTCGGGAAGCCTGCACCACCCATACCGACAATGCCTGCATTTTTAACAATATCGATAATATCTTCTTTTGTTAAGCCGTCAAGCGTTCTATCTACACTATAGCCTTCAACAGCTTCATCCTCAAAATCATTCTGTATGATTATTGAATCAACCGAAGCGCCGTTTGTTAAGCTGCGTTTTTCAATCTTTTTAACAGTTCCGGAAACAGAGCTGTATATAGGGGAGGAAATAAATCCGCCCGCCTCGGCAATAAGCTGACCCTTGAGCACCCTGTCGCCAACGGCAACAACGCTTTTTGCAGGAGCGCCTATATGCTGAGATAGGGGAAACACCATAATCTCTTCGGCAGGAATAGTTTTAATCGGGCAATCCGCCGCATAATCTTTTCCTCCGAAGGGATGAACGCCCCTTCTGAAAGTTCTTTGCTTCATAACCTCTTTCCTTCCAAATTATATTAATGCAATTTATATTTTAACTTATATATATAAAAAAATCAATTATTGATAATAATTTATCAAAATTTACTAAAAATTACGTCCCAAGCTGCACGACTCACGAAACTATAATAGCCGTGCGCAACGCCCGACAACGCGCAACTTTATTTTTTGAGCGAAGCGAGTAACCTCAATTCGTAATTCGTAATTAAAACAGCGGGTATCCCCGAAAGGATGCCCGCTGTTTTTATATTGGAGGTATCGTGAAAACTTTTTAGTTAATTGCTTTGCCGTTAACATAGAGCTTATATCCGTTAAAATTGATATTGCTGTTTGTGGTATCGGCATTTTCAAGCGAGGTAACATAGCTATCGCCCGTTAAGGTTATTGTTGAATCCTTATCAAGACTCAGGCTTATTTCCTTTGCTGAGTTATCACCGTTGATTGTTCCCTCATAGCTTGATTTTGTTAAGCTGATTTTAGCAGTTGAAATATTATCAACCTCGATATTGCCTTTAAGTGTTTGATTTGTTGCATTTAAAGTAACATTTCCGCCGTTTGAGCCTTCGTTACCCCACTCGCTTGTTCCCTTTGCATTGAGAAGAACGCCGCTGCCGAAGGAGAGCTTTGTGTTAGTAAGATTAATTTCAGCGTCGGTATTTGTTACAAAGAACATCGGAGCTGATTTATAGTAATCGCTGTTAGACATAACTGAGAGTGATGAATCTTTGGCTGTAAAGGTTCCTTTTCCCTCGGAAGCGTCGCCGCTCATTGACTGATAAATCATAACGCCTGCAACATCAACATCGCCCCTGTTGCCTGCTCCGCTTGCTTTAAGAGTTGAATTTGTTATAGTAGCTGAGTTCTTGCCCTCGATAACAACATTCTGTGAGCCGTTTGCTGTTCCCACCGTATTATCTATGCTGATATCGCCCGTTGAATAGATTATCGGCGAGCCTGCGCCATTGGTTTCGAGTGTTGAATTATTTGCAATAACTGTTCCCTCGCCTCTGTCGGTTGCAAGGGTTGCACAAGAACCGCCCTGAGTTGTTATAGTAACATTGTCCGCTTCAATATATCCGCCATAAGTTGCATCAAGTCCTCTTGAAGACCTTTCAGCGCTTGTTGTTATTGTTGAATCGGAAATATAGATTTTTGAATTTTCACCCGTTGAGAAAACCGCATTACTTCCGCTTGCATTCGTTGAAATCTTTGCGTTTTTAATAGTTGCGCTTGAGTTTTCCTGAACAAGAATTCCTGCGTTAACTCCGCTGAATTCAGAACTTTCAGTGCTTGAACTGTCACCTGATTTTTTGTCAACTGTTGCACCGCTTATTGTTGCATTCGCGCCGTTGGTAACGAGTATCGGGCTTTCGTCGCTTGTTGTTGAAGTATATGTTCCGTTGAGAGTCTCATCCTCACCATCTACAGTTGTTGCACCGCTTGCCGAAACATCTGAGGAAGAATTCTGTCCTCCCGGCATCTGCTGACTCTGAGATGTTGAATTATCCGCTGAGAGCTTCTGTGCAATCGCAGTATGACCAACAGTCAGTGCCGAGGTTGCAATTATTAACGAAAGCAGATAAATCAAGACTTTATCAGAGCTTCTGAAGGTTTCTTTAAAGCTCTTCTTGTTAAAATGCGACATAATGAGATATAACAGAAGAAGAGATATCAGAAGGCTTTCGCAGGCGAATAATACATAGTATTTTGTGCTGAGTTTATTTGATGAACTGCTCTGCTGTGCATTTGTCATTTCCGGCGGCTGATTTGATGAACTGCTACCGTTCTCACCGCTTGGCATTTCAGGCGGCTGATTTGATGAATCACTGCTGTTATCGCCACTCGGCATTTCGGGTGGTTGATTTGATGAATCGCTACCGCTGTCACCGCTCGGCATTTCGGGTGGCTGATTCGATGAATCGCTGCTGTTATCGCCGCTCGGCATTTCAGATGGCTGATTTGATGAATCGCTGCCGGTCTCGCCGCTTGGCATTTCAGGTGGCTGATTTGATGAATTATCTCCGCCTGTGCTTGTTGTCTGAGCAGACTGGCTGTTTGAATCAGTGCTTTGACTTTCCGAAGAACTATCTGCTCCCTGCATGTCGCCGGACGGCATTTGCATCTGCACCTGGGTTGTTGAAGTTTGGGTATCATTTTTTGCATAGTCCATTGTGAAATATGAGCCAACGCCTATTGCAACAATCATCAGCACCATAATCACGTTTTTGAATGCTCTGCCTGTTTTTTTGGTTTTATAGGTATTTTTCATAATGTTTACTCCTTTCGGCTATCGCCTTTGTTGAGCACATAATAAATCGCATACCTTAAACGAAGATTAAAGATAAAAAATTTTCTGAGCGAAGCGATAATCCGAAATTCTCAAATAAAAAAAGCGTCAGCCTGTGACACTTTTTATATCGGATAATAAGAATAAGAAAATCCGTTTTCTTTTTCCCATTCATAAAGATCGTCAAGAGTTATTGAAACGCTTTCCTTGTTTCCTTGAACAAGATTAACATCAATAAACTTCTCTCCCTCTTTAGTTGCTTTTCTGAGCTTTTCATTCCAGTTAAGAGCAAACATAGCATCGTTAAGGCAGATAATATCAAAATTATCATTTTCCTTTGAATAAGCTGCATTTGCAGGATAAATATTTTTAGGTGAAGCAAGAATTTTATTTTTATAATTTCCCTTTTTAAACTCGCAGTATTCATTATAAAGAATATCGCAAACCTCTTTTATTGAAAGAGAGGTTGTGTCAAGAACAAGATTATAATTCGAATAATCGTTCATAACAACATTATAAACCTTCAGATATCTTTCAGCCTCAAGCCTTCTTCTTTCAACGAGCTGATTTGTTGCGTCCTGCTGAGAGGAGTATTTTTCTTCCTTTGTTACTCTGTTATGAAAAACTCTTCTTCCTGCTTCGGAGGGGCTTACGAGCAGATGGATTTTAAATGAATCGGGAACAAAATGCCACGCAAGTCTTGAATCAAATATAACATCCTCGCCCTCATGCTCTTTTGCAAATTCAACCGTTGCGTTATCAATAATATAATCAAGCGAGTAATCCTTGCCCGATTCTTTATTCATTTCAAGAGTTGAAATTCCCTGCTGCTGCGCTCTTTCACGCTGAATTCTTCCCGTGCTGAAAACATCAAAACCGTGTTCATTCTTAAAAAACTTACAAATTTCACTTTTTCCGCTGCCAAGCTGGCCATTGATTGTTATATACATTCAGCACCTCCGAAAAATTATTATTAATAATATAGCTTTTGCGGGTGTTTTTGTCAAGCAAATATTGAGCGATAAATATTAACAAAACACATAGCAATAACAATAACCTGAACTGCAGTATAAACTCCGTTCACTGCTTTGTCGCTGAGCTTTCTGTTTATTATTCTTCCGCAGAGTGCTCCGATAACTCCTGCAATAACAACAAATATAAGAATTTTCATATTAAAAGCCTGTGCGCCGTGATTAAATACTATTGATATCAGCTTCATAAACTGACAAAACAAAACGGAACTCAGCGAACAGATAACGGCAGTTTTAATCTCAAAACCGAAAACAAAAATCAAAACTGCAACATTAATCGGACCTCCGCCGATTCCGAGAAATGCCGAAATTATTCCGAGCATCAAGCCAACAGGAATTCCAACAAGATTATTGTTACGTTCAAGGCTTTTTCGATTTTTGCTATTCATATAAATGATAACCGCAATAACTAAAATTAATAAAACAGCATTCTGAACAGCCTTAACACTATTATCATTTAATGATTTAACGAGAAAATTGAAAATAAAATCGCCGATTAATCCGCCGACAAGTGAGCCCGAAGCAACACAAAAAATTGTTTTGCTTTTTTCTTTTTCCTGTTTGAATTTTTTTGTGCTCATTCCAACCGATACTGCGCTCATTGCAAAAACGGTTGACGAGGTTAAAACGCTAATCTGAAATGCCGAGTAATCGCCGAGCATATCAAAAATCGGTTTCATAATAACTCCGCCGCCCATTCCCGATATCGAGCCGATAAGAGTTGAAAAAAGCGAAACTATTATATAGATAACATCTTTCATTTCATCACCTGAATATATCATAACACAGTATAAATATTAATACAACTTTATTATAAGTTGATTTTTTTATCCGCTTATATTATAATTTTTACATACCTATAAACAGAGGAGCGAAAAAATGAAAGAATTAAAGCTTACTGATATTATAAAAAGCATTGGCGCTCAGTGTGATTACAGCGGAGATATCGAAATAAACGGGGTGAGCACCGATACAAGAACTATTGAAAAGGGCAATTTGTTTATTGCTATTATCGGCGATAATTTCGACGGTCACGACTATATTAAGACCGCCGAGGAAAAGGGTGCTGCGGCAGTTATATGCTCAAAAGAGGTTGAAGCAAATATTCCTGTTTTAATGGTTGATGACACTCTTATGGCATTCGGTCGCCTTGCCGAGTACTACAGAAAGCTTCTCAACATTAAGGTTGTTGCTGTAACGGGAAGCAACGGAAAAACCTCAACAAGAGATATGATAAAAACTGTTTTATCAACAAAATATAAGGTTTACTCACCTGTTGGAAATTTCAATAATTTCATTGGCGTTCCGAGAAGCATTTTAAAAATTAATTCTTCCCACGAAATTGCAGTTATTGAAATCGGTATGAACCACCTCGGCGAAATCAGTTATCTTACAAATATTGCAAAGCCCGATGTTGCGCTAATAACCAATGTCGGAAAGGCGCATATAGGTAACCTTGGCTCGCAGGAAAATATTTTAAAAGCGAAGCTCGAAATTCTTGACGGCTTAAATAAAGACGGACTTCTTATTCTTAACGGAGATGACCCGCTTCTCTCCTTAGCTGATACAGGCGCATTCAAAAAGCAGTTTACAGGAATTGAAAACAAAAATGCAGATATTCAGGCTTTTGATATAAATTCGATTGACGGCAAAACTGAATTTTCGGTTAAATGCGGTGATGAAACGGCGAGCGGATTCATTCCCGTTCTCGGGAAATACAATGTTTTAAATGCGCTTGAAGCAATGCTTTGCGGACTTCATTTCGGTGTTGACCTTAAAACAGCATTTAGCGCACTCGAAAACTTTAAAGCTGCTAAAATGAGATGTGAAAAAGAGGAAATCGGCGGCGTAACCTTCATTAAGGATTACTATAACGCAAGCCCTGATTCTGCAAGAGTTGCACTTGAATCGCTTTCCTCATATGCAAGAGGCGGAAAAACTATTGCCCTTCTCGGAGAAATGCTTGAGCTTGGCGAATTTTCGGCAAAAGAACACGAAAATCTCGGAAAAATGTGCGTTAAAAACGAAATTGATTTTGCATATTTCATAGGTGATGATTTTAAAGCGTTCAAAAAAGGGATGAAAAAAAATTCAAAGAGCTTCCAAGCTGAAGATAAGGAAAAAATGATTGAGGATATTAAAGCATTTTCAGATACTCTAAAAGCAGGTGACGCAGTTCTTGTCAAGGGCTCAAGAGGAATGAAAATGGAAGAGGTTTTTGAGGCAGTAAAAGAGCATTTAACAAAGGAATAATATGGAAAAGAAAAGGCAAATTATTAACATTGTCAATTTCATAAGGGGCTTTGACTCCGAGCCACAGCCGGAGCTTGAAACCTACAAAACAGTTAAAAATCAGATTGAACTGATTGATAAATATAATTTCAAGGCAACATTTCTCATTCAGTATGACGCACTGCAAATGAAGCATTTCAGGGAGCTTATGCTTTCTCTTGATAAAAACCGATATGAAATCGGAGTCTGGTTTGAAGTTATAAAGCCACTTGCCGAGGATGCCGGCGTTAAATGGAACTGCGACAGAGAATGGAGCGGCGCCTGTAACTGCGGCTATGCAATGGCATATCCGAACAATATCCGTGAGAAGATGATTGACCTTGTTTTCGAGCAGTTCAAGGGTATTTTCGGATATTATCCTAAAGTTTTCGGCGCATGGTTTTATGATACCTATACGATAAGATATATAGCCGATAAATACGGTCTTGACGCGCTTTGCAACTGCAAGGAGCAGTTTGGAACGGATGGCTACACCCTTTGGGGCGGATACTACGGTCAGGCATATTATCCGAGCAGGAAAAATGTTTTTCTTCCTGCACAGAAAAAGGATAATCAAATTGATATTCCGCTGTTTAAAATGCTCGGCTCGGACCAGGTATATCAGTATGACTGCGCTTATAATGAGGATTTAAGCCCTAAAAAATCCCAGTGCGTTATAACCCTTGAGCCTGTTTATCACGATATCGGCGGCGAGCTTAACGAATGGGTTGACTGGTATCTTAAAGAGAATTTCAACGGCGAATGCCTTTCTTTCGGGTATGCTCAGGCAGGTCAGGAAAACTCTTTTGGCTGGCAGAAAATGAAGGACGGACTGAGATATCAGTTTGCTCTCTTTGATGAACTGCAAAAACAGGGCAAAATTGAAATTGAACAGCTCGGCGAAAGCGGAAGATGGTTTAAAGAAAAATATAATTCAACCCCTGCAAGCGCTATAACAGCCCACAGTGCATACGACGATGAAAATAAAAACACCGCCTGGTACTGCTGCAAAAACTACAGAATTAATCTTTACAGCGAAGACGGAAAAATCAGAATAAGGGATTTGCATATATTCGATGACAGCATTGAAGACCCGTTTGAACATGAAGTTTGCAAGAAAACCTTTGCGGTTTATGAAACTCTTCCTGTTGTTGACGGTTATCTTTTCAGCGGAAACTCTGTTCGCTCAGGCGCATTTTTCAGTTTTAAAGACGGAAAAGATTTTTCTTGCAAAGAGATGAAATTCATTGAAAATGATGAAAAATGCTGCGATGTTATATTCAAGAATGACAACGATTTTGTTAAATTCTTCCTGTCGGAAAATGAAGTTAAAATAACGTCAAATAAGGATTTTGAAATTGAGAATGTTATAGGAAGAGAGAGCAAATTTGTTCCGACTCTGATTAATAACGATAATAAGAAAATCACTTTTAAATATCTTGAAAAGGAATATGGGATTGAGCTTTTGAACGGTGAATTTTTAAATAATAAAAAAATCATCTCTGAAAGCAGTAAAATCACTCTGAGTTTTTTCCATAAAAATGATATTGTCTGATTAAAAGTTTTTTGATATAATTTTAAAAAAGAACGGAGGTTCGTTATGCCAAAGGTTCAGGAAAAAAAGAAAATGAATATAGGATTAAAAATTCTTATAATTCTTTTAAGCATTATTCTTGTTATTGCCCTCGCTGCAATAATATTTATCAATGTTGTAACAAAGCCTGTTTCGGATAAAGACCCGAATAAATATGCCGTTGGCGGAATGGTTGTTTCAGATACAGTTGAATATAAGGATGACAGCGGCAAGGGGTTAAGGCATAATCCCGTTATACGCATTATGCAGATGGTCTGGCGTTTCTGCGCTGACGGAGATGCTGCAAAACACGCTTCCCAGACTCCGCCGAAAAACATTGTTAAATTCGAGGACATTCCCTACATAGATGACGGAAATATCTATCATCAGCTTGATGTTTATTATCCACAGGGAACAAGCAAGAAAGCAAGGCTCCCCGTTATCATTGATATTCACGGCGGTGGCTGGATGTACGGCGATAAGGATTTAAACGAATACTATTGCCTTGCGCTTGCCAAAAAGGGATATGTTGTTTTCAATATGAGTTATCGCCTTGTTCCCGACGTTACTGTCAACGAGCAGCTTCAGGATGTTGCAAAGGCGCTGAATTTCATCAGCAAGAATATGAAAAACTATCCTTGCGACAGAGAAAATATTATGCTAACAGGTGACTCAGCAGGCGGACAGCTCGCTGTTTATTCAGCAGTTCTTCTTCAGAATGAAGAGCTAAGAAGCACCTTTGATGTTGTTGACGGAAATCTTGATTTAACCGCCCTCGTTTTAACCTCCCCTGTTTCATATATGAAGGACGGCGGAGCGTTCAGCGTTTATACAAAAATCCTATGGGGCAAGGATTATGAACAGAAAGAAACCTTTAACTTTATGGATTTAAACGAGATAATCGACTATGCCGAGCAGCTGCCCCCGACATATCTGATAACGAGCAGCGGAGATTCACTCGCACACGACCAGACTGTTAAAGCATATAATCTCATCGCTGAAAAAGGAGCAAAATGCGAAATTTCGGACTATGGCAATGAATTCGGAGAGCCCCTCCCCCATGTTTTCAGCGTTTTGTTCCCGTTTGATGAAGCAGGACAGGATGTTATTGAAAAAGAATGCGACTTCTTCCAGAGAGCGATGCTTCTCAAGGTTGAGGAAGTTGAAGAATAACAGAAAGCTCTTAGCTAAAAGATAAAAAAATTGGATTGTCTTATTTCGGACAATCCAATTTTTGTTTTATTTGAATTTATCGAAAAAACCTTTTTTACCCGAGTTTTTCGGTGGAACATAGGCTTTATCGAATTGCATAAGAATATCTTTTTGTTCCTTAGTAAGCTCCTTGGGAATATCAACGATAATCTTAACAAACATATCGCCCTTGCCGACTCCGTTAAGTCGCTGGATACCCTTTCCTTTGAGCTTGAATACATCACCCGGCTGAGTTCCCGCAGGGATGAAGTATTTAATATCGTTATCAAGAGTCGGAACTCTTACCTCTGCGCCGAGAGCAGCTTCAACAATACTGATATGCTTGTTATACAGTATATCGAAATCCTCTCTTTCAAAATCCTTGTGAGGCTTAACATTGATAACAACTCTTAAATCGCCGCTCGGTCCGCCGTTTATTCCGCTGTCACCGTAGCCGCGGACATTAACAACCTGACGATTATCAATTCCTGCAGGGATATTGATATCAACCTTCGTCTTTTTACGGACCTTCCCTTTTCCGCCGCATTTTGAACAGGGAGTTTCAATAATCTTTCCCTTACCGCCGCAACGTGAACAGGGTCTCTGGGTGCTCATAACACCGAAAGCCGTTCTCTGCTGAACATTAACAACGCCTCTGCCCTGACATTCAGGACATTTTGTTGCAGATGTTCCCTCGGCTGCGCCCGTTCCGTGACACTGCGAGCAATCCTCAACTCTTGAAATCTCAATAGTCTTCTTGCAGCCCTTAGCAGCCTCTTCAAAGGTTATTGTTACAGCGGACTGAATATCCCTTCCTCTCTGGGGAGCGTTTGGATTTCTTGAGCCGCCGAAACCGCCGAAGCCTCCGCCTCCTCCGAAGAAGGAGGAGAAGATATCTCCGAGGTCGATATCGCCGTCGAATCCGCCGAAACCGCCGCCAAATCCGCCTGCGCCCTGACCCGCGCCGTAGTTCGGGTCAACGCCGGCAAAACCGAATTGGTCGTATCTCGCCTTTTTCTCGGGGTCGGAAAGAACCTCATATGCCTCGTTGCATTCCTTAAATTTTGCTTCTGCCTCTGCATTATCGGGATTGAGGTCGGGATGATATTTTTTTGCGGTTTTTCTATATGCTTTTTTTATTTCATCATCCGAAGCTCCCTTGCTTACGCCGAGAACTTCATAGTAATCGCGTTTGTTTTCAGGCATTTTTGCCTCCAGTAAAATTTTGTTATGTATTACGCCGTTGGTGAAGAAAAGAGGGAACGCTCCACATTCGATCGTCGATTATATAATCGGAGCGGAGCGACCCGAAATTCTCAATTCTCAATTTTCAATTCTTAATTCTCATCTACCTCAGTATAATCAGTATATCCGTCATCCGGCTGCTGAGCGCCCTGAGTCGGGTCTGCCTGAGGTCCGCCCTGAGCTGCCTGAGCTGCTTCATAGAGCTTCTGAGAAACCTCGTAGAATTTGTTTGTTAAGTCTTCCTGAGTTGACTTTATAGCTTCGTTATCCTCGCCTTTAAGAGCTTCTTTAAGAGCGGCAACCTTTGTTTCAAGAGCTGCTTTATCATCTGCTGAGAACTTATCGCCGTCCTCTGAAAGCATTTTTTCGGTCTGGTAAACCATCTGGTCTGCGTTGTTTCTGAGGTCAACAGCTTCTCTCTTTTTCTTATCCTCTTCTGCAAACTGCTCAGCTTCACGAACAGCCTTATCAATATCATCCTTGCTCATATTTGAAGAAGCGGTGATAGAGATTTCCTGTGCCTTGCCTGTTCCGAGGTCCTTAGCAGAAACATGAACAATACCGTTTGCATCGATATCAAAGGTAACTTCAATCTGCGGAACGCCTCTTCTTGCAGGAAGGATTCCGTCAAGGTGGAACATTCCGAGAGTTTTATTATCCTTTGCAAACTGTCTTTCACCCTGGAGAACGTGAACTTCAACAGAGGTCTGGTTATCAGCAGCAGTTGAGAAAATCTGTGATTTTTTAGTAGGAATAGTTGTATTTCTCTCGATGATAACGGTGTTTACGCCGCCCATTGTTTCGATACCGAGAGAAAGCGGAGTAACGTCGAGAAGGAGAAGACCTTTAACATCTCCGCCGAGAACACCGCCCTGAAGAGCAGCGCCCATAGCAACGCATTCATCGGGGTTAATTCCCTTGAAAGGCTCTTTGTTTGAGAACTTCTTGATAGCTTCCTGAACTGCAGGAATACGGGTTGAGCCGCCTACAAGAAGAATTTTGTCTATTTCATTCATTGAAAGACCTGAGTCGCTCATTGCCTGACGAACCGGACCCATTGTTGCTTCAACAAGGTCAGCTGTCATTTCATTGAACTTAGCTCTTGTTAATGTTGTTTCAAGGTGCTTAGGTCCTGTTGCATCAGCAGTGATGAAAGGAAGAGAAATCTGAGCAGTTGTCATACCTGAAAGGTCAATCTTTGCCTTTTCAGCTGCTTCCTTAATTCTCTGCATAGCCATCTTATCGCCTGAAAGGTCAATTCCGTTCTGAGCTTTGAAATCAGCAACAAGCCAATCCATAATCTTCTTATCGAAATCGTCGCCGCCAAGACGGTTGTTACCTGCTGTTGCAAGAACTTCCTGAACGCCGTCGCCCATTTCGATAATTGAAACGTCGAAGGTTCCGCCGCCGAGGTCATAAACCATAACCTTCTGGTCTTCCTCTTTGTCGATACCGAATGCAAGCGCTGCTGCGGTTGGCTCGTTGATAATTCTCTTAACATCAAGTCCTGCAATCTTACCTGCATCCTTAGTTGCCTGACGCTGTGAGTCGGTGAAATATGCAGGAACAGTGATAACCGCCTCTGTTACTTTTTCGCCGAGATAAGCCTCTGCATCGCTCTTTAATTTCTGAAGAATAATTGAGCTGATTTCCTGAGGAGTGAATGCCTTGCCGTCTATATTAACCTTATAGTCGGAGCCCATATGTCTTTTAATTGAAGAAATGGTTTTATCGGGATTTGTAATTGCCTGGCGCTTTGCCACAGCTCCCACCATTCTTTCTCCGTCCTTTGTAAATGCAACAACTGACGGTGTTGTTCTTGCGCCCTCTGCGTTTGCTATAACTGTTGGCTCGCCGCCTTCGATTACTGCAACGCAGCTGTTTGTTGTACCTAAGTCAATACCAATAATCTTTCCCATAATATTTTTCTCCTTTATATTAGTTTGTTGATTTGTTTATATAATTAAATGACTTTCGCCATTTAGTTTGCGGTTTTAACCATTGCGGGTCTTATTACTCTGTCGCCCACTCTGTAGCCCTTCTGGAAAACATCTGTTATAACATTTTCTCCGAGGCTTTCATCCTCAACGTGCATAACGGCGTTATGGTAATTCGGGTCGAATGTATCGCCGCTTTCACCGTATTGCTCAACTCCGAGCTTTTCAAGAGAAGCCATAAGTCCGTCGAGTGTCATCTGAACGCCCTTTTTAAGCGCTTCATAATCTGAATTTTCCTGAGCGAGCGCTCTTTCGAGATTATCAATAGAAGGAAGAATTTCGCCAACAACATTTCCCTTTGCATTGGAATAGGTCTGCTCCTTCTCCTTTGCGCTGCGGGCTCTGAAATTAGCATATTCAGCAGCAGTTCTGAGCAGCTGATCCTTTGTATCTTTAAGCTGAGCTTCCAGAGAGGGGGTTTCATCCTCTTTTTCTGTTTCGCTTTCAGCTTCTTTAACTTCCTCTTCCAAAACCTCTTCGTTTACTTCTTTTTCTTTTTTACTCATAATCTGTCCTCCCCTGATTTCGGTGAAAGATACGCCGAAACGGTTTTCATTATATAATCAACCTGTGGCAGAACATCTCTGTAATCAATTCTCAGTGAACCGATAATTCCGAGGGTTGCCGTCTGATTATTATTGTAGTTGAATTTCTGAACAGCCATTACCGTATTTCTCAGCTCGTATATCGGGTTTTCGTCTCCGATAAGAAGCGCCGATTCGGTTTTTGACTTTGCAAATTCGGTTAAAAGATATTCAAGCTTTTCTTTCTGAGCGAGAAATACCAGAAGATTATATACGCTGTTTCCGAGTTCGCTCTGGGATAGGAGCTTTGTTTCGCCGTATATTGAAAGCGTTCCGTTTGCAGCCTCTGAGCAAAGAGAGCAAAGACTGCTAAGAATTGGAAGCATATCAAAAACTCTTGCGCCGAGAAGCGGAACTGTACTCTGAATAAACGATAAATCAACCTCGCTAAGCGCTGTTCCTATGAATCTCTCTTTCGTTATCTTATAAAACAACTCTTTAAACTCATCATCAATCAGGCAGTTTACCGAGCATACCGACGATTTAATCTTTCCGCCGAGGGAGAGCATAACAAGCATTGCTTTATTATTCCCTGCCGGAATAAGCTCTATTCCCTGAATACAGTCATATTTATCCTTAACGCTTGAAAAGAATGAAGCGCAACCCGTTACTTCGGATAAAAGCTCGGCAGCGCTTTGAAGCAATCTTTCGGGGTCTGAAATATTAATGCTGAGAACCTCATCAATCTTTTGCATTTCATATGCTGAAAGCGCCTCAGACTTAATCATATTATCAACATAATAGCGATATGCCTTTTTTGTCGGAACTCTTCCGCCGCTTGTATGCCTTTGTTCAAGGAAGCCCATTGATGTAAGAAATGCCATTTCATTTCTTATTGTTGCAGAGCTGATTGTATAGGGGAGCATTGAACAAAGAGTTTTTGAGCCAAGCGGTTCGCCTGTTTTGATATAGTAATCTATTATCAATCCCAAAATGGCTTCGCGTCTTTCGCCAATCATTGTTGCTCCTCCTTCTGCTCAATGTTAGCACTCTTGCTGTCGGAGTGCTAATCTATATGTATATTATATCCAAACCCATAATTTGTCAACACTTTTTTGAAAATTTTTTCAAACAATTTAAAATCGCACAAGGATTCTCCCTTGTGCGATAATTTTTAATAATAATATTCAGTTTGCGGAAATACGATAGACCTTAACGCCATGCTTTTCAACATTCGCTTTTATAGTGTGTCCGTAATTCCTTTCATCGCTCCATAAATCATGAATTTCATAATCATGAGCCTTTGTGAAATTGAGATATTTTTCTTCCTCAAGAGTTTCAAGCTCAAACTCAATCGGTTTTCTTTTGCCCGCTTTGTTGAAGAAGCATATTGCAACATCTCCGTTTGCAAGCGGACGGGCAATAATATCCAAAGCGCCCTTTCTTTTAATGCGCTTTGCCGATTTAACAAGCGGGTCCTGGTCAATAAGTATTAAGCTCTTATTTGTAAGTATCTTCATAATTGCTCCACTCTTTTTGCTACCGTCAAAAAGCTTTCTCAGGTCATTTCCGAGAACAAGCGGCGCCGCCATCATACACCAGAGCGTGAAATGGGACTTGTTTTCTTCAAGAGATAACTTTCCGTTTCCAACCTCCAGCATATCGGGATCGTTAACATGCCCCGGTGACGAATATTTATATAGTTTTATATTTCTATTATATATACTTTTAATTCTGCTCCAATGCGGCGTTATATCCATTGTTGTTCGCCACATATTGCCCGCTTTTCTTCCCCACATCCAGGGCTTATTGAAGCCCCATTCACAAATTGAATAGGTTATCGGCTTCTCGGCAGTTCCGCTATGAGCAGCCCATTCAGCCGAGGCTTTTTTAAGCGCGTCGCCCATTTTCTTATACTGAATATATGCTGAATCCGCTCTTGTTGCAACAGGATTACAAAGAACAATATTATTATCTCCGCCGTTAAGTCTTACAGAAAGCTGAACTCTTGCATCGTGGGTAAACGCCTTTCCCTTTGGGAAGAATACCTCATAAACTTTTCCATTAACTATTATCTGCATATACTGCTTTGAATGGAGATAGCTTTTATAATAATGAATAGTGAATATGTATTCTCCGCCGGTTGGAACATCAAGATTATATGTAGCGCTACCTGCTCCGTGATTGAGAAAACCAATACCCTGGTGACTCGGTAAATCAGAGCATTTAACAGTCTTTGCCCTGCCGCTGTGTTTTGCGTGTTCGGGTCTCAGGCGGATTTCGGCGCTTTCGCCCCTTTTGCTGATATCAATATATTCGATAATCGGCGTAGAGCCGTTTATTACTTCATTATGGCAATAATCATATTTAAGATATTCAACACCCCAGGAGGCAAATGTTTTTGCATCAAGCTCCTCGTTACCGAGAGATGCCGGCATATCCTCACAGGTCAGAGTTCCGTTTGAGGAATATATTCCCATTTTCAGTCCGAGAGAATTTATTCTTCTGCAAAGAGCCTCCATACCTGAGGGGAAGGATTCAAGCTCTCCCTGTAGCATTCCGTTTTCATCCCTGAAAGTGCTCTGCCAGCAGTCATCTATATTAACGAAATTATACCCTGCTTCTCTGAGCGGGCTTTCGCAAATTGCTTTTGCGGTTTCATATATTGAATCTTCACTGATATGATTGCGAAGCGTGTTCCAGCTCGACCAACCCATAATGGGCAGCGGCGAAACATAGTTATCGTAGTTTTCAACATCCTTAATATCAATCGTCAGCTTTGAAAAAGAAAGCTTTTTGAGCGCGCAAATCGGACACTTTCCCTCGGCTGCAAAAGATAAAAACCAGGTAACAAATGCAACCAGAGCTACTGCAATAATCGCCAGAACAATTATTAAAAACGTCATAATAATCCTATCTCCTCAAAATAGTCGAGTTCTTTTTTAGCAAAATCCTTTGTTTGTTCACTGCCGATTGTTTTCGTTGCCTTTTTTACGAAGTTACGGCGGTTTTTGAAATTATAATAAAATCTGTATATCCAGGCTGCGCCAATAAGATACGGCCTACCCTCAATAAAGCTGATATACGGAATATTTTTCAGCTTTTCGTAAGGCGGAAATGCAAGACGAAGTTTCGTCATAAACCTTGAGGTTTCTTTTCCCTCTTCAAGTTCCTTTCTTTCAACAACAGCCGCTTTGTTTCGGTTAAGATTTCCGAAAGCGCCAAAGGATACAAGAAATTCCTCGGTTGTTTTTATATTATCGGTATAGGCTTCTCCCTCGTCAAACCACTTTTTGCAAACGCTTAAAATAACCTTTGAAAAATCCTCAAGTCCGATTTCTTTCATTTTTTCAGATACGGCATTCATATCAACATTTTCTTCTCTTAAAAACGCCGCTAAATCAAGAATGAGCTTTACCCCTGCGCCGTAGAACCAGAAATGATGGGCAATATGAGTTAAAAGATATGCAAAATGATAGCTGTTATCGAGCTTTCCCCTATATCCGTCAAAGCTTGCATGTTCCATTGCATCGAGGAAACAGCCCTCGGCATTACTGCTTCCGACCTTTCCGCTGATTATCTTTGTATGAACCTCAACGGTTACGCCGTTTTTCTTATAATCATAAACGGGACCGTTTGAATTAACAAGCTCATATCCGTTTTCAACGAGAATTTCTTTCGCCCTGTCCCTGCTTTCAGGATAAATAAGAATATCAATATCGCCCATAACACGAGCTTCAGAAACAGGATAATAATCCCTTATCTGAGCGCCTTTAAAAAAGATATGTTTTATTTCATTTTTTTCAAAGAGGGATGACAACTCTTCAATAACAGAGCCCTGAAATGAATATCTGAAAATAGCGTTATAAAAATCGTCTTCAAACTTCTTATACGCCTCGTTGTTAACAATACTCTTGTTCGGCGCATTTTTTATAACACTGAAAACAACTGCGCTTAAATTATGAGCATTTGAAAGTTCGAAGAGCATTGAATAATCAATGCTCTCATCAAGGTCTGTTTTTTCGCTATTTAAAAAATCTCTGCAAAGTTTTACTAAATACTTTTTTTCATTATTCATAATATCTATTCGTTAAAAAACTGCAACATTAAATCCTAAGCTCAGAATTGTTATTATAAGTCCGGCGATAAAAACGCCGACGCAAATAACGCCAAAGCTCTTTTTTCTGTCGAGATGAAGGAGGGAGGCGAGAAGAGCGCCCGTCCATCCACCTGTTCCGGGCAGAGGAATTGCAACAAATAAGAGAAGTCCCCACACTCCGTATTTATCAATTTTATCCCGTTTTTTCAAGGTTTTTTCCTCAAGCCAGTAAATCGGCTTATTTATAACGGGGATTTTTTTAAGCAGTTCAAAAATCTTGTTTATCAGAAGAAGTATAAACGGAATGGGAAGAATATTTCCGAGAAAGCTGATTATAAATCCCGCAAAAGGATTCATTTTCAAAAGCACTATTGCCGTAAACATTCCGAGTCTGCACTCAAGAATCGGACACAGTGAAATGATGAAAACAACAAGCCAGTCGGGAATACCATGGGCGCTTAAAAACTCCTGAATAGTTCTGCAAACCTCTTGCATAAAAAACTCCTAAATATAATTATTTTCATTAAGGAAGTCGTTTGCCGACCTTAGAATATTCTTATCATTATCAAATTTAAGAAGGTTCATTGCCTTTTCATAGGTCAGCCAGATATAATCCTCAATTTCTTCGGGCTGAATGGTTGTTGAGGTATCCTTGGTTGTTCCGACGAAAATAGAAACCATTTTTTCAACCTTATCGCGAATTTTATATCTTGAAACCGATTCAAAGCCTTCAATAATATTGATATGAATTCCCGTCTCTTCCAATACCTCGCGATAGGCAGTTTCTTCTTTTGTTTCGCCTTCTTCGATATGGCCTTTGGGAAATCCCCAGTGAGCCGAACGCTTGTTCTTGATTAAAAGATAGCGCACTTCTCCCTTAATATCGCGAAAAACAACCGCACCGCAGCTGCTTTCATAAAGGCAGTCAAGATGGAAGGATGGAAAATCCCTTTGAAGATTTATATAGTTTTTGATATCGTTGATAATGAAGCGGGTGCTTTTAGGAGCAACAATCCATATATATTTTTTGTTTTTCCTGTCGCTCATTATGGCAATAACTCGTCCGTCGAAATTTCGAACAGGATGATGGATTCCCATAATAAATGCAGTTTGTTTTTCGTTGCCATAAACAGTTCCGAAATTAAGTGGATAAGTAAAACCCGCTCCGTTATCAGAGCCAATAGGTTTAACGACCTTGACTCTAACATATTTTCCGAGCATTTTTTCACCACCGAGTATAGCAGATATAGCCGTAAATAATATCTGCTAAGATAACATAAATATATTATACATAAAAATATATACTTATACAAGAGTTAATTTTTGTTTAGAGGAAAAAGATAGCTTACTCAAACCATTTATCGGGACAACTGGGGACTGTCCCCAGTTGTCCCAATAAAAAACAGACCGAAAGCAATTCGATCTGTTTAGCGTTGATGGTTTAGGCATCATTCTCCCCAATTATCAATAATCTCTTTGAGCTTATCGGGATTTCTTGTTGTTATATTATCAGGCTTGATTATCAGCGCGCGCTTCATCTGGCGGGTTGTATCAAGAGTCCAGATTGAAAGAAGATAGCCGTTTTTATGAAGCAAATCTGAAAGAGTTCTTGATGCATTTGCATAGTTGCAGTTAATTCCGACTGCGCCTGTTTCTTCAAGCATTTCAATGATTTCCTGCTGATAGTCATCCGAAAAGATTTTTACTCTGCTGGGAACGCAGTTTACATAAAAATCAACATCCGGGCAGTTTTCAACAACACTTTTAACCTGGCCCTCCTCAATTCCCGTTAAGAATACCTGGTCCATAATGCCGTATTCAACAATCATATCGTGGAGAGTTTTAAGAACTCTTGTTTCTTTGATATCGAGATTGAAGCGAACCTCAGTTTTTTTAATCATTTCAAAAGCAGAAGAAAGCTCAACACCATCGCTGTTTGTTAAAATGATATCATGACCCATAACAAGAGTTCCGTCGGGTCTCTGGCGAATATCGATTTCAATAATCTTTGAGCCCTTTTCGATGGCTGTTTTTATTGATTCAAGAGTGTTTTCCTTAGTATCGTAAGCGCCCGTATGAGCAGTTATAGTAAATCCGTCCACAAATGTTAATTTCCTTCCGTCATAGGATTTTGTAAAGGCATAGGTTGCAACGCCTGCAATCATTGCACAGGATACTAAAAACGCAAAAACCTGATATGAAAAATGCATTGCCCAGGTTTTTGTCATATTCCTTTTTAAAAAGCGTTTGAACTTCTGCCATTTAGTTAGCTGTTCAGACATTTTATCACCGCTTAGTTCTATTTACTGCCTGAGTAGTTCGGAGCTTCCTTGGTAATATAAACATCGTGAGGATGACTTTCAATAAGACCTGCTCCTGTTATTCTTATGAACTCAGCATCCTGTCTGAGCTCTTCAATATTATGACATCCAACATATCCCATACCGCTTCTGAGACCGCCCATCATCTGATAAACTGTTTCAGAAAGAGCTCCTTTATAAGGAACACGTCCTTCAACTCCTTCGGGAACAAATTTCTTTGAGCCCTTCTGGAAATATCTATCCGCTGAGCCCTTGTTCATAGCGCCGATTGAGCCCATGCCGCGATAAACCTTGAACTGTCTTCCCTGCCAGATTTCTGTATCGCCGGGAGACTCTTCGCAGCCTGCAACAAGTGAGCCGACCATAACGACTGAGCCGCCTGCCGCAATTGCTTTAACAATTTCTCCCGAATACTTAATTCCGCCGTCTGCGATAATCGGAATATTATATTTATCCGCAATTTCAGCGCAGTCACTTATTGCTGTTATCTGGGGAACACCGATACCTGCAACAACACGGGTTGTACAGATTGAGCCGGGACCGATACCAACTTTAACTGAATTTGCACCTGCTTTAATAAGCTCTTCGGTTGCAGCGGCAGTTGCAACGTTTCCTGCAATAAGTTCAACTGACGGGAATGCATTTTTAACCTTTGAAATACTTTCAATGATATTCTTTGAGTGACCGTGAGCTGAATCAAGAACGAATGCATCAACGCCTGCTTCATAAAGCGCCCTTGCACGATCAAGAATATCATTTGTTACGCCTAAAGCCGCTGCGCAGAGCAATCTATCATTATTATCTCTTGCAGTATTGGGATATTTAACAGCTTTTTCAATATCCTTTATTGTAACAAGTCCTGTGAGCTTTCCGTTATCATCAACAAGGGGGAGTTTTTCAACCTTTGATTTCATCAAAACGGTTTTTGCCTCTTCAAGAGTTGTTCCCGCTCTTCCTGTTACAAGTCTTTCCTTCGGGGTCATAACCTCGCTGATTTTTATATTGTAATCAGTTAAAAAGCGAAGGTCGCGGTTAGTCAGAATACCAACAAGTGTTTTGTCTTCGTTACAAATCGGAACACCGCTTATGTGATATTTGCCCATAAGCTGTTCAGCATCCATAACGGTGTTATCGGGGGAGAGATAAAACGGGTTTGCAATAACGCCGTTTTCACTTCTTTTAACCTTATCAACCTCGGTTGCCTGCTCTTCAATGGTCATATTCTTATGAATAACACCGATTCCGCCCTCTCTTGCAATCGCAATAGCCATCTGAGATTCCGTTACAGTATCCATTGCTGCAGTCATAAGAGGGATATTCAAGGTGATTTTATTTGTCAGCCTTGTATGAAGGTCAACTCCATCGGGTGTTACATCCGATTTTGCAGGAATGAGTAAAACATCATCAAATGTTAAACCCTCTTTTGAAAACTTGTTTTTGTATTCTTTCATTTTTGCGCCTCCCTGTTAAATTTTTAATATATTAACACTAATTACCTGATATATCAAGTAAATTATTTGCATTTAATGCTCTTTTTGGCGCTCCACAAGGAATAGCAAACGCAGCTTTTTCCCGAAGCGGATTCATAGTTTTTAATCGCTCTTACTCTGATATAGTATTTTTTTTCTTTTTTGAGCTTTGAGATTTTTTTGCTTACCGCCGATGAGGAAGCGGTTACGGTTTTTGCGTTTTTCATCGACTTATCGGTGCTGTACTGAATCTGATAGCCCGTGCAATAAACCTTTTTCCATTTGAAAGTTATGCTTTTTGCCTTGGTTGAAATTGATAAAGCTGTCGGCTTTTTCGGTTTTGTTGCAGTTTTATAAGTTTTGCTGCTCTCACCGTAAAAATTCCTCTTTGAATAAGACGAATAGCTTTTTATTCTGAAACTGTAAATCGAAGCAGGATTAAGCGAGGAGATAACTGCGCTTGTTACAGAGGATGAAACGGTTTTAACAGCATTCCACTTTCCGTTTTTGTAAACCTCAATTCTGTAGCCCGAAACGCTTTCGGCAGGTTTAGTCCATTTAACAGTTATTGAGCTATCCGTTCTGCCCGAATCCGCAAGTGAAAGAGAAGTCATTTTTTTCGGAACAATAACATAGTTCCTGTGACTGAGTATGCTTTTTCCGTCTTCTGACATAATATTAACTGTTGCCATTCCGGGATTTTTATTATTCTTATATGAAACAGAATAATTTTTGATTTCGCCGTCGGTTTTAATGCTTACAGACGGCTTATTGCTGCTGCCTGAATAAACATATTTATTCTTTGAAAGAGATATAATGCTCTGAGAAAACAAGTCTTTATTTTTTGAATTATATTCATTTGCATCAAGCTTTTCGCGGTAGTTTTCCCAGAAGTATTCATCATCATAGTAATCATCATCAAGAACATGCTCGCTTCTGTATGAATCATCTGCTCTGAGCGATTTATAATCAACGAGAAAATACCTGTATGCATTATCTTTTTCGCCGTCATCAATAAAGCCGTCATCCCAGGTTGTATCAACAAAATAATAATTATCATCGAGCTGAACTATGTTCCAGGCGTGGCAGCCCCAATGCGGGTCTGATGAAACAAAGCGGGCGTTATATCCGAGCTCCTTGCAGATTCTGTAGAACGCAACGGCATATCCCTGACAAACGCATTCTCCTTTAACAAGTGCGCCGTATGCAGTTGCAGCATATTCCCTGCCCGAACTATTGTTGGCAGCATCATAATCATAAGTCGTTTTTGAGCAGATAAAATCGTGAATTTTTTTTATAATTTCATAGTCACTTAAAGCATTTGTATCAATCGAGTCAACAAAACTGTTTACAACACTGTCAACCTGTTTTTCTTCGTTTGCAGTGTCATAATATGAAAACCTCAGGTTAAAGGTATAATAGTAGTATCCGTCTTTATAAGTTTCATTTAAGTATCTTGTATTTGAATAAGGCTCTATACCGAACGAGGCAACAACCCAGCGAATATAATCGCCGTCAATCGGACTTTGGGATATTGCATCATCAGTTGCATTAACATATATTTTTTCGATTTTATCAAGAACACTTTCAACAAACACACGGCTGGTTGAAAGATAATATAATTTAAAATCTTCGTCCCTGTTTACAAGCTTGTTTCTGAGAGCCTTATATAGTTCAACACCTTCTGTATAATATGTATGGGAACCAAGCACCCTGCTTGTTGAATGCTTTGAAGCATCGAGTGAATCGAGAGTTGAATACGAAATCTCTTTTCCCGCATAAAAAGGATTCTGACGTTCTTCAATTTTAAAATTACTCTCGGCAAAGGCGTAAGAAGGCAAAGCTGATGATATAACCAGCATCAGCGATATTAAAACGGATATTGCCTTTTTTACTCTTTTTTTCATTATTTCACTCCAACTTTCTTGCAGTTATCAGCCATCGGACAGATATCGCATTTCGGTTTTCTTGCAGAACAGATATCGCGTCCAAAGAGAACTATTCTATGACAAAATGCCGAGCCCTCTTCTTTCGGAACAACCTTTTTCAGCGCTGCTTCGATTTTAACAGGCTCTTTAACATCAACAAGACCTATACGGTTTGATATTCTTATCATATGGGTATCAACAACTATGCTTTCCTTTCCATAGACGTCGCCAACAATCAGATTAGCCGTTTTTCTTCCTACTCCCGGAAGAGTTATTAAATCTTCAATATTGTCGGGAACTTTTCCGCCGAAATCATCCCTGATTTTCTGAGCCATACCAATAATTGACTCAGCCTTGTTCTTATAGAATCCGCAGGATTTGATTATTTCTTCAACATCCTTTAAATCGGCAGAAGCATAATCATCGAGCGTTTTATATTTTTCAAACAGAGTCGGCGTTACAAGATTTACTCTCGCATCAGTGCACTGAGCCGAAAGCCTTGTTGCAACAAGCAGTTCAAACGGATTCGAAGCAGTCAGCGAACAAATTGCCTCGGGATATTCTTTTTTCAGAATTTCTATTGCGTTTAATGTTCTCTCTTTTCTCGTCATTATTATTCTTCCTTGTTTGCCGTCAATATAATCAAAGCGAAGCGACCCGAAACTATGCACTATGCCTCATGCACTATTTCTTTATCTTGTCCCAGTATGCCTTAAACGCCTGTTCGTTTTTGTTGTCGCCAAATTCATAGTATTTTGCATTTTTGATTTTATCGGGAAGATACTGCTGATTAACCCAGTGGTTAGGATAAGGATGGGGATAAACATAGTGTTGCCCTTTTACCTCGGCATCTTCTCCGTCAAAATGCTTGTTCTGAAGCGTTCTCGGAATGGGTCCGATATTACCTCTTTTAATATCCGCCAAAGCCATATCAATAGCGTTTGCACCGCTGTTACTCTTTGGTGAGGTTGCAACAAGAATAACCGCATCGGCAAGCGGAATTCTCGCCTCGGGTAGGCCAACCATCTGAGCAGCATCAACCGCCGCTTTAACGATTGGAATTATCTGAGGATGAGCAAGTCCAACATCCTCACAGGCGCAGACCATAAGCCTTCTGCAGGCGCTGGGTAAATCCCCCGCTTCAAGCAATCTTGCAAGATAGTGAAGCGCTGCATCGGGGTCGGAGCCTCGCATACTTTTCTGATACGCTGAAACAATATCATAATGCTCGTCGCCGTCTTTATCGTATCTCATAGAGGATTTCTGAGCAAGCTCCTCGGCAGTTTCAACGCTGATTATCTTCTTTCCGTTTTTTGCAGTTGTTGCAAGATAGCAGTTTTCAACCGAGTTGAGCGCTTTTCTGACATCACCGCCGCAACCGACAGCAATTTTTCTTAAAACCTCATCGCTATACTCAATTTCAATATCATTTTCTTGAGAAAGAAAATCAAATCCTCTTTTAACCGCTGGAATTATTTCCTCGCTGTCTATGCTTTTGAATTCAAAAACTGTTGAACGCGAAAGAATAGCCGAATAGACATAAAAATAAGGATTTTCGGTTGTTGAAGCAATGAGGGTTATTTTTCCGTTTTCTATGTATTCAAGAAGACTTTGCTGCTGGCGCTTGTTAAAATACTGGATTTCATCAAGATAGAGAAGTATTCCGTTGGGCGCCGTGAAAGTATCTATTTCAGCAACAATATCCCTTATATCGCTCGTTGAAGCATTTGTTCCGTTTAGCTTTCTTAAAGCTCTTTTGGTTTTGTTTGCAATAATTGAGGCAACAGTTGTTTTTCCTATACCTGAAGGACCGTAAAAAATAAGGTTTGGAATTTCACCGTTTTCAATCATATTGTAAAGCGCCTTTCCTTCAGAGAGAAGGTGTTTTTGTCCAACAACCTCACTTAGCTCCGTAGGGCGCATTCTGTCTGCAAGGGGAGTATTCAATTTTCTTCCTCCTTTGGATCCGTCTTACTCTGCCTGGAATAAATACATCCGCAGAAATTCTGGCGGTATAAATCATATTCGCGGCTGAGTTCAATAGAGCGTTTATAGCCCTCTCTCTTTTTAAAATCAGAGGGGAGCCATTTAACGCCGTATTTTTCAGCAATTTCAAATCCGATTTCATTGATTTTCTGAGAGTTTTTCAGCGGACTGATTGAAAGCGTTGTGCAAAAATAATCAAAACCTTTTTCCTTTGCAATCTCAGCTGTTTTTTCAAGTCTTAAACGGTAGCATTTAAAACATCTTTCGCCGCCCTCTTTAATATTTTCAAGACCTTTTGCAATCTCATAAAAATCAGAAGGTTTATATTCACCCTTTACCAGTGAGATTTTATTCTTCGCAGGAAGCGCTTCAATAAGTCTTTTTTGTTCTTCAAATCTCTTTTCAAATTCCTCTTTCGGAGAAATATTCGGATTATAATAGAAAACGGATATCTCAAAAAATTCACTCAGATATTCAAGCGTATAGCTTGAACAAGGGGCGCAGCAGCTATGAAGCATTAGCCTCGGTACTGTGCCCTTTGTCTGATTATCAAGAATGATTTTATCCGTTTCTTTCTGAAAGTTTATTTTGTTCATTTTATTATTTTGATAAGTAGTTTTTCGGGTTAACCTTTGCGCCGTTTATTATAACTTCAAAGTGGCAGTGAGGTCCCGTTGAGTTTCCTGTTGAGCCGGATTTTGCTATCTGCTCGCCTTTCTTAACGCTTTGACCAACGCTGACAAGAATTGATGAATTATGAGCATAAAGAGTAACAATCTTTCTTCCGCTGGCATCCGTTCCGTGGTAAACCATAATATAGTAGCCGTATGAATAATTAAGACGCTTAACCTTGATAACTATTCCCTTTTGCGCCGCAACAATTTTTGAACCTGTCGGACAGGGGAAGTCTATTCCTGTATGCGCTCTTCCGTTTCTATAGTGTCCGAAAACCTGGGAAACGCCGTAATGTCCCGGAGCAGGATAGGTTAAATTCAGTACTGCGTTTGATCTGCTATAAAGATTTGAGCCGTCTGACTCAGGCTTTTGAACTTTATTCGGGTCGTGTTCGGCATCCGCAGCAGTTGTAACCTCATCAGGAGCTTTCAATCCGCTCAAAAGCGCATCAATCTCATTGTTAACGCTTTTAACAAGCTCTTCATCCTCGTTTCTGAACTCGGTATATAACTGAGTTTTTGCAGTATATTCGGCAAAAAGGCTATCGCTTTGTGCTCTGCTTTCAGCAAGACTGATTTTCTTTGAAGCAATTTCTTCCTGTTTGCTCTCTACGGACTGTTGCTGCTTCTCGCTTTCCTTTTTCTTTGCGGAAAGCTCTTTTTGAGCTTTTAAAACCTCTGCTTTTTTTGCGTTAAGACCGTCCTGACGGGTTATTATCTGTTCCATCTTGGCATTAACGCGTTTAAGTAGTTTTGCATCACTTCTTGAAACCGCTCTGATCATCTCAATACGGTTTATGAACTGAGCGAGATCCTTGCTTGTAAGAAGCGCCGCTAAGATACTTGTTCCGCCGCTGATATACACAGCCCTGATACGCATACAATATGCATTATAGGTTGAATTAAACTCATCATTGAGCTTGTCAAATTCCTTTTTAGCCTCTTCATACTCCTTTTCAAGACCCTTGAGCTCCTTTTCAAGCGGCTTTATCTGTTTATTAAGTTCTTTTATCTTTTCCTGCGCCGAGGCAATCTGTTTATCTAGAACATTAAGCTCCTCATTGATATATCCGATTTTTTCATCGAGCGCATTTATGTATTCTTCCGTGACCTTGGCGTCCTCTTTAAAGCCTGCAAGAAGTTTTTCGCTTTCTTTCAGCTTTTTTTCGAGGTCTTTTCGCTGGTCTTCAAGCGTTTTCTGAGCTTCCTCCTTAGTCACCTTTTTCTCGGTCGTTGTCTCAGTTGTGCTCTGCTTGATTTCAGAAGTATTTTCTTCATCTGCAAAGGCGTTTAAGCCCGCAGATGAAATAATGAGAAGGAATGATAAAAGAATTGCAATGATTTTTTTCGGTGTTCTGGATTTCAATTTACGTTTGCTCCTATAGTTTATTTTTACGGCAGATATATTTCAGGGTTAACTGCATTCGCCTGTCTTGAGCCACCGACTCTGACTTCGAAATGGCAGTGAGGTCCTGTTGAATTACCCGTTGTACCACTGTAAGCAATTTGCTGACCCTTTTTAACATATGCGCCCTCAGAAACGATTATATCGTTGTTATGAGCGTAAAGAGTATATACAGGCTCTCCCGACGACGTCGTTTTATCGTGGCGTATAACAATATAATGTCCGTAGCTGTATTCAAGTATCTTAACAAGAATAACCGTTCCCGACTCAGCGGCAACTATTTTCTGATTAACATTTCCCCTTGTTGAAAAATCACACCCCGAATGACCTTCATATGCGCCGAAGGCACAGGTTATAGTTGTATATTTCGGGCAGGGATAAGTCAGTTTTATATATTTTGAGGATGATGCTTTTGTTGTTGTGGTTGTTGTTTTGTCTTCAGGCTTTGTCGTGTCGCCTTTTTGGGTTGTTGTGGTTGTTTTTTTCTTTGTTGTTGTATTTGTTGTCGGAGGAGGCGCATATTTTTTATCCGCTGCCTCAATATCAGCATCTATCTCGTCAAGCTCCTCCTGAGTTATATCTCTGAATTCGCCGTATTTCTTTGTTTTATTGTGAAGCTCTTTGAGAAGCTTGTTTGCATCAAGCTGCTGTTTTTCAATTTCAGCCTGACGGCTTGCCATATCCTCCTGCTTTTTCAGCAGACTTACTCGTTCACTTTTGAGATTTTTCTCGTTTGTTTTGAGTTCTTTCTGAGTTGAAATAAGCTTTTTATTTTTCTCATCGAGTTTCGTTTTAACCGTCATGATTTTTTCTGTCTGGTCTTTAACGCTTTCAAGAAGTTCTCCGTCCTGCTTTGAAACAGCGCTTATCATTTGATATCTTGTTAAAAGATTTGAAAGCCCGTCGCTTGTGAGCAAGAATGAAAGTTTGCTTCCTGACTGACCGCTGATGTATATTGCCCGAATCCTCTTGCAATAATCATCATAGGTTGATGAAAACTCTTTGTTTAAAGTCTTAATATTATGTTCAAGTGTTTTGATTTCATCTTTAATCGAAACCAATTCCGACTCGTTTGATTTAATGTTGCTCTCAAGAGAGGTAACTCGTTTTTCGATATTTTCAGCTTCCTGCTTGGCAAGTTTATATTGCTTGCTGAGATAGCTTATTTTTTCGTCGAGAGCAGCAATGTATTCCTCGGTTTCCTTGCTCTCATCGCCGAGTTTTTCAAGCTTTTCTTCTGTTTCCTTCAGCTTCTTTTCAAGTTCTGCCTTTTGTTCCTCTAAAGCTGAGGTTTCAGCAGCAATAACTGCAGGGAAAGGTTTTGAAAATGAAAACAAAAGACAGAAAACCATCATTAACGCGAAAACTTTAACCGTCCTTTTTTTATTCATATTTTCACTTCCTTAAATTATCTCATTTTAATAATAGCACATTTATTATTATAAGTAAAAGGAAAATTATACAAAATTTTAAAAAAATTAAGAGCGCCTTAACACGCTCTTAAAATACTCTCATTTTTGTTTAGTTTATTTGTAAATCAAATAAATTATAAACGAAATTAAGTATAACGCTCCATATATAACAGGCTGGTGCGACAGGTAGAACCAAAGGCTGTTTTTTCCTACGAACGAGAAAAACTTTGAATGCTTTTTATAAGTCCATTCGGGGAAGGCTCCGCCCTTTGCATATTTGCCGAAAAATGCGCCGAAAAGAAACATAAAAATCCAGGGCAGAATTGCAAAGTAATCCGCACTTTCAAAGGTCTTTGAATACATTCCTAAAGGCATTAAATAATTCGTTTTATAAAGCACCTCGGGAAGCTTTATAAGCCCGAAAAGCAGCGTTTTTGAACTTATCGAATAGAAAACGGCAAACAAAGCAGCACTGATTATCATTCCGGCTATTGCATTTGTTTTTTCTATCAGCGGCATAATCAGTCCCGTTATTATCATACAGGCTCCGAGGCAGGATAGTATTCCGAAATAAATCTCAGCTCCCGTCATGCCGAAAGCGGGCATAATAACCGCAGTTACGAGAGTTACAAGCAGTCCTGCGACGAAAACAATTAATCCCCTTTTAAGAGTATTTCTTGAAAGGCGCGAGCAAATCCCCGAAATTATGATAAAAATTGCCCAAAAAATCGGCTGCAGAATGCAGAGCTTATCAAAAATCTCATATCCCCAGTCAAGTCCTAAAACAAAGCCTATATCTAAAAAAGTATGATGAACAATCATTGCAATAATTGCAAATCCCCTGAGCTCATCAAGCAGTTCAATTCTTCTTGTTTCGTTTTTCAAGCAATCATTCCTTTCATTAAATAATATATATCATTCGAATTTTATTGTAAATAGAAATTTTTTATGTTATTATAATTCATTGAGATGATGTTATTTAAGGTGTATTGTTAAAACAACACCCCTCATCCGTCAGCTTGACGGCTGCCACCATCCCCCGAGTGGGAGTTAGGAGATTTATATATGAAAGAATATAATGTTATGCAATACGGTGCAAAGGGCGACGGGATAACAAATGACGCCTTTGCAATTCAGCATGCCATTGATGACTGCGCTAAAAACGGAGGCGGTCAGGTTGTTTTACAAAGCGGAAAGATTTTTTATTCAGATTCAATCCGTCTCAGAGCAAATGTTGACTTACATATTCAGAAAGGTGCAAAGCTCAAGGCGACAAGCAATATCGACGGTTATATCAGACCAAACAAACTGATAAACGATCCGAAAACTGCGCTTATCGGTAATCCTGTAACAGGTAAGCCGAGTTTTGTTTTCATCTATGCTTATGAGGCTGATAACTGCACGATAAGCGGCGAGGGAACGATTGACGCAAACGGTCACGCATTTGTTCAGAGGAAGGACAGATACTATGTTACGGGCGATTTTTATCCACGTCCGACAGCAATATATGTTGAAAAGAGCAATCATATAACCTTCAAAGAATTCACTGTTATTGACGCACCGTTCTGGACTCTTCATCCCGCGGGCTGCGACGATGTTTTAATCGACAGAATAAGAATACTCAACGACCTTGATGTTGCAAATTCAGACGGAATCGACCCGGACCACTGCTCAAATGTTCGCATTATCGGATGTCATATCACCTGCGCCGACGACTGCATTTGCCTAAAAACTTCAAAGGGCAACAGTGAATACGGACCTACTGAGAATGTTGTTATTGAAGGCTGTACACTCGTTTCAACCTCAGCCGCAATAAAAATCGGAACAGAGGGCGTTGGCGATTTCAGGAATGTTATTGTTTCAAACTGCGTAATAAGCAAGTCAAACAGAGGTCTTTCTATTCAGATTCGTGACGGCGGAAATGTTGAAAACGTTACATATTCAAATATTATTATTGAAACCCGACGTTTTTGTCCCGACTGGTGGGGAACGGCGGAGCCTATTGTTATAACAACCTTCAACCGCGACGAAAACACAAAGAGCGGAAGCATTAAAAATATCCGTTTCTTCAACGTTACCGCTAAGGGCGAAAACGGTGTTTTAATCCACGGAAATGAGGGCAATATAATTGAGGATATAACCTTTGAAAATTGCCAAATTGAGCTTTCAAAAACCTCAAAATGGGACTGCGGACTTTACGATCTTCGTCCCTGCCTTGACTGGGGAGTTGAAAAATTCAGCAACTCGGCATTTTTCATCAGATATGCAAAGGATATATTAATCGCCAAAACAAAAACAAGCTGGGGCAAGCTCTGTGACAGCTATAAATACGCTCTTGATGCTGAAAATGTTGAAAATCTTGAGCTTCTTCGTTTCAGTGGAAAGGCTGCAAAAGAAACAGATGATGATATAAAGTTAAACAATGTTAAATTAGTGAGGTAAGAAAAATGGTTGAACTTAAAGGATATAAAATTAATTCAATGTCTTTCGACAACAAGGTAAAAAACGGAACTCAGCTCAAGCTGACAAATCAGGTTAAATATAATGTTAATTATATGGAAGAGGAAAACAGATGCGTTTCAGTTCTCAATTTCAGAGTGAGCGACGCTGATATGAACCCCTTTGAAATAAGACTTGAAATAGCTGCTGAATTCACATATCAGTCCGGAGACGAAAAGCCCGACATCCACACAGGTAGCTTCGACCAGCTCTTCCCCTTCGTTCGTCAGATTATAAACAACATAACAACAATGAGCGGTATGCCCGGACTTCTTATTCCGATAATGAAACTCAACCGCGATTCCGTTGCTGTTGGAAAGCCAAAGGAGGAGGATGAGGAAAACTCTCCTTTAAACTGATGAATAATCTTTGTGAGCAATGCTTTTATAATACTCTCGATGAAGAAAGCGAGGAATATTTTTGCTCTTTGACTCTTGACGAGGACGAATATGCAAGAATGCTTTTTGAGAACAACAAAGAATGCAAATACTTCCGCCCCGATATCGGAGAATACGGTATAGTAAGAAAACAGAACTGAAGCGTTGCTTCAGTTCTGTTTTCTTAGTTGCGAGTTCCGAGCCCCGAGTTCCGAGTTTTCGGTTTTTCGCTTGGCGAAAAGAATACCATTCCGCCTTTTCTTTCTTTCCCTGTATTCCAGAGTCTTTGAAAATCAAGCCATTCATATTCACTGTAGGTTACGGCTTTAACAAACAGCCCCGTTTCTCTTTCGTCATAACCGTTTATAATAAACCAATGCCATTCGTATTCTTTAAAGCGTTTATCACAGTGATTAAGGCATAGAAATGAAACCGGAAAGCCTTTATCTATCTGATTTTTCAGCTCTTTTTCCGCCTCGGAGTATTCCCTGTTCCCGTCAAATTCAGTCAGCATTATATCGGCGTTTCTTTCCTCTAAAAACCTTGAAAAGCCCTCGGTATAAATACTAAGTTTATCAATCCCCGAAAAACGGGGATGAAGAAACGGTCTCATTATATCTGCAAAAGAGGAATAATCCTTTTTTGTTAAGTTTTCAATATCAAAGGGATAGAGCTTAGTTTTAAAATATTTATCTGAAAAAATACATAATTCGCAAGCTGTTTCAGCTCCGCAGCCACCAAGACGGAAGAAAAAATCATTAAACCACTCCTGATTGCCTCCGTATGAGCCTTCGATATAAAAATAATCAAGTTCTTTTTTCATTTTACCACCTGATTTATTATAGCAATATTTGTTTTTCTTGACAATAATATTTTATATATGCGTAATAATTTGTATATTACAACACTTTACAAGAAAAATGAAATATAATATAATAAATTGTCTAATTTGGAGGAGAGGTAAAAAATATGGCAGTTTTTAAAGCATTCAGGGCGTATCGCCCCGCAAAAGAAAACCAAGCGCTTATACCTGCGCTTCCATACGATGTTATGAACACCGAGGAAGCAAGAGAAATGGTTAAGGGAAATCCGCTTTCATTTCTTCATGTTGACAAGGCTCAGATAGATTTTGAAAAGGGCTTTGATCAGTATTCACAGCAGGTCTATGATAAAGCAAGGGAAAACCTCTTAGGTCTTGAACAAAGCGGCAAAATGATTCAGGACGAAACCCCCTGTCTTTATATCTATCGTCAGGTTATGAACGGACGAAGCCAGACAGGAATTGTTGGCTGCGCTTCAATTGATGATTATATGAACAATATTATCAAAAAGCATGAGCACACACTTGCAGTTAAAGAGCAGGATAGAGTTAACCACGTTAACACCTGCGATGCAAACACAGGTCCGATTTTCTTAACCTACAGAAATGACCACGAAATAAACACCATAGTTAATTCATGGATAAGAAATCACGAAAGCACCTATGATTTCACCTCAAATTCAGTTAAACAGACTGTTTGGGTTATTGACGATGAAAAAACAGTTAAAACTCTTCAATCACTCTTTGATAAGGTCAGTGCGCTCTATATTGCCGACGGTCACCACCGCTGTGCTTCCGCAGTCAGAGTCGGAAACATGAGAAGGCAGGAAAACCCGAACTATACGGGAGATGAAGAATTTAATTTCTTTCTCGCCGTTGCCTTCCCCGATGAAGAGCTTGCAATAATGGACTACAACAGAGTTGTTAAAGATTTAAACGGACTTTCAAAAGAGGAATTTTTTGAAAAAATTTCTGAGAAATTTGATATTTCTCCACTGTCATCACAGATGAGACCTTCTGAAAGGCACACTTTCTCAATGTATATTGACAGGGAATGGTTTTCTTTAAAAGCAAAGGACTCAACTTTTGATAAAAACGATCCTGTAGATAGACTTGATGTTTCAATTCTTCAAAACAATCTTCTCGCTCCTATTCTCGGAATAGAAAACCCGAAAACCGACCAGAGAATTGAATTCATCGGCGGAATAAGAGGACTTGATGAACTTGAAAGAAGAGCAAACAGCGATATGAGAGTTGCATTCGCAATGTTCCCAACAACTATTGACGACCTTATGTCGATAGCTGACGCAGATAAAATAATGCCTCCTAAGTCAACCTGGTTTGAGCCAAAACTTCTTTCAGGACTATTTATTCATCATTTATCATAAAATCTATTGAAAAATTCAAAAAATTATGGTAAACTTTTACTATATTTTTTGAAATTGGAGATGTAAGTATGAAAATTGCTAACGAATACGGCAATATTACAAGTATTCAGGAAAACACCGATTTTTCCGTAAAACAAATCACCGATATCTGCAATAACATCGGTCCGAGAAAACCGGGCTCACCCGAGGAATTAAAGGCTCAGAAGTTTATGGAGGAGGATTTAAAGCCGATTTCGGATAAAACCGAAATTGAGGATTTCACTCTTCACCGCCAGGGATTTATGGGATTCATTCCATTTACGGTATGCATGGGTATCGGCGCAACCTTTGTTAACTGGTTCGGCAAGCCGATTATTGCCTTCATTATGTGCATTCTCGCATTCATCCCGCTTATTCTGGAATTTTTAATGTATAAGGAATTCGACGATTTTCTTTTCCCGAAACAAACTTCACATAATCTTATAGCAACAAAAGCTCCAAAGGGAGAAACAAAACAGAGAATCATTATGGTTGGTCATGCAGACAGCCAGTTTGAATGGCCGATTAACCTTCTTCTCGGCGGACTCAAAGCAAAGCTTATGGTTGAAGTTCCCGCAGTTGTTGGACTTGTTATAACAACTATTTTCTCAATTATCTGCACATTTGTTTCTCACGGCGCAGCTGCAAGAACTATTGAAGGCGGCTCAAGATGGTTCTTCGTAACTTTATTCATTATCGGTTGCATCTTTGTTCCGTTTGAATTTTCGTTCATCTTCTTCCAGAGCTGGACAAAATCTGTTCCGGGCGCATCTGATAACCTTTCAGGCTGCTATGTTGGAATCAGCACTCTCAAAGCACTCAGAGAAGCAGGCATTGATATGAATCAGACCGAAATCAGAGTTATCTGTTCAGGTTCTGAGGAAGCAGGTCTCAGAGGCGCAAAGGCATATGCGAGAGCTCACGAAAAAGAGCTTAAAGATATCCCAACTGTTTGTATCGGACTTGATACCTTCAGAGACTTAGAGGATATGGCTGTTTATGACCGCGACCTTTCAGGAACACTTCAGCATGACTGGGGCGCAAAATATCTTATTAAAAACGCCGCTGAAAACTGCGGATATGATCTTAAATTTGAATCAATTTATATTGGCGCTTGCGATGCGGCTGCATTTGAACAGCAAGGCATTCCTTCAACAGGCTTTGCAGCAATGGATCCCGCTCCCGCTGATTACTACCACACAAGAAACGATACTCCCGAAAACCTTCGTCCCGAAGCAATTGAAGCAGCTATAGAAATTATGGTTGAAGCTTGCTGCATGTACGATAAAGAGGGATTACCTCAAAAAGATTAATATAACAACAAAAAGACCGACGGTTGTCGGTCTTTTTTAATTGAAAATTGAAAATGAAGAATTGAGAGTTTCGGGTGCTGCGCACGGCAATAATATAATCGTCGCTTGCGTCCCGAAATTCGTAATTCGTCACTCGTAATTCGTAATTATATTTTAATCTCCATAGCCATTTTTAAAACATTCATTGCTGAGCGCTGAAGCTCGCCAAGAGTTATTCCGTATGGCTTTCCAAAGGAAGCAAGGCAGGTTGAGTCGGGCTTTCGGTTGGTTACTCTGTCACCGCCCGGCATAAAGAGATCAACCTGAGCGCGAACTCTGTATGCGTGGTCCTTCATAATCGGAAATTCTGGTGACTTTGATTTTTGCATCCACCAGTCGGTCATAACATTGCCCTTATATCCCCATTCGTTTCTGAGAATAGTTGTACATAAATCATAATTATAATGTCCCCATACTCCGTTTATCTTATTATATGAGGTCATAATATTCTTCGGATGCGCTTCCTTTACACAGATTTCAAAGCCTTTGAGATAGATTTCTCTTAGCGCTCTTTCTGAAAGCCTCGAATCATTTTTAACTCGATTCATTTCCTGATTATTGCAGGCAAAATGCTTCGGGCAGGCTGATAAACCGCCGCTCTGAATTCCTCTTACTGCTGCTGCAGCCATCTTTCCGCTGATATACGGATCCTCGCTGTAGTATTCAAAGTTTCTTCCGCAGAGATGATTTCTGTGGATATTCATTCCGGGAGCTAAAAGGATATGAGTTCCTCTTTCCTTCATTTCCTTTGCAAGCTCTTTATGGAGTGCTTCAACAAGCTCTGTATTAAAGGTGCAGGATAACGCAACTGCAACAGGAATAAGCGAACAGTTGCTCTTGAGTCTGATACCGGAAGGTCCGTCGGTTGTTATAACTGCTGGAACGCCCTTTTCTCTGAGGGATTCAAGAACACCTGCACAGGCGCCTGCGTTACCGGGTGCGCCAAGAGGACTATCCATAGTATAGTCGCCCCTTGTTATTGCTTCAAGTTCATCAACACTGAGCTGAGCGACAAATTCCTGCATTGTAACCCTGCCCTCTTTAACATCAATGAGCTTATAGCCAACATCGCCGACAGGCTCAATATCCTTTGGCATATTGTTAAGAATTCTTGTTGCTAAATCATATTTCTGTTTTGCAACGGGTTTCTTTCTTAAAACGGTTTTTCCGTCAATAATCTCTGCGTGGTAAACCTCAAAATGTTCCCGGGGCGCAGCAGCCTGCTTATGCTGAGAGTAAACAAAGTTTTCTTCCTGATAGAAGTTAAATATCTCTTCGTTATCCCTTGAATTAGCACCCAGGTGGAATTTATAATCGCCCTTTTCAACAACATAACAGCCTGCGTGGTTTGTTGAGCCGCAGTCGTCATAAGAAGAAAGCTGATAGAAATCAACAAATAGAGTTATCTCTTCGCTTTCACTCGGAGCAAGCTCATTTGTTTTTGCAAATGCCGCAAGCTCTCTTGCAGGATTACCAAGTTTTCCGACAGGCTTTTCAATATAGAGCTGAACAACCTCTTTACCTGCAAAGTTTCCTGTATTAGTTACTTTAACTGTAAAAGTAAAACCGTTTTCATCCGCCTTTGCCTCTTTGCACTGCATATCGAAATCAGTATAGCTGAGTCCGAAGCCGAAGGGATAAAGAACGCTGTTTTTATCAAAGGTTTCGAAATATCTGTAGCCAACAAATATATCTTCTTCATAAACATTGAAATTTTTGTTGCCGTAGTTATCGCTTGAGGGATAATCAAAATAGCTTCTTGCAATAGTATCACTGAGCTTTCCGCTCGGTGAGGTTTTTCCGCAGAGCAAATCGCAAACAGCATTACCGCTTTCCATTCCGCCCTGCCATACGCAGAGAATTGCGCTGATTTTATCGCCGTAGCTTTCAGCCCACGCCATATCAATAATATTTCCGATATTGAGTAAAACAACAACCTTGTCAAAATACTTTGTTATCAAATCAAGATTAGCTATCTCTTCATTTGAAAGATAATAGCTTCCCTTTTCAAGAGCGGCGTCCCTATCTTCCCCTGTTCCTCTTCCTATTATATAAATAGCGGTGTCGCTGTTTTTTCTTGCCGCCTCAACAATATCGTCCCTGAGTTTTAGATCGCTTAAACTGAATTCCCATGTTCCCCATACTGCGCTTTGGTTAACAGGATTTTTCTTGCAGAAAATTTCATATTCCTTTGCGAGTTCTTCATTTATTTCAATATCCTCACTTTTTCTCATCGCTTCAAGAAGGCTCACTTTGTTATTGCAGTTAACATCTCCGCCTGAGCCGTAACCAACGAATAACCAATCCTTCTGAAGTCTTGAAAAAACAGAAACACAGTTTCCCTTTTTAATCGGAAGAACACCGTTGTTTTTTAGAAGAACTGCGCCCTCTGACGCCGCCTGACGAGAAAGGGCGGTTATTTTTTCGTCAATTTTTTCATTTGCCGAAACCTTGCCGTTCTGATCCTGGGCGGTAGCGGCAAAAGCTCCTGTTATCTTATTTATTCCATAGGCTATTTTCTCTGTTACTTTCATAAACAATCCTGCCTTTCTTAAAATAAATAATTTATTGTTCATTATTATATCACTGAAAAACATTTAGTGCAACATATTAAAACAAAATCCCATTTAGACATTTTTCGCAGAAATAATTGTATATCATAGAAAAAAACAAAAAGAACGGATAATAAAAAATGCCTGTAAAAGAGAGAATTGAATCGAAAAAAAGTATATTTGAGAGTAAAAGTGCGAAAGCTTTTTTTGAGTGCGCCGCATTCTTTTTATTGGGCTTTTTTCTCAGCATAGGAAATCTTACTAAAAATCTTCAGCCCTTCGGAGTTTCAATAATATCGGTTTCGAGGGGAAAAAATGTGTTTTTTTCTTTTTTAGGCGCATTTCTCGGCTATGCTCTCGGCGGGATTGATGTTACCTTCGCAAGATATTTCGCCGCCTCGGTTATTGCGCTTTTCGGAGGGATAACGGCAAACATTTTTGAACTTAACGAGCGCCCGTCCTTTCCGATAACTATTGCATTTCTCGCCGATTTTCTTAGCGGTTTTGTTGTTAATTTCAGACTCCAAAGCTCATATACTCAGTACATAGTTTTGCTTGCAGAAGCACTTCTCTGCTGCGGAACGGCATATTTTTTCTACAAAAGCGTTAACGCAAGTTTTAAGCAGATAAGATTTAAAGCGCTGCCTTTTTCTGAAATGAGCTGCATTATGATATCTCTTTCAGTTCTACTTATGAATCTTTCATATATCAGTTTTCACGGCTTTTCCCCTGCAAGAGCAATAGCTATGGCAGTAGCCCTCTCTCTGATAAAGCTGAAAAACACCAAATGGGGAATGATTTTTTCACTCTCCTTCGGCTTTGCGTTTTCAGTGGCACAATCGGGGGCGCTGTTTATTGTCGGCGCTTTCGCATTTTCTTATCTTATCGCATGTCTTTTTTATGAATTATCCTCCCTCGGAGCAGGAATAAGCTATCTTTGTTCCTTCTCGTTTTTCTGCATCGCTTCCGACAGTCCTCTTGCCTTACCGCTCTTTTCAGAATGTGCGATAGGTGTTCTCATATTCCTTCTTCTGCCGGCAAAGCTCTGTGCAAAAATTGAAAGCATAAACACAAATGATATGAATTCCGACAGTGCGCTCAGACAAAGCCTTGTTTTAAAACTGAGATTCGCATCCTCGGCAATGTCGGCAATAAGTCAGAGTGTTGATCAGGTCAGAGAAAAGATAAACGAAATAACCCGAAAAGAAAATGAGATAAACAAGCTCAATATAAGCGAAGAGGAATACATCCGCCGAGAGATTATTCTTGAAAAAACAAATCAGATAAGAATGGTTGCCTCTGATCAGTTTTATTCAATTTCGGGAATGCTTGAGGATCTTGCATTTGAATTTGACGAGGCAGAAACCTTCGACAATGACGCCTGCGAAAAAATACGCAAATTACTCGCTCAGTATGATATATTCCCAAAAAACATCTCCGCGATTGAGGACAAGTTTTCAAGAATAAGAGTTGAAATTCTCGCCTCCTCAGAATGCAAAAATCTTGATAATCCAATTTTTCAGAATGAAATCGGAAAAATTTGTTCAAGATATTTCACAAAAGGAATTATAACAAATTTCAAAGATGAAATAATGCTTTCATTTTTTGAGAGACCAAATTATAAGCTCAATATCGGTTTTTCTCAGCACTGCGCTGAGGGAAATCTCTGCGGCGATACAGTTAAAATCATCAATGATTATAAAGGTCACTGTATTCTTATTATAAGCGACGGAATGGGTAAAGGCTCGCGAGCTGCTCTCGACGGAGCAATGGGCGCAGGCTTGATATCAAAGCTGATTAACGCGGGCTTCGGGTTTGACAGCGCGCTGAAAGTCGTCAACTCTGCACTGCTTGTTAAAAGCAATGATGAAAGTCTTGCAACGCTTGATATTGCAAGCATTGATATGTTTACTGGAAAATGTGAGCTTTTCAAGGCTGGCGCTCCCGCAAGCTATTTCATCAAAAATCAAAAGATATCGAAATGTGAACTGTCTTCAATGCCTGCAGGAATACTGAGAGGTGTTGAATTTGCCAAGCGAAGCGGCGTTTTAAAACTCGGCGATTGCATTGCTCTTATGAGTGACGGAATAAGTGACCTCGGAGAAAGCTGGCTTTATGAAACACTGAATTCAAGCGGTGATTTAAGCCCTCAGCAGCAAGCAAATTTCATTCTTGAAGAGGCAAAGAAAAAAGCTGAGGGCAAAAACACTGACGATATGAGCATAATATTTGCAAAACTTGAAAGGAACTGAAAATTATGAGTGCAATATTCGGATATATAGGAAAAAACAGCGCAAAAGATATTCTGCTTTCGGGTCTTTCAGAATTCAAAGGCGCAGGAGAAGATATGTCGGGAATAGTTTTAAAAGAAAAGGAGTTTTTTAAAAGCTTTAAAATCAAAGGAACTCCTGAGGAGCTTTTCAATAAAATAAGACAGCTTGAGAGTACTTCGGATATCGGACTTGCTCAATGTTCAAGAGAAGAAAAATGCAAAGCCTCGTCAATAACCGCTCCCCCTTCCTCCAACGAAAACTTTGCCGCTGTTATGGATGGAGAAACAGGCAATTTCAAAAGTCTTAAAAAGTGGTGCGGCGATCCTTTCCCGATACTCACTGAGGAGGATTTGCTCCTTGCCTGTCTTTGCATAATGAATGAGAAGAATAAAATCGAATTGATTCAGAAGGTTTCATCAGCCTTCAGCGAAAACCCTTCCTTTGCATTTATTTCATCAGAGGAAAATGCAATATACTGCAAAAGCGGAAAATTTGGTCTCATCTTAGGAACCTCACCCGACGGATGTTTTATTTCAAGCGAACTCGGTGCGCTTATGCCTTTTTGTGAAAAATATGCTGTTCTGGAAAACGGAGAAACTGCAAAAATCTTTCAGGACAGAATTCTTGTTTTTGATTCAAAAATGCGAAAAATCAAGAAGAGTTTTCAGAATATCAAAGCCCAAAGCTATGCGGTTAACAACTATTTTCAGAACTATGAACTTTATTGCTGTCCTTTGGCAGTTAAAGAAATTTATAACCGATTTGTTATAAATCATCAGATTAATTTTGATTATCTTAAGCTGAGCGCAAGATATATAGATAAAATAGACCGAATTATCCTTTTCGGTCAGGGTAGTTCAGAAAAGATTGCTTTTTCATCAAAAAGTCTTTTTGAAACATACTGCGGTATTACAACAATCGCCTTTCAGTCTTCTGAATTTCTGTATTCAAATACTCCTGTTGATAAAAACACCCTTATTATTGCAATTTCTCAGGATGGCGAAAACAAAGCAACGCTTTCGGCGGTAAAAAAAGCTCATGAATTCGGCGCAAAAACAGTTGCTATAACTAAAAACAAATTATCTGCTCTTTCAGGAGAATGCAACCTTTCAATAATTACGGGAAATGAATATGAAAATAATATGCCGGCAAGCGCATTCATTTCTCACTATCTTACCCTATGCCTTTTCTCATTTTATCTCAGCTCAAAGCTCGAAATAATCTCGGATTTATATATCGGGGTGTCTCTTAAAATGGCTGAAATGCTCTCGGGCATTACTTCGGCAGCTGTTAAAAATTCCTCAAAACTTGAGACTGCCGCGGCTATGCTTGAAAATTCAGATAATATATTTATAACTTCAGCCGGCAGCGACAATTCAATCAGCCACGAAGCTGAACAAATTCTTCTGGATATAACAAATAAAAATGCTAAAGCCATCAATTCTGAGGAGTTAAGCGATTATCCTGCCGAGCTTCTCTGTTCCGGAATTGTTTTTGCTCTTATAACGGACAAGGAACATTTTAAAAGCGAAATCAAGAATATCTATCGCATAAAAAACAGGGGCGCAAATGTTATTGTTATAACAAGTGAAAGCATTGAAGAGGAAATAGAGAATTTTGAAAACATTATTTCTTTTACAGATTCTCTTTCAGTTTTCAATGTTGTTCCCTGTCTTTCCTGCGTTTATAAAATCGCACTTATGGTAAAAGAAAAAGCTCAGAGCAACAATACTGAACAATCAGCATAATAATAATTGATTAATAAGGGCATATATGCTAAAATGTAACTAATTATGAATTACAGGAGAGTAAATATGTCTGATACAGGATTCGCTCAAAAAGCAAAAACACTTATGGATAATGTTCGTTTCTACTGGAAGGAACCTCCCAAGGGAAAATATATGCCCTTCAAAGAGGTTATTGCATACGCCTTCGGCGGAATCGGCGCATATTTCATTATTCAGCTCGGCTCAACTCTAATAGTCAGCACAACAAATATTATTGTCAGCAACGCAATAGGAATCGGACCTTCACATTCGTATATTATTTATCTTATTGCAACGCTGCTAAATATTCCCCTTACTGCAATTAGGGCAAATATGGTTGACAATACTCGAGGAAAGGGCGGTAAATACAGACCCTATCTTATCTCAATGGGTATTCCGACAACGATTATCGCGCTGATTTACGTTTGGTTCCCTTATGAACAGATGTATGCCCTGTTCCCCGGAAAAATGTTTGGCTACGACAAGGGATATCTGATTAAGGCAACTGTTGTTTTCATCTGCAACCTCGGACTTCATTTCTTCTTCAATTTCTTCAGGGACGCATATGAAAATCTTATTCACGTTCTTTCTCCAAATACCCAGGAAAGAACAGATGTTCTTGCAATCAAGGCAGTTGTTTATTCGCTTGCGCCTTCGATAATGAACATTCTCAACCCCATTATCGCACAGGTTTTTGCAAACAATGACCAGACCAATATCATTGTATATAGAATAACTTATCCGATTTATGCTGTTTTAGGTATTGGGCTTACAATAGTTGTCTGGGCAAACACAAAAGAGAAAATTGTTCAGGCAAAAACCCATACAATTCAGATAAGCTTTATGGATTCTCTCAGAGAGGTTGCAAAAAATAAGTATTTCTGGATTATCGCTCTTGCAGGTTGGCTCGGATTTCTTGAGATGGCATATGCCAACATTCTTCTTTATAACCAGAGCTACGGTCATACCGTTAACGGCGCAACCTACGGAATAGCATGGACTATTATCGGAAACGCCTCACTTTGGGGAATGCTCTTTGCTCCGTTTTTTGTTAAAAAATTTGGAAAGAAAAGAGTTTTAATAACCGTTAACCTTGCGAACGTTGCCTGCATTCTTCTTATGATAGTTAACGTTCGCTCATTCTGGTGGCTTGTTGCCTGTGTTTGGACAAACTATCTTTTCTCCTCAATTGAACAGATAACAACCCCTGCAATTCAGGCTGATATCCGAGACTTCCAGCAGTATAAATCAGGCGAAAGAATAGACGGTATGTTTGCCGCAGTTGCAACAATCGGAAATGTTGTTACTCTTGCAACTTCGGCAGTTCTTCCCGCTGTTCAGGAAAAATTCGGAATATTTGAAGGAAACGGATATGAAAAGCCCTTCGATATTCTTGATGTTAAAACAGGTCAGCCCGACCTTCTTTATAAATTCCTGCCCGCTCTCATAATTATGGCTGCAATCGGCGCATTTCTCAACGTTGTTCCCTACTTCTTCTATGATTTTGATGAGAAGAAGCAAAAGAGCATTATACGCGTTCTTCAGGTTCGTGCATTATTTGAAGACTATGCAAACGGTGCACTTAAAAACAATCAGCTTGTTGAGGCTATTGACCTTGTTGAAAACGCAAGAGAGATGGCTGTTAAAGAAGCTGTTAAGATTGACAAGAGCAAGGACAAAAAGGAATACAGAAAAGATATCGAATTTAACGAAGAAATCGAAATTTCGCTGTTCGTTTGTGAAGAGCTTGATAAATTCGACAGCGAGCTCGGTAAACACAAGCTTGAGGTTTATAAAGAGATTCAGGCTCAGGGTCTTGATTTCATCAACTACATAAACTATGAAGGCATTAAAGAAGAAATCGCCGCTGCGAAGGCTCTTCCGAAAAACAGCAAAGAAGAAAAGCAGTTCCGCTCTTTCAGAAAAGAACTTGCAAAAAATAAACTTTCGGCAAGGCGTGCTTATGATAAGTACTATGGAAGCGTTAATGAATTCGTTAAGCCCGATATGAACGCCTTAACCGCTCTTTTTGACAGAGAGGATGAACTCGACGAGCTGATTTATGAAGCAAATCAGGCAGGCGACAAAAAAAGAGCAAAAGAGCTTATTTCCGAAAAGAAAAACGTTCAGAAAGAGGCTAAGGCTCTTATGGATGAATTTGCAAAATTCAACCGCGCTGCAAAGCCGTTTAACGATGCAGAAAAGCTTTTGAAACAGGCTGAAAACTATTCTAAGCTCGATGAAATTTCTGCACTTTATGATGAATCAAAAGCCGAGGCTCAAAGAGAAGAACAGGAAGCCCAGGAGGAAAGAGAAAGAAAGATAGCTCAGGAAAAAGCTGAGCTTGAAGCAAAGAAAAATAAGAAAAAATAATTATAATGCGGGGGAGTTTTTCTCTTTCGTATTTCATTTATATGATTATGTAATAAAATGTAAAAAATATTTGATAAATTCTTCTTTTTAGGATAAAATATATACGCATATATAAAATAAGGAGGTAATAATTATGGCAAACGATGAATTCAAGGATGTTTTAACTGAAAAAGAGGCTAACCCCTACGCAGGAACACAAACCGAAAAAAACCTTGAAGCAGCCTTTGCGGGTGAAAGTCAGGCAAGAAACAAATACACATATTTTGCTTCAAAGGCAAAGAAAGAGGGCTTTGAGCAGATTGCAGCGCTTTTCCTTAAAACAGCTGATAATGAAAAAGAGCACGCAAAAATGTGGTTTAAGGAATTAAACGGAATTAAAACAACTCCCGAAAACCTTGAGGCTGCTGCAAACGGCGAAAACTATGAGTGGACCGATATGTATGAAGGCTTTGCTAAAACAGCCGAGGAAGAGGGCTTCACCGTTCTTGCAAAGAAATTCAGAATGGTTGCAGCTATCGAAAAAGCCCATGAGGAAAGATATCGCGCACTTCTTAAAAATGTTGAAATGAACGAGGTGTTCCAGAAGAGCGAGGTTAAAATCTGGGAATGCAGAAACTGCGGTCACATTGTTGTTGGAACAAAGGCACCTCAGATCTGCCCAGTTTGCGCTCATCCTCAAAGCTATTTTGAAATACACGAAGAAAACTACTAAAAAAACGCCTTTCGGCGTTTTTTTAATTGAGAATTTCGGGTGGGCGCTGCCCAAGGTGTGGTCCGTGAAATTCTTAGTATTCTGTAAGGCAATCAGTTGTTATGTATTTAACTCCTAAATCAACAACTCTTTGCATTTTTTCGGGATAGTCGCAAGCCCAGACAGCCATCTCAAGCCCTGCGTTAACTCCCTTTTTAATCATTTCACAATCGTTTTTATAGTTTTTCTCAATGTCAACATCAAAATCAATTCCGCAGTTTCCGATATCAAGCGCAGTCTGAATATGTTCATCCCTGATATCGTCAACAACCAGAAAGAGCTTTGCTTCGGGTTTGAGCTCTTTTATTTTTCTAAGGCTATCGGCGTTGAAGGAAATAAATACAGGCTCAACATCAACGCTGTCAATAAGATTTATCAGCTCATCAAAATACTCAAGATTGTTTTTGCCCTTGAGCTCGATAACCGCTCTCATTCCGTATTTTTCGCAGACGGCAAGATACTCTTCGAACTTGCATATCTTCAGATTCGGGTATTTATCAACATTATTTCCGTTATTATAATCATAAGCGAGAAGGTCGCTGTAATTTGATTTTTCAATATTTCTTGTGCCCGTCATCATTCTTGCGGTTATCGGGTCGTGGTGAGTTACCCAAACTCCGTCGGCTGTTCTATATATATCACATTCAGCGCCCCAGAAGCCCGCTTTTCCTGCTTCTTCATATGCCGGCAGAGTGTTTTCTGGGGCAAGCGCTCTGAAACCTCTGTGGGCGATCAGCCTTGTTTCGTTATTCATTATATTTGAAACACTGGCAACCTTGTATTCCTCAGGCTTATAAAATTTAATAAACTCTTTTATTCCGATTCCTATTGCGGTTGCAGTAAGAAACGCGCAAGAGGTTATTATTATTGTTTTTTTATTCATACTAATTATCTTCTTTTTCAAATTTTATCTTCTGGGTTTTTATCTCTTCAAAAACGTTGTTTTCGCTCCATTTTCCGTTTATTCCCTTCGCCTTGCAGCCAAGAACAAAATGAAGCTTCGCAATTCCGAAATCAATGCTCTGGTCGGAATAGGGCTCCTCAACCCTTCCGCTTAAAACTCCGTTTTCATATCTGAATTTAACAGGGCGTCTGTTAACCGCTGAGGGAGCCATTTCAACAAGCTTCATCGCATACGAATATTCCTCGCTGAGCTTTTCATCGCAGCTCTCAAACATATCCTGATAAGATTTGTTTTTCTTGTGCGTTGCCTTATACATCGTTTTTTCAACCGCATTTTGCCTTTCCTTCGGATATCCGATTGCAATAACACAGTAAAGGCGCTTATTTCTCGGCAGCTTCGTCATTTCATATACCTTGTTTTCATTAAAGGTTCCCGAAACCCAACAGGTTCCCAAGCCGTGATATACGCATTGAAGAACAATACTCTCGCCGTAGTAGCCCGCCGCTTCCATAGACTTCTGAGAATCATCACCGCAAACGGCAATCATCGAAAATTTTCCCTGAAAAATTCTGAAAGCGGGAGTTGCATCGTCAATAAAAATCAAGTCAAGATTACTGGATTTATTAACTGCTTCAACCATTTCTTTTATAACATTTTTTGTTGCTTCATCAAGATGCCTGTTCTGATACGCCCTTCTTGAATGCCGCATCTCAATGGCTTTTATATATTCCTGAGTTGTCATAATATATTCCTCTAGTGTTAGTTGCGAGCCCCGAGCCCCAAGTTCCGAGTTGTCGGGTCGCTGCGCTCCGATTTAATATATTTAGGAGTGAGGAGTTAGGAATTAGGAGTTTTGGGCGGGGCACCCGCACCCGATTATATTATCGGCGAACTAAAGCCTCACACCTTCCCCTTGAGGTACTCCCCGCTTAACGGGGAGATGTCAGCGCTCGCGCTGACAGAGGGGAGCGTCTGCGCTAGCAAAAGGGGGACCGCTTGCGGTGGATGAGGTG
>JAFSRX010000067.1 GCA_017445905.1 Eubacterium sp.
AATCATTTCAAAAGCGATCAGCTCTTCGCTGTCGTCTTCATTACTGCTTCGCTCTCTTTCAAGAGCTGGAGTTTTGTTAACTCAATTTATTTTTAATCGGGTTCCTTTTCATCGTTGTTTAATTTTCAAGGTCCTTGCCTGTTGCTCTCAACAAGCAGCTTGATAATAATAGCAGATTGAATTCCATTTGTCAACAACTTTTTTCAAAAAATCTGTATTTTTTTAAATTGTAACATTTGTTACAATTTGTCTTAGTTCTATTGGAAAAAATAAGTACAAATTGCATTGATATATTTAAGGGGAATTTCTATATATTAATGTTTAATTTATATACTTGATTTAATTAATAACATTTGATATAATTGCATTCAGTATGACTAAGGAGGTTGATGTTTTGCCTATCAGAATTGATAACGAGCTTCCTGCTAAGCAGAGGCTTGAGATGGAGAACATTTTTGTTATGAGCAATTTGCGCGCTGATACGCAGGATATCAGACCGCTTAAGATTATTATTCTTAACTTAATGCCAACAAAGCTTGAAACAGAAACTCAGTTACTGAGGCTGCTTTCAAATTCACCTCTTCAGCTTGATATTGATTTTCTTCAGGTTGCTTCCCACGAATCGAAGAATGTTTCAAAGAGTCATATGGATAAATTCTATTATACTCTTGATGAAATTAAAGAAAACCGTTATGACGGAATGATTATTACAGGAGCTCCTGTTGAACAGTTAGAATACGAAGAGGTTGACTATTGGGATGAGCTTTGCACAATAATGGAATGGTCAAAAACCAATGTTTATTCTACATGGCATATTTGTTGGGGCGCACAGGCAGCTCTATATTATCATTACGGAATACCGAAATACAAAACAGAGAAAAAAGTTTTCGGTGTATTCCCCCACTATTCACTTGATGAAACCCATCCTTTAATGAGAGGACTTGACGATTTATTCTACGTTCCTCATTCAAGACATACGGAAATAAGAATGTCCGACATCGCGCAGGTAAAAGACTTACAGATAATCTCATATAGTGAGTATTCCGGAGTACATATTATATCCGATATGGCGTGCAGAAAGTTTTTCATTACCGGTCACAGCGAATATGACAGAGATACTCTTGCAAAAGAATATTTCAGAGATGTTGAAAAAGGCATTGATATTGAGATGCCGTTCAACTATTTTCCGAACAATGATATAAAACGTGTTCCACAAATGAACTGGAAAGGCGCGGCTAATATTCTTTTCAACAACTGGCTTAACTATTTTGTATATCAGAAAACGCCATATGATTTAAATACATTATAATATTTAAAAATGCTCTCGATTTCTCGAGAGCATTTTTATTATGCAAATTTAACTGTGCAATCTTTCTTAATTCTTCCCTTTTCTGTGGGCTGCCATTTCTTTCCGAGTTTAATATCACTTTCCTTCTTAGCAACATTAATCTCTTTCATACCGGTACAGTTAAAGAAAGCGTATTCACCAATTTGCTGAATGTTTGAGCCAATATCTATCTTATCTAATTTATCATCATATGCAAAAGCATCTTTTCCGATAAACTCAATAGCTGCGGGCATTACAAAATTTTCAAGCTCGCTTGTTCTGAAAAATGCCTTTTCTTCGATTCTCTTAATAGTTGAAGGAGCAGAAGTAACATTAACAAAATAGCATTTATAGAAAGCTTTAGCAGCGATAGTTTCAACGCCTTCAGGAATATCATATGTAGGCTCGTTACTATACCATCCTGTTTTCTTATCTGTTTCAAGAATTACATTGCCGTACTTATCAAATTTTACGCCCTTTGCAGGAGGATAATAAAGCAGAGTTTTCATATCCTTTGTAAACAATACGCCGTCAACAGCAGTAAAATACTGATTCTCTTCATCAACAACAAATTCAGTTAATTTCTGGTTATTTGTCATCGACCAGGATTCAATTTCTTGAACATTTTTACCGATAGTAATTCTTTTTAAAGATTCCGCATTGCAAATACCAAAATCTGCAATCTTTGTTATTGGATAGGTTTTGCCGTCTATCTCGTATTCATCGGGAATAGTGTACTCATTAATAGTTGTTCTGTCGGTATAACCCGTAATTGCAATTTCACCGTTTTCAACCTTGAATTTTGAATTATCAAGAGGATCAGTCGAGGTGAAACTCAACTTACATCCTGAAAAACAAGCTGCAATAACTGAGATAGTAAGTAACAAAACGATTATTCTTTTAATTTTCATTATGCAGTTACCTCCTCAGTTACTTCATCAAGCACTTCTTCGGTTTCATCAGCTACTTCTGTTTCGCCTTTAAGCTTTGCTTCTCTTTGAGCAATCTCTGCAACGCATTTATCGTGCATTTCAGCAGTAAGGTCGTAGAATAAGAACGGAAGTGTTGAAAGAATTAATCCGACAACGCCAAGAATTACGTATGTTTCCATAACTTTTGTGAAAACAGTATTATCGAAAAGAACATCCCAGTCTGATGTGAATCCGCTGAGTCTGAAGAGAGCGGGAGCAACCAATCCAAGAAGCGTTGCGATGGGCGTTGTGAACCATCCGAAAATGTTAATCATATTGTCGGCACGCTCGCCTGTTTTCCACTGATGATAGTCGAGAATATCGGCATTAAGTCCGTCTGTAATACCGTTACAAGCAGCGGACATACCGCTTCTCAGGAATATCATTAATGCAAGAAGAGGTACGCTGTTACCATTATGTAGTCCAAGAAGATATCCCGCAGTGATAATCATCCATACTGTACGGAAAAAGATAATTGATTTCTTCTTATCGAATTTTTTAACCATAAGCGGAGTTAAAAGGTTACCCGCAACAGATGATATACCAAGAAGACTGATAATACCAGTAAACCATTCAATACGAAGCGAATAGATTAAGCAATAGTTAATAACACCGTCTGCTATTGCATTCCATAAGCCGAACGTTCCTGCGATATTGACAATCCAAAAATATTTGTTTTTAAGAAGTGTTTTTGCACTCTTGCCAAAGCTGATTTTAGGAGTTGAATCTCTATTTTCAGCAACTCTTTCTTTAACACCGATAATAACAAATCCCATTAATACTGATGCAACAGAAATAATCGGAACGAAAATCTGGTATGATTTAATGCTGAGGTATCCGCCGGTTTGCTGAATCATAATCGGGAATATGATTCTGAATATTGAACGGAAGAAACCAAGGAAAATAGCACCGATTGAATAATACTTCTGACGTTCAACTGTATTAGGTGTGATAAGAGCGATAATAGCCTTCGGGTTATCCTGATACAACATTGAAAATCTTGTTCTTAAAGTGAATAAGAAATGTAGAATAACAAGCTTTGTTGTATATTCAAGTGTTGTTGGAACGAACGGAATGATGCATGTAATAATTGTTACAGGAATTCCGTACATAACGAGGAAGGGCTTATATCTTCCATATTTCTGACAAAACTTAGCTCTTAAGAACCAGTTAACAAGTCCGCCAACACCTGTTATAACAAGAATATTTGCAATTATCTGAGGCAAGCCCTTGATAATTGATTCAAAAGGCGCTGATGGAATAAAGTAGAACGCAATTCCGATAACTGTGCAAGCAATGAATGAAACAGATGCAATCTTAGCCTGCTTTTTTGAAAGATGACCGAGGTTTTCAAAAATCGTCATCGAAAGCGATTCAAGATACAGCGTTGCATATTTTACAATAAGCGCAATTACCGTTATGATGGTAAAGTCCATCATTTTGATTTCAAAAATTGATCCGCAAAGATATCCTGCTGTAAATGCAACAGTATCATTGCAAATAAATGTGAAACCGCAAATACCCATCATACCAAAGCAATATTGAAGGAACTCTTTAATGTTGGTATATTCGCCAGGTTTCGGAGTTTTCCAGTTAGTCTTGAGAGCAGTTATTAAATTGCCGACTATCTGTTTTAGTGACTTTTTTTCTTTAGTTTCTCCCATAGGGACTCCCCTTTCTTTTATTGTCTTATATATTATATATAAAAATATACAATATTTCAATACTAAGTAAATAAAATTTGTATAAAATATGAAAAGCACATCCAAAGAAAATCTTTGAATATGCTTTTTTAAATTTAAGTGTCGAGTGATGTATTCAAGTTACCGCGTTCTGAATATATTAACGTATAATTAATATAAAGCTGCTATGCTTTTTGCTTTTTCTTTAACTGATTTTGCAAGGGATTCAGGCTCGATAACCTTAATTTTGTCACCAAAGGTCATAATCCAGGAAACAAGACCGTCTGAAACTGCCGCATCTATCGTTGTTTTGAAATGGTCGGTATCAACAGCGGTAAGAGGAATTTTTGCGCCGAATCTATCCATTATTTCTTCTCTTAATTCAAGGTCACAAAGAAGCTCAACCTTTGAATTAACTCCTGAGAACATATTAAACATCTTGGAAGCGTAATCAGCAACATCAAAGGAGCCTTTATATTCGCTTATCTCTTCAACACATCTTGCGTCATCATCAAGCTTTTCAACTTTTTTCATACGGTCAAGCCTTAAATTCATAAAGTTATCGTATTTTGCATTATTGCAGACAAGATAATAATGGTCATCCTCCCAGATAAGAGCGTATGGAGATACGGTGAAGGTTTTTTCTGTATATGACTTCTTATTTTCTTTATCAATATTTCTTCTTTTATATTTAAACGTAACCTGTTTTTTACTGATTATCGCATCATTAAGAGCATCAATAACATAGTATATTTCTTCATTATCGCATTTTGTTTCAGAATCAATATAAACCTGGGATACAAGCTCCTCTGCCTGATTCTTTGAAACAAGTGTTTCAAGCTTTTCAACAAGTCTTTTAGTTTTATTGGGAGTTATAAATCCCGCAGATGTTACTGCGTCAATTAAAAGACGAACTTCGGGAAGTTCGAATTTTCTTGATGCAAGAAAAAATCCTTTTTTCGGAGAATAAGTTCTTACAATATCAAAGCCTACGCTTTTTAAAACCGCAATATCAGCGTATATTGACTTTCTTTCGCAGAACATTCCGTCCTTCATCAAATAATCAATTAAATCAGTTGTTGAAAGCGGATTGTTTTCATCAGAATAATCAACTAAATACTTATAGATAAGCAAAGTTTTTGTTTTTGAACTTGCCATAATTATCACCTCGGTGAAATTATATCACAAGTCGCTGAGCTTTTCAACAATATGTCGAAAAACAGGAGCACAATCCTCGCTTCCGCTTTTTCCGTTTTCACACATAACAACAATAGCATATCTCGGATTATCATAGGGATAAACTCCTGCAAACCAGGTATTGAGTAATTCAGTTTTATTATTATATTGACCTGTTTGAGCAGTTGCTGTCTTCCCTGCTGACTTTCCCTTTTTGTCCTCAGCATTTTTACCTGTTCCGTTTGTTACAACATAGCGAAGACAATTAATCAATTCCTTACAATTGTTTTCTTCAAACACCTGTTTTTCGTCTTTATATTCATAATCTTTTATATCCCCGTTTTCATAAACATTTGACGTAACAAATCGGGTTTGATTTTTCCTTCCGCCATTTGCAATAGTACATAGCGCATAGCACATATGAAGAGGCGAAACTGTCAGCTTTCCCTGACCGAATCCAAAAAGAGCAAGTTCACCTTTTGATTTCAAGTCGTTTGTTGTCGGTAAACCAGACTGTTTGACAATCCAATCATTATATAAAACAATATCTTCGTTAAATCCGAGTTTTTCAGCAGTGTCAATAAGTTTATCCTCGCCAAGTTTCAACGCCAGATTAACAAAATAGCAGTTACAGGAGTTTGCAAGTGCTGACTGCATATTCTGAAAAGAATGTTTATTGTTATTCTGACAAGAAAACTCGGAGTCCCCCACTATTGTATTTCCGTTGCAGGTATAGTAGAAATCAATATTATTTTCAAGGGCGCAGAGGGAAACAACAATTTTAAATACTGAGCCAACATTATAGTTTTCAAACGCTTTATTTACATAGCTTGTATCCGGTTTTGTTATACAGGATAGCACAAAAGAGTTTTTAACATCCATTACCACAACACAACCGCTTTCAATCTTATTAGCAGCTTCTATTGTAATACTTTCCACTTCTTTATTAATTGTTGTTTTAATTCCTCTCAAAGAGCTTTCGTTTTCTTCAAATATTTCACCTTCGGAGCCTTGCAGCATCCTTCCGAGTGCGTCAGTTGAAAAACGAATCTTTCTATAGCCGTAGGGCTGAATATATTTCATCAAGCCAGAAGAAGATGATGACATCAGCTGCTTTGAAGCATATTCGCTTCCTTCTGTTTTTAATATATCAATGTATTTTGAATTGGTTGAACGGGATTTATCGACATCCTTAATTATCGGATATCCCTGTTTTAACTCATCAGTTATATCTTTAATCTCTGAAGAAGGAAAAATATTGTGTAAGTCGGTTAATGTTCTTGTGTTTGGTTTTAAAACGGCAATATATCTTTCAGCATTATTTGTCATTTTTTCACCGAGAGAATAATAAACTGTCGGATAAAGCCTTTCAAGTGTTAAAACATAGCTATTATATCCTTTAGAAACAGCATAATTATTACTGAAAACCACGTATGCAATCCTTCCGGAAAGCGATGTTAAAAGAAGCGATATAACAACGCTGAAGCAAATAATTCTTTTTTTCATATAAAAACCCTCCCGTATAGTATTTACGGAAGGGTTTAATTTTATTATTTTCGCTGAACTCTGAAAATTGCATCGGGTGAAATATCAACATCACATTTGAAAGAATAAATATCTGTTGCTTTGTTTGCAACATCACAAAATTCGCCGTCATTTTCATTAAACAGCTCTTCAACCTTTATCTGATAAGGCTTTTTATTCGGTTCAACAACTTCAAGAATATCGCCCTGATAAAATCTGTTTCTCTGTGCAACGGTTAATCTTCCGTTATCAAATGATTTATACAAAGCGCAGACATCCCAATTTCTGATATATCCGCCAGAATCAAGAACTTGTCCATTTTTAAGCTCGCCGAAATTGAATCCGTTTGTATATTCTCTGTGGCTCATTTTTTCCATTTCATCAAGAATCCACTGAGACGGCATAAACTCAGCTTTTCTGCCTGAAGCTAGATATTCATTTATAGCATTTCTATATGCATATGTAACAATCGCAGTATAGTATTCGCTTTTAGCTCTGCCTTCAATTTTGAATGAATCAATTCCCGCTCTGTCAAGCTCAGGAATATGGTTTATCATACATAAGTCTTTAGAATTAAAGATATATGTTCCGCTTTCATCCTGATTAATCGGAAAATACTCGCCCGGTCTTTTTTCTTCAACAAGATAATATTTCCATCTGCAGGGCTGTGCGCAATCGCCTCTGTTTGCATCTCGTCCAACCATATAATCGGAAAGAATACATCTTCCGCTGAAAGACATACACATAGCACCGTGAACAAACACTTCTATTTCAAGGTTGGGATTAGTTTTATCTCTTATTTCTTTTATTTCGTCGAGAGAAAGTTCTCTTGCTGTTACTATTCTTTTAGCGCCAAGCTCATATAGAGCATTTGCGCTTTCATAGTTCACTATACCAACCTGAGTTGACATATGAATATCAACATCAGGCGCATATTTTTTTGCAAGCGATAAAACGCCCATATCTGCAATAATCAGTGCATCCGCTTTTATGGAAGCAATGTATTTCAAATAATCAGGTAAATAAGGAAGCTCATTATTTCTTGGCAACGTGTTACAGGTAATATATATTTTTTTACCCATACTATGTGCTAAATCAACAGCTTCTTTTAACTTATCGAAACTAAAATTTGAGGGATTTGTTCTCATTCCGAACATTTCACCGCCGAGGTAAACGGCATCTGCACCAAATTTCAATGCAAGTTTAAGCCTTTCAAAATCGCCCGCAGGAGATAATAGTTCTAAATTCTGATTTGCCATAAATAATTCACCTGCGTATTAATACTCAAGATACGGTGCGTACTGCTGAACTTTGCTCTTAAATTCCGCAGGAGTTTTAGCTGTGTACATCTTACCTTTAGTATCATGGAAGAAGAATTTTGCATCAGAATCATTGGGATAAAGCGCAGCTTCAATAGCCTTTTGACCCGGATTACAAATAGGTCCGGCGGGTAATCCAACAACTGTTGATTTATTATTTGTATTATAATACGCCATATAATACTCAGAAGTATGAGCAGAGGTTGATGAAAGAGCAGGAGCAACCTTGTTGGTAATATAGTCTGCAGTTGACTGACAACCAAGTGTCGGAAAGCTTGCTTTGTCTTCAAGTCTGTTATGAATGATTGCAGAAATTGTTTTCATCTGCTCATTATTTGCTGCTTCCTTCTGAATAATAGATGCAATTATAATTGCGTCATGATAAGAAAGTCCGATTTCTTCTGCGCGGTTTCTATATTTCTTTGTAAACTTATCCTCGCTGTTTTTAAGGAATTTTCTTACGACTGCCGCAGGATTTTCATCAAGATAAAATTCATAAGTATCGGGGAAAAGATAGCCTTCAAGCCTGTAAGGAACTGAATCCTCTGCTTTCAGATCACTGACAAGAGAATACGTGAAATCCGTTGACTGTATTACTGAAAGAATGGATTGTTTTTCGCATACATCATTATCATCTAACTTCTTGATTATTTCAGGAATTGTATAGCCTTCAGGGAATGTTAGCGTAACCGTTTCACCTGTCAGATTCTCACCCTGAAGAGCAATAAGCATTCCTTCAAGACCCATTTTACCGTTCAGATAATAAACGCCTGCATCATAAGGTCCGCCGATTGACGAAGAGCTAATTACTTTATCTCTTAATGCAACAAACAGTTTACAAAAATTTTTGCACTTAATTAAGCCGTTTTTGCTAAGTGTATCAATAGCTTCATTGCTCGATTTAACCTGTTGTGTAAAAGAAACTGTTACTGAAGATTTTGATTTTGTTATAGCAAGAATATCGTTCATGCAAAAGATTGCATAAATCGACAAAATCATAGAAGCAACAATAACCACGATAAAGAAAACATATGTTGAGCCGACACCGCTTCCTTTTTTCTTATTTTTCTTCTTTGCTTTGCTTTCCACTCTCGAATCAGCGCCTGCATTCCTTACCGAATCAGACTGATTTGAGAAATAAACATCATTATTCTCTGTTTTGTTATTACCGTTAAATGCAAAATTATCCATTACAACCTCCATTATTGCATTTTATTACTCTTCTCTGTGTGACAATAATATCAACATTTTTATCGTAATTATCACGCGGAATATCAGAAATAATCATTTCGTCAAAGCATAATCCAATCGATGTTCCCGAATATCTCTCAAGGAATTTATCGTAATAGCCTTTTCCGTACCCGATTCTGTAGCCGTCTGAATCAAACATCAATCCCGGAACTATATTAACCGTGTCGCAAAAGTCATTGAGAAATTCGCTTTTATCAATGTCAGGCTCACGAACATTAAAAATACCAATTTTAAGTTCCGAAAGTGACTTAATCAGATAAAAATCCATATTTCCGTGATTATCCCTGCAGAAAGGAACTGCAACTCGTTTTCTCTGAGAAAATGCGATATTAATTATCTCATCAGTTTTGATTTCTTCTTCAGTAGAAACATAAATCAAAACTGTTTTTGCGTTTTTATATTCTTCAAGATTCAAAAGATTCTCAGCAATTCTTTCATTGCTTAACATTTTATCATTTAAAAGTTTTCTTTTAATTCTTGCTTGTTTTCTGAGTTCGCTTTTTAATACTTGCATTGAATCTGTTCTTTAATCTTATGAGCAACATCCTTGCCCTTTAGCTTTTCAACAATTTTCAAACCGAAATCAATACATACTCCGGCGCCTTTTGCCGTTATTATATTACCGTCGCTGACAACAAAATCCGATGATATCTCAGCGCCTTCAAGCGCTTCTTCAAATCCGTGGAAGCAAACAGCTTTCTTTCCGCTTAAAAGTCCCTTATGACCTAAAATTGAAGGAGCGGCACAGATAGCACAAACAGGAACATCAATATTCACCGCATTATCTATAGCGCTTTGAACTACTTCGTTATTTTCAAGATTTAATGTTCCGGGCATACCTCCGGGTAGAACTATTGCTTCAACATTATAGAAATCAAATTCACTGATATCCATATCACAAACAACCTGAACTCCGCATGAAGATGTTACAGTTTTAGATGTAACACCGACTATTTTAACCTCTATTATAGCTCTTTTCATAACATCAACGGGTGCAAGCGCTTCTATAATTTCAAATCCGTCAGCTAAAAAAACATATACCATATGCATTACTCCTTTACCATAACGATTGGATCCTTAAGCTCAAAACCTTCAAATAAGTATTCTTTGATATCGTCGAGTTCATCAAATTTAAGACTGTCAATTTCAGATGATTTATTAAATCCTCTTTTTTTATAGAATTTAATAAGACTTTCATTTGCAGGAATTAAACATAAAGAACTATCATTTTTATAAGCGTATTCAATAAGCTTTGTCATAAATCCCCTGCCCTCATATTCTTTATAAGTGCAGGCAGCATAAATATATTTATAGTTTTTGTGATTAATGCAGCAATCAACAAGAAAAAACATTGAAACAAGCTTATTATTCTCAAAATAACCAAGGCATTTTCCATGAGCAAGATTTTTTATGAAATAAAGTATTTCTTCTTCACTGTCACCGAAAACATCAGCCCAAAGAGAAATAATATCGTGATTATTATTGCAATATCTAATCATTATAAACCGCCACACATTTTTCAAGAATAATTTCAGGATAATAGGACTGCTTTGCTTTTCTCAATCCTTCAAGACCTAAATCCTCTTCCCTGTTTACATATTCAAATTCAGAAATACAGTTCTTTGAAAACTCCTGATTTATTATCGGATATGCGCCCTGAACTGATGAAAATGCCTTTTCAAAATGAGTAACAAAACATCTCTTATTCATCTGAGGTTCGCCAAGACAGTATGCAACAACTCTTTCGCCGTTTCTGATTAATCCGCCGTAAAAACCGAGCTTATCAAAATTTTCAAACGCTCTTTTTACAGCATTAAATTCCTCGATGAAATCTTCATCGTTTTCATCATTGTTTTCGATAAGCCATTCTTCGTGCATTTTAATACAGTCAACGATATTATTCTTTGTAATAGCTTCAAAGCGCCAGTCAGGATTATTCTTCTTAAAATTGCTTATGTGATTTCTCTTTCCGTGGTATTTTTTACCGCTAAGTGATATCATCTTAGGAACGGAATATATATAATCATTAATTCCTTCATCAAATTCGTAGTCAAATTTTCCAAAGAAAGCCTCCTGTAGCATAAGCATATATCCCTCGGTAACGCCGTATATTCTAGGTTTTATTCCAAGGGCTTTAGCGTCATCAATTATTTGATTTACTGCATCGGTGAAATCCCCTTCACCGAGTGGAACAGAATAAGCAACATGGGGTGCCTTTTCCCATCTGCATATATAAAATTCTTTATACTTTGCAATTTGAATTGAATATGAATCCACCCAGCAGAAAACATTTCCGAAGGTATATTCACAGTTCATGGAATTTGCGTGAGATAAGCAGGAATTTACCCAGTCCATATCGGACAGCTCGGGCTTTTTAAAATCAAGCATTATCTAACTCCTCATCAACAATTCTGATTATTTTATTATGTATTTCATCAATAGAAAGCGGATTTTCACCGTCTGAACACTCAACAACCTTCCAACCCTGCTTATTTGCAGAATAAAGGGCGGAGGTTCTGCATTTTTTCAAGAACTCAACATTAGCCTCATGAACATCTTTCTTGCCTTCATTTCCGTCATATCGTTTTGTCATAAGCTTTTGTGATATTTCAATCGGCATATCAAGAAAAATAACGAGGTCAGGTTTAGGAATTCCGATTTTGTTATATTCAAAATCCTCACTCCAATCAAGGTAGCTATCCCACTCAGATTTATCAAGCTTTTCCATCTGGTAGATAGAGTTTGAAGTTGCATATCTATCTGCGAGAATCAAAACTGAATTATCGTAATCTTCCTTCCATTTGAGTTTAAAAGATGCAAATCTGTCAACAGCATAAAAAGCACCTGCAGCATACGGATTAACAGCATTTGCATCACTTCCGAATTCACCGCCGAGATACATATTTACAAGAGTGCTTGAAGGAGACTCGTAATCAGGGAGCTTTATTTTCCTAAAGTGTATTTTCTTGCTATTAAGATACTCTTCAAGAAGCGCTGTCTGGGTTGACTTTCCGCTTCCGTCAAGACCTTCCATTATTATCAGTTTTCCCATTTGTTTTTTCTTTCCACTTTTCTCTTATTGCCCTTATCATCAACAATATAAGTATTCTCAAGTTGACTGATAAGGTTTGCTTTAACAGAGTTTATATATTCGTTTCTGAGAATTGCCTGTTCATCCTTTTCTGCCTGGGTCAAGCCTTCTTCGGTTTTGGATTTTCTGGCAAGCTCATTAATTCTGTCTAATTTTTCCTGTGTCATAATTAATCTAAAAAGTCCTTTAATTTTTTACTTCTGCTCGGGTGACGGAGCTTGCGAAGCGCTTTAGCTTCAATCTGACGAATACGCTCACGTGTTACATTAAATTCTTTTCCTACCTCTTCAAGAGTTTTCGGATTACCGTCATCAAGACCGAATCTGAGTGAAAGAACCTTTTCCTCTCTTGGTGTTAGAGTTTTAAGAACTTCGGCAAGCTGCTCTTTAAGAAGACTCATTGAAGCAGCATCAGCAGGAGCGAGTGCATCATCGTCGGGAATGAAGTCGCCGAGATGAGAATCTTCCTCCTCACCAATCGGAGTTTCAAGTGATACAGGGTCCTGAGCAACTCTGAGAATCTCTCTAACCTTGTCAACAGGCATTTCGAGATATTCGCTTATTTCCTCAGGAGTAGGCTCGTGACCGCTCATATGAAGAAGCTGTGATTTTGCCTTTTTAACCTTATTTATTGTTTCAACCATATGAACAGGAATTCTTATTGTTCTTGCCTGGTCTGCTATTGCTCTTGTTATAGCTTGTCTTATCCACCAGGTTGCGTATGTTGAAAACTTAAAGCCTTTTGTATAATCGAACTTCTCAACAGCTTTAATAAGACCGAGATTGCCCTCCTGAATTAAATCAAGGAACTGCATTCCTCTGCCGAGATATCTTTTTGCGATACTAACAACAAGACGAAGATTTGCCTCAGCAAGTCTCTTTTTTGCTTTTTCATCATCATCGGAAATTTTAATTGCAAGTTCAATTTCTTCTTCAGCAGTCAAAAGGGGAATTCTTCCGATTTCTTTAAGATAAACTTTAACCGGGTCATCCATCGCAGCATTATCGTTAACTGCAATAGAATCAGCACCGTCAGTTTCCTTAGGAAGGTCAACCTCAAGAGTTATTCCTTCAAGTGTTTCGGCTGAAAAGTCATCGATAATATTGATATTTGCAGCCTCAATGCGCTCGTTGAGCTTTTCGAGCTCATCAACGTCCATATCAAGCTCAACAATAAGATTATCAATCTCCTGGGCTGTCAGATGACCTGCAGCCTTGCCTTTTTCAATAAGCTTTTTGAAAGCGGCTTGTTTTCTTTCTTCAGCCTGTGCTGCATTATTAACATTCTTTTCCATTTACCTTCTCCTCATATTATTGTTTGTTTTTCTGAATAGATTTCTGAATTCATCATCATTCATAGACGATGTATTGTTATTCTTTTTATCAAACTCTTCAGAGAGTATTTTTAAGCAATCATTAAATTCTTTTTTTGCATCAAGACTATTATTGCTCCTTGCTATTATTCCCGAAAGCATACCCATTTCATTATCGGATAGCTTAGAAGAATAATTAATCAGGTCAGTATCCAGTCCGTTGTTTATTTTTTCGCAGGTCAGTTCAAAAGTGTTCCTGATAAAACCTGCACTAAGCTGCTGAGTATCAAAGTTTTCACAGAGCTTTATGCAATCAGGATAGAGCATCAGTATTCCGAGCAGCCTTTGTTCTGCCTTAATCTGCCTTGTTGTTGCAGAAGAAGTTATTTCCTGTTTTCGGCTTTCTCTTATGCTATCGTTAACAATTGCTCTGTATTCCTTAGCGCTTGAACGCCTTTTGACTTTTTGTTTATATTCATCAAGTTGCAACTTAATACTTCTCTTTTCAACGCCGAGTTCTTCGGAAATACGGGATATATACAAATCCTGTTCAACCGGTGAAGCATTAACAAGATATTTAATGCATTCATTGATAAAATCAATCTTACCTTGGGTTGAATTAAGCTCATATTTGTTTTTAGCGCTTAAAATAGCAAATTCAATTTCGTTTGAAGCGCCCAGAAGCATACCTTTAAATCGTTCCTTACCAAGATTTTTAATAATCTCGTCCGGATCTTTTCCTCCGCTGAGAATTGGAATTTTAATCTTGATATCAGTCTGATTGAAGAGAGTCACCGCTTTATCCCTTGCTTTCTGCCCTGCTTCATCGGCATCATAAGCGAGAATAACTTCTTTTGCATATCTGCTAATAAGCCGAACCTGTTCACTTGTCAGCGCTGTTCCGCAACCTGCAACAGCGTTTGTAAATCCTGCCTGGTGCATTGCGATAACATCCATATATCCTTCACATAGAATAATAGTTTCGCTTCCCGAGTCCTTTGCAAGGTTAAGTGCAAAAAGTTCGTTTGTTTTTTTATAAACGAGTGTATCTCCGGTGTTTATATATTTCGGCTTGCTGTCATCAAGAACTCTTCCGCCAAAGGCAATAACATTGCCTCTAACATCAATTATCGGAGTCATTACTCGGTTTCTGAAATTATCATAATAACCCTTCTCGCCTTTTTTTATAACACCTGCATCAGCCATGTCGTTTATTGAATAGCCAAGACCTTTCAGGTGTTTTAAAAGCATGTCCCATGAATTGGGAGCATATCCGAGACCAAAGCGCTTAATTGTATTTTCACTGAGTCCCCTATTTAAAAAATAATTATGACCAGCCTTTCCTTCATCGCTCATCATATACGAGTTGAAAAACTTAGCACTTTCTCTGTTTATTTCAAGAATTATTCTTCTTTTTTTTGCAAGAGAATCATCGTATGTGCTCTCATCGGGCATCTGCATACCCGCTCTCTGGGCGAGCGCTTTTACCGCATCAATATAATCAAGATTTTCAATTCTTTTCATAAAGCCAACTGCATCACCGCCTGCACCGCATCCAAAGCAATAAAACGACTCTGTATCGGGATAAACGGTAAATGATGGAGTTTTTTCATTATGAAACGGACATAAACCAACGTATGTTCTGCCCCTCTTTTTAAGAGTTACATAAGTTGAGACTATGTCATAAATATCTGTTTTCAGTTTTAAATCCTGTATGAAGTTTTCATTAAGAGGCATAATCTCAACTCCTTTCCATCTTTATTCAATCCAGAATTTCGGAATGAACAGTTGATTAAAGATTTTAACACAATATGTATCGCTCATTCCGGCTATATAATCGCAAACGGCTCTTTCAACACCGTCTGTTTCAGAAATATTATAGTATTCACCAGGAAGCTCAAACGGATTATTCATATAATACTCAAAGAGCTTTTCAATCATTGCAACTGCTTTAACTTCTTCACTTTTGCAAATCGGATTAGTATAAACTGCATGAAACATAAAAGTATGGAGTTCCATAAAAAGTTTATAAAAATCAGCATCCATTCTGATTTTAGCCTTGCTGTTTTCAATAACATTGATAACCATATTATTGATTCTTTCACCCTTTGTCATTCCGAGCGCAAGCCTTAAATCAAGAGGAATTGCTTCTTCTGTTAAAACATCCGCTCTTATTGCGTCATCAATATCGTGATTAATATAAGCAATTCTGTCGGCTATTCTGACAATCTGACCTTCAAGGGTATATGCTTCCTCGCCTTTTGTATGGCAAAGAATACCGTTTTTAACTTCATCAGTGAGATTTAGTCCTGCACCGTTTTTTTCAATTCTTTCAACAACACGAACACTCTGTTCATAATGTTTAAAATCAAATGATGAGAGGCTATTTATTGCTCTTTCACCTGCATGTCCGAAAGGTGTATGTCCTAAATCGTGACCAAGAGCAATCGCCTCGGTTAAATCTTCATTAAGTTTAAGTGCTCTTGCAATAGTTCGGGCAATCTGCGACACCTCAAGAGTATGAGTAAGCCTTGTTCTGTAGTGATCGCCTGAAGGTGCTAAAAATACCTGAGTTTTATGCTTTAGTCGTCTGAAGGACTGACAGTGAATAATTCTGTCTCTGTCTCTTTGAAAACAGGTTCTTATTTCGCATTCCTCTTCAGCCCTGCTTCTGCCCCTTGATTCAGCGGCAAGACAAGCCCTCGGAGACAATATCTTTTTTTCGTTTTCTTCTATCGTTTTTCTGATGCAATTCTCCAAAGAAACCCCTCCTTAGTTTTTTATTCAATATTATTTACTCAAAAAGACAAAAAACTCCTTTTTTTATTATTGATAATTTTAAATATTTTATTATAATTAAAAATGAGGTGTGTTAAATGAAGTTTTATTTAATAGCAATTATACTTTTAATTCTAATTTCTTTATTTCTCTATTTTCAAAACAATAAGATTGATATAACTAAATACAGTATTAAAAGCGAAAAAGTAAACAATTCAATAATCATTGCCCACCTGAGCGATATGCATTCGAAGCCTTTTAAAAAGGTTGTTAAAAAGCTAAGTGAAATCAAGCCTGATATTATTTGTATTACTGGCGATTACATCAATGATCATGCTAAAAATAAAGAAAAAATGTTTGATTTAGCAAGTGAGATGGTTGAATTTGCACCTGTTTACTATATCACAGGGAATCATGAAAGACGCCTTGATAATTTCGAAGAAATAATGCAAAGCCTGCGAGAAAGCGGATTTAATGTTCTTCTTGACGAAGTAGCAACAGCTGAGATTAAAGACAGTGAAATTGATATTTTGGGTCTTGATGAAAACATGGCGGACCATAAGGATTACAGGGCAAGAAAAGCAGGAATATTTGAATACAGAGATATGAAACCATATTTTGAGGAGCTTAATAAAGCTAATGGATTTAAAATTGTTTTATCCCACTGCCCTGAAAATTTTGAGGGACTCAAAGAAATGAATTATTCTCAGTATGATTTTGATATTCAGCTTTCGGGTCACGCACACGGCGGACAGTTTATATTGCCGTTTATCGGTCCTGTTTTTGCACCGGGTCAGGGATTATTTCCGAAATACGCAAGAGGCTCATTTGGAGAAAGACCAAAGCTCATTATTTCAAGAGGGCTCGGCAATTCAGAATTTCCGTTCAGGCTATTCAATCACCCTGAAATTAATGTTATAAGAATAAATAATAAATGAGGTTGTGTGCTACACAGCCTCATTTTTATGCTTTTGCAAATTCTGATTTGAGAAATTTTATATTATATTTTCCGCCGCTGATGTCGATTAACTTATCTTCAACTGAAGTCTGATATGCTTCTTTTACTGAAAAGGTTATTTTAACATTGTCTGAAAACTCAGTATTGATTATGTTTGCTTTAAATTCAGAAAGAAGATTGTTAAGTCTTTCATAAAAACTGTATTCAACTGTTGTTTCAAGAATACTGCACTGAGCCATTGTTATAATACTCCCTGCTTCAAGTGCGATTTTAGAAGTATGGGAATAAGCCCGAACAAGCCCGCCTGCACCTAGCATTGTCCCTCCGAAATACCTTGTTGCAACAACGCAAACGTCAACAATTCCCGCTTTAAGAATTGCATCAAGAACAGGGACTCCTGCAGTTCCGCTCGGCTCGCCGTCATCACTACAGCGCTGAATATTGTTTTCTCTTAAAACAAAAGCGGAAACATTATGAGTTGCATCCCAGTGTTTTGATTTAATTTTATTAATGAACTGCGTTGCTTCTTCCTGAGTTTTAACAGGACAGACATAGCCTATAAATCTTGATTTCTTTTCAATGAAGAAATCGGATGCTTCATTTTCTACTGTTTTATATTCTAACATAATTCCTCAACGAAAAACAAAGGCAACAGATTCCTCTGTTGCCTATTTTACTGCATATCTTACGCCTTTTTAGCGATTCTCTTGTTGAATCTGTCAACACGTCCGCCTGTATCAACAAGCTTCTGCTTACCGGTAAAGAAAGGATGGCATTTTGAACAAATATCAACTCTCATATCGCCTTTAGTGCTCTTTGTTTCATATGTTGCACCGCAAGCGCATCTAACAGTACATGTTTCGTATTTTGGATGAATCCCGTCTCTCATTAAATTTCACCTCACTAATTGTCTTAACGCAAAACATTATAACAAAGAGAATAACAAAATGCAAGACTTTTTTTAAATTATTTGTAAACACAGGGTTTACCAAGGCAGAATGAATATAACATTGCTTCTTTTACAGGTTTTTCGAGTGCTTTTGAAACGGCTGATTTATAAAACGCTATCTGCTTTTTATATAAATCAAGAAGCTCGTTTTCATTTTTAACATAATCGGTTTTATAATCGACTAAAACAAGCTCACCGTTTTCTTCAAAAACACAGTCAGCAATTCCCTGAATAAGAATTTTATCATCAAAATCAGTATTTTCTATCTCATTTGCGCCAACAAATGAGGATACCTTAATTTCTCTGTAAATCCTGTCGCTTTCAAACATTCTTTTAGCAAATTCACCGCCGAAAAAGCTACTGAGTTTTTCTCTGCTGAGCGAATCAGCCTGAATCTGAGAAAGGTATGAAGCTTCAACAATACGTGATATTTCTCTCTCTAAATCATTCTTGGCGTTTTCATAATTGCAGTACTGCATAAAGGTGTGCATTGCTGTTCCCTTTTGTGCGGAAGAAAGAGAAGCTTCAGAAAGGAACGCGGGCTTTGATTTTGCAAAATACTTATATCCCCTGTCCTTATCATCAAGCCCGGAAGCAGAGCGCTTGGAACTAAAGGAAGAAAGCTCGCTTCTTTCATATCTGAAAGAAAGCTTTTCTTTAATTTCTTTTACAGTTTCGTCATCCGGCTGAGCAGCATCCTCTTCAGATAATTCAGGTTCGCTCTTTTCATTAACAAAATTTATGCTCAAATCAAAATCCGAAGATGAATTATATTCAACATAACCTTCACATAATTCTCTGAGCTTTGATGCATCCTTGTGAATCAATGCTGTCATTAAAAGCAAATCACCGTCATTATTTATATGCTTAACAACTATAGGAGAGATATATCCCCCTGCAATCTTTTTTGAAAGATTATTAACTCTTGTTTGAGCATCAGAAAGAGAAATGAAGCTGATAAACTGTTCTTTGGCTCTTGTTACTGCAACATAAAGAAGTCTTAAATTCTCACTCATTGAAGCGCAGGAATTCAAATTCTTGATGCATTCATACTGCAGAGAATTATATCTTATCAGTTTTTCTTCATCATTTATTTTAAGACCAATTCCCTGTTTATAGTTCATCAAAACTAAATCACTGAGATCATTATTATACCTGTGGGAAGTTGAAGCAAATATAACAACAGGAAATTCAAGTCCTTTAGACTGATGAACAGACATAATAGAAACGCAGTTTTCTTCGTTATGAACAACGCTTGCACTTTCAATATTCATATTCGATGAAATAATTGAATCAACATAGCGCATAAATGCTGTTATTCCAACATTGTCGCCGTTATCAAACCTATTCGCTATTTCAAGGAGCTTTAAAACATTGAGTTTTCGTTGCTCGGCATTTCCCATCGCACTGATAACGGATAGATATGAAGTGCTGCTTATAATCAGTCTTAAAAAGCTCTCAACGCTCATTGAAGCGGCGTATTTTCTGTATCTCTCAAGATCATCAAGAAATCTGCCGAAAACATCCCTTTGCCTGCTGACTGAAGTAAAGAGATTTTCATTTGAATTATCAACTCTTGCCCTTGCAATGTCATCAGCACTGTATCCGTAAAAAACAGACATCAGTGTTGCAAGAAGCGGAACATCCCTTGTTGGATTATCAATAGTCCTTAATAAGGAAATCAAAATTGAAACTTCGTTATTATCAAAAAGATTAGTTCTGTTATTTGCAACAACGGGAATTGAATATTCGCTGAACACCTTTGCATAAATCGGCATTCTGTTTTTTGTGTATCTGAGAAGAATGGCAAAATCAGAAAACTTAATGTCCCTATATTCATCATCACCGCATTTTATCTGCTCTTTTGCTTCAATTTTACTGAGAATAAGTTCGGCAATTCTTCGTGCTTCATATTCATCTGAATCCTCACCTTCGGGAGTTTCAACAATATTTATCTGAGCGCTGGGTATATCATTTTCTGAATATTTTGCTCCGCAGTTCAGATATTCGTCTGAATTATATTCAAGCTCGCCAATTCTTCTGCTCATAAGATTTGAGAATAAGAAATTTGTGTAATCGCATATACCCTTCCTTGAACGGAAGTTTTTATCAAGGATGATTTTCTGACTAAAGCTTTGTGATTTTTCCTGATAATAATCAAAGGAATCCTTTTTATCATTAAAAATTGTTGGCATTGCAAGTCTGAAACGGTAAATGCTCTGTTTTATATCTCCAACCATAAAACGGTTTGAGCCGTTAGAAAGCATCTCAAAGAGTTTATCCTGAGCCGAATTGGTATCCTGATATTCATCAACAAGAATCTCAAAAAAGCTACTTTCATATTCCTTTGCAAGCTGAGTTCTGATAATTTCAGAATCCCGTTTAAAGAAAAGCAAATCAATCGCAAAATGCTCAATATCTGAAAATGAATATGAATTCAATTCTTTTTTGACTTCAAGCATTTTCTGATTATATTCTTTAACAATATTACAGAGATATCTGAGTTTTGGATAAAGATATTCGTTATCCTTTCTGAACTCATCAGAAGTGCAAACCATTAATTTTTTAATATCTTTTATTATATCCTTATACTGCGCTCTTCTGCTGCTTACAAGCTGTTTTGCGTTTCCGGCATAATCCTTTTTTGCTCGAGGCATATTTGAAAACGAAATAGAATCAATACGCTCTTTCATTTCATCCCATGATGAATCGAGAAGATTTTCAACTTCATCAAACATCAAAGCATCCTGTTCAAGAAGCTCGGTATATTTATCCGCCATTTCATCAAATGGGTCAATCGAATTAAGACATTCATCAATAAGGCTTTTTATATATGTAATGCCGTATTCAATTTCAGAAAAAACGTAATCTTTAAGAGAACTGTTATCAATTGATGTTTCAGGATTATACAGTTCGCATATTTCATCAAGCCAATCAAACGGAAAAGCCTGGGCAGAAATATAATTCTGGATTTTTTTAACTGAATTGATTAAATCATCATCATTTTTTGCTGCGGAAAGCATTTCAACCAAAGCCTTAAAATCTTTGTTTTCGCTCTGATAATGACTTTCAATTATCTCTTCAATCGCGTTTTGTTCAATAAGCCTTTGCTGAGAGTCATCAAGGATTGAAAAATCCTGTGAAATATCAAGCTTAAAGAAGTTTTCACGAACAAGATTAATGCAAAATGAGTCAATAGTACATATCTTTGCAGTCGGCAAAAGATTGAGCTGATTAATTGCACGGGAATTATTCGGCTCTTTTTTAATTATCTTATAAAGCGCTGAAGATATTCTGTTTTTCATTTCTGCAGCAGCAGCGTTAGTAAAGGTAACAATCAAAAGCCTTTCAATTCCTGCATCAAGGCTTTCATCCATAATAAGTTTTATTACCCTTTCAACAAGAACAGCGGTTTTGCCCGAACCTGCGGCGGCGGAAACAAGAATATTGCTGTTTCTTGCATCTATTGCATTTTGCTGTTGGGGGGTCCAATCAGGCATTTTCGCTCTCCTTTTCAATAATTTCAATAGCTTCACTATTGCTTAATTCTTCAAGCTCTTTATAAACAATTTCACTTCTGTTAGAGCAAACATCCTGGTAATCGCAGAACTGACAGGTTCTGTTATGATGCTTTCCATCAACAGGGTTCTGAGAAATCAAGCCTCTGTGAAGCGAGCTTCCCATTTGTTTAATGAGAGAATCAATCTTTTTTGAAACAGCGCCAAGCTGAGCAAGGCTGACAATATTGCCGCTATAACCGTCTTTTGCACTGTATTTAACAGGAATATACTTTCCTTTCAGGTCTTTTTCCATATGGGGCGCAATTTCGTTTTCTTCATCATTTAAAACAACGCCCTTCATTTTGAAATCGGTATTTTCTTTTTTTGCAATTTCGGAAGTATTATTTCTGTCCAGGCTATAAACGCCTCTTGCGGAATGCATATATAAAACGCCGCTTGAAATACCGCCAAATTCACCCTTGCTCTGAGAAAGAGTAAAGAGATATATAAACATCTGAAGATTTAGTCCGTTGATAATATCCGACATCTGAAATTCTTTATTTCCCGACTTATAATCAACAACCCTAATGTATTTTTTGCCGTCTTTTTCAAATGTATCAACCCTATCGACGGCGCCTTTAATTCTGATACTACCGCCGTCGTCAAGCTTTATTTCCTTTGAATGAACCTCTTCACCGTCACCTATTCTCAATTCAAATGCCTTTGCTTCAAAATCGGACTGTGAAAACTCCTCTTTCAGCCTTTCAACAACAAAAACAATCATCTTTGAAAGGCGCATAAACTGATATTTGAAACGAGGTGTAAACTCATCAGAATTGCCCATTTTTTCTGTCAGGTATTCTTTGAGTGCGTTATTAACGAGAATAACAGTTTCCTCTTTTGATAATTCTGCAAGTCCCTTGCTGCCCTTTTCCTTGATAATTGTTTCAAGAACAAAATGAATAACAGTTCCTGTTTGCATCGGGTCCATCTGAGCCTTCATAAGAGGTCTTGCATTAAGACCGAATTTGCAGAAATATCTGAAAGAACAGTTGAAATAATCTTCAATTCTTGAGGCGGAAAGATACATATCCTTTTTGAAGAGCTTTTTTGCAAGCTCTTTATCATTTATGATTATTTCATCATTATCAATCAGCTTTTTAACAGCAGAAAGTCTTGTCTGATACTTTTCATTATTTGAAAAATATTCTTTTAAAGAAGCAACAAAAGGCGTGTTATCGTTGAAATCAGAAGCAAGAATTTCAAACGCATTTTCTTCACTTTGAATATCATCAATAGTTTTTTCTTCACGAGTCAGATTGATTTTTGAATTTACAAAAACGCCTTGCAACCCTCTGACAATTATTGATTCATTGTTTTTTTCTCCGCCCGAGATGTATGAAACAAAAAGCTTTTCTCTTGCAGAAGAAAGCGCCATATATGCAAAATAAAGCTCCTGTGCGTTAAGCGCAGCGCCGTAGGAATACAGCTTGAAATCGTTATTAATAAGCGAAGTTCTGTCGTTCTCGCTAAGAAGTCCTGCTGAGGTAACACTCTGAGGAAATTCTCCTTCATTAGCGCCTAAAACAAATATTGCTCTTGGATTATCGCATCTGATTCTGTCTGCGCTTCCTATCTGAACATTATCAAGTCCCGCAGGTACGGAGCCAAGATCTTCATTTGAAATCATCAGAGAGAAAAGCATATAGAAATCTTTAAGATTTATTGTTTCTTTTCCGCCTGTTACAGCTAGCTTATCGAGTATTTCCATAAGCAAATCCCAGATTCTTTCCTGTTGAAGCGAGAGATGGGACTTTCCGCTTTCATCAAGAGAAATCGCAAGCTCTTTTAGCTTTTCATCAACTGATAAATCAACAAGCGCATAATATATTGCTTTACATATATCCTCAGCATTGGCAGAAAAGCATCTCTTTTTAAACTTAATAATTATATCAATTATATATTTTCTGCTTTGATTGAGCGTTTCCAAAGCATTTTTATCTTTTTCGCTTATTTCCTCGGTAAAGCCTCTCGGACTTTCAGAAAAATCATTTTTCCATTTGCTTCCACTGATGTTCCAGACAAAAGCATAATTTTCAAGCAAGCTGATATTTTCATCATCAAGCTTTGTTAAGCCTGTTTTAAGCATTGAAAAAATATCTTCACTTCTCAGCGAATAAATAACCGCTCTCATAAGGAAATTGACAAGCATTATTAAAGGCTGAGAAGATATATTCTGCCTTTCATCGTTAAAATACGGAATATTATATTTATCAAAAGAAAACTGAAGCTCGCTCTGATATTTGTTCAAATCCCTGCAGATAACAGTTATATCCTTTGCGAGATAACCGCTTCTTAAGAGCTTTGATATCTCCTTAGCGGTGTTATCACATTCATCGCTAATATTTTTTGCACTGAAAAGAGTTATATTTTCAGGCTCTTTTGTATCTTCATAGGAAATGTTTGAAAGCGCAAATTCTTCAACGGCTTTTAATTCATCATTGTTTGCTCTTTTGTTGCCCGAAAGAATTATCTCTTCTCTGATTTCACATCCAACTTTCTTAGCAACATCTTTAAGAATATTAATATTTGAATTAACATAGGAAAACAATGTGTTTTTATCGCTGAAATTATTATCTGTGCAAAATGTTATATAAACCTCGTCAGCCTGATTAAGAATAACCTCAAGAATCTTGTATTCCTGAGCAACAAAGCCTGAAAAACCGTCGATAAAAACGGTTTTGTTTTTGAAATAATCAATTCTCAGAAGCTTTTCATAAAGTCTTGTCAACTCATTTTCACTGTCAAAGTAAACGCCATCAATAAGTGAATCATAGGCGTCGATAATCAATGCGATATCCTTGAGTTTTAAAGACAGCATTTCTTTTTCAACCTTTTCACTTGCGCTGATAATATCTTTAACAAAAACGCGGCAGGATTTCATTTCATCATAGATTTTAAGCGCGCTGTTTATAAAGGAATTGCTGCTTGTATTTTTGTTAAACAAAACAAGGCCATCCGAAACTGTCTGGATAGCCTTTTTCATCATTACGGCACGGGCGCCTTTAGTAAGAACAGGAAGGTTATTGCCGCCGTAAAGCCTTGATATTTCATTACTAAGACGCGAAAAAGAAAGATTTGATACTCTGTTAACCTTGCTCTCGCCCAAACCAGATAAAAGCCTTCTTTCAGAGATAAAAGAAAACTGTTCGGGAGTTAATAAAACAATATCACTTTTTTCATTTTCAACAATATTCTTAATTTTTGAAAAAACGAACTCGGTCTTTCCGCTGCCCGCTCTTCCGAGAACAAGATTAAGCATATATTACTCCTCAGGTTTGATTAATCCTTCGTTCATCATTCTTGTGTGTGCTTCAAGTAAAAACTCATACATAGGTCTTGCAATATCAAACGCAAGCTTCATTTCGTTGATTAATTCAGGTGAATTAATCCTGCTGATATCGAAAGAATTATATGAAAAAGCATAGTTTTTTGCGAGCAAAAACGGCTTTAATTCCTCAGGCGCATCGGGATACATTTCTTTTTTATAGCAATCGCGACACTCAAAACTAAATCCTGCATCAGCGCAAGCCTTTACTGCTTTCATAAATCTCTTCGGCTGTTCAACAATCATTTTATGAAGAACTCTTATATTGGATGCTCTCCAGGTCCAGAGAACAAGTCCATAGCCAAAGGAATTTGGGTAAAACTCAAAATAGTAGAACGGAGCTTCGGGATATTCCTTCTTATATCTTCTGAAAAACACCCACATATTTTCCCTGTATTTCATTTTAGAACGATTTCCCCTTGTATCTCTTGCAACCCTTGAAACTGCTCGAACAGGGTCAAGATACATTTTATCGTCTATTTCATATAATAAATCCGACAAATCAAGAACCATTTGCCTGAGTGGAACTGTTATTCCCTGTTTAATTTCTTCCTTGTGCTCTTCATAAAAAGGCTTTGAATCATTAAATCTGTTCAGGCATAAAAGCTCAATGCTTTCGGGTGATATTCCCTTATAGTTATATTCCATAGTCAATTCCTTTTAATAATCCTTTTTCAAACATTTTCTGAGCCGCAAGAAGCGAGCAGGTCTTAGCGCTGTGAAAATTAAGTCCGCCCTGAATCCAGGCGTAAAACGGCTCTCTTATCGGCGCATCGGCTGATAATTCTATTGATGAGCCAAGTGTAAAAGCACCCGCGGCCATAACAACCTTACTGTCATAACCCGGCATATCCCAGGGCTCAGGAAGAAGAAAGCTATCAACAGCGCTTCCGCTTTGAATACCCTGACAGAAAGCGACAAGACTTTCCTCATTTTCAAGTCCGAGCGACTGAACAATATCCGCCCGTTCTTCGTTATATTTCGGAGTTACATCATAACCGAAATTTTCATATAAGGCTGAAATATAAACTGCCGATTTTAACGCCTCGCCAACTGTATGGGGTGCATAGAATAATCCCATATAAAGCTCCCTGTTCATTCCGAGAGTTGCGCCAACCTCTTTTCCAAGACCCGGCGTTGTTAACCTGAAAGCGCATTTTTCAACAAGGTCATGTCTTCCTGCAATATAACCCCCGGTTCTTGCAATTCCTCCGCCCGCATTTTTTATGAGCGAGCCGGCAATAAGGTCAGCTCCAACCTCGCAGGGCTCCTTTTTCTGAACAAATTCACCATAGCAGTTATCAACCATAACTATAACATCGGGGTTTTTATTTTTTGCAATATTTATAATCTTCTCAATCTCTTCAATTCTGAGAGATGGGCGAAGCTCATAACCGCGGCTTCGCTGAATATAAACCATTGTTGTTTTTTCATTAACTGCGTTTTCTATTGCATCATAATCTGGTCTTTCATTCTTCAGGGGAATTTCGTTGTAGTTAACTCCAAAATCCTTTAATGAGCCCATTTCGCTGCCTTTGATACCAATAACGTTATGAATAGTATCATAGGGCGTACCTGTTACGCAGAGCATATTATCTCCAGGACGAAGAACTCCGAAAAGCGCAACTGCAAGAGTATGCGTTCCGCAGGTGAAATTATGGCGAACCAAAGCGTCCTCAGCGCCGAATACCTGCGCCCAGACCTTATCAAGAGTTTCTCTTCCGCTGTCGCCATATCCGTAACCCGTTGATGTTGCAAAATTCATTTCGCTTATTTTGTTATCAATAAACGCCTTTTGAACTTTATTTTGATTATATTCAGTTATATCATCAATAATTTCAAACTGCTCTTTGCAAAGTTTTATAGCCCTGTCAGAAGCGTTTTCAATTCTTTCATCAATTTTGAAAAAGGGATTCATCTGTACATTCTCCATTTTCCTATATCTTTAAAGCCGAGTCTTTTATAAAAGCCTTCGTTCATTCCCTCATCACGCATTAAATATACTATTCCTTTAACATCGCTGATTATATATGAAACAATCATAGAGCCGAAGCCGTTATTTCTGTATTCATTTTCAGTTCTGACAGCGCTGAGAATTGAATATGGCTCAACTATTGATGAGAGTATTCCCGAGGAAACTATGTTTTCATCTTTAATCAAGGTATATGCCTTTGCAGTACCGTGGCGTATTCTGTGGCTTATATCAACATACCAAGCCTTGAAATCCTGAGAATTATAGTCAATGAAATTATATAAATCCATTAATTTCGGGTATTCATCAACAACCAAATCGCCGAGGGATAATTCAATCTTCCTTTCATTTTGCATTATGATGCCCTCATCATATTTAGCAAAGAGGTTAACCTCATTACTGCAAAGAACACTTGAATAGCCAGCAACAAGAAGAAAATGAGATATTTCTTCATCATCAAAGCCATCTGTTACGCTTATTGTGTAATCGCCGTCGAGTTTACTGATAATTGCAGTTATTTCATTATCAAATTTCTGAACATAGAAAACAGCGAAGGGATATGAACATCCATAGGCTTTAATGAGCGCAAGAATTCTTATTGAAAAAATATCTCTCTTATTCCACGAAGAAATCTCGTTTATATCACTAATCTTTTCAATCATAAATCTTATCCAATAATTTAAAGAGAAGCTTTTCGGTGTTTTCAATATCTTCTTTTTTAACAACGCTTGATGCAGAATGAATATACCTGCACGGAAGCGAAATTGCACAAACTCTGCTTCCCTTTCCGCTGGTCTGAATAGCACCAGCATCATTTCCGCCTGCAACAGCGGTTTTAGTCTGTGCAGGTATGCCGTTTTCTTTAGCGGTTTTCATAGCAAGCTCAAAAAGCTCTTTATCGTAAATAGTTCTTCTGTCCATAAATGAAACAACGGGACCGCCCCCGACGCAGCAAACTCTTTCGCCGCCGCTTACTCCGTCAAGGTCAGAAGCAGTTGTTGATTCAATAATAAATGAAATATCACTCTGAACCTGATAAGAAGTGCATTTTGCGCCTCTCAGACCTACCTCTTCCTGAACGTTAAAACAGAAGTACGTATCATATTCAAGCTCGCTTTGAATGAGTTTTATAAGAAGCATACAGCCTATTCTGTCATCAAGTGCTTTTGCTTTAATAAAGCCGTTTCCGAATTCATAGAAATCGCTTTCAAAATATGCAAAATCGCCGATATTAACAACATTTTCGGCTTCCTGCTTTGAGCTTGCGCCAATATCAATTAATAGCTTATCAAATGAGGGCGCAGTTTTGCTTTCCTCATCACTTAAAAGATGATAGGCTTTATCGCCGATAACACCTTTAACGCCGTTAATATCAACAACTTTATCAAGACAAACTCTTCTGTCTATTCCGCCGACTGCTGAAAATCTGAGATATCCTTCATCAGTTATATCAGTAATAATGAAGCCAACCTCATCCATATGCGCATTAAAACAGACCTTTTTTGAAGGGGTCTTTTTTCCTTTTTTAAAGGCAATGATTGAGCCGAGCGGGTCAATTTCATATTCGCAATAATCTTTTATTAGATTAATTATGTATTCTCTTACTCTACTTTCATCGCCAGATGCTGAGTTTATTAAACATAAATCTTTAAGCATTAATTTCACCCGCTCTCTTTTTAACATATGCTGCAATAAGCTTTGCAACGCTTTCAACATCCCTTGTATCAACAATCTCAATCGGAGAATGCATGTATTTTTCAGGTATTGAAATTAATGCTGTTTTAATTCCGCTTTCGCTGACGGTTATAGCGTCTGCATTAGTTCCTGTACGACCGCCGCCCATAACTTCAAGCTGATATGGAATATTATTCTCTTTTGCGACCTCAATAAGAGAATGAGACATATTCTTATCAAGTATTGGCGAAATTCCGATCATAGCGCCTTTGCCAAGCTCCTTGCATTCGCTTTTCTTACATAACGGAGAATAACCGAAAGAAACATCAACTGCAATAGCTTCATCAATATTTTTGCCAAATGGTCCTGTTTTTGACCCTGTCATATTAACCTCTTCCTGACAGGAAAACATAACAGTTATTTTTGCGTTAACGTCTTTTAATTCTTCAAGTGCAAGAATAATTGCTGCAATTCCGCTTCTGTCGTCAAGAACGCTTGAACTAACCTGTGTTCCTAAAAGTTCAGTGAAATTACGTCTGAAGGTTACTCTGTCGCCAAGAGAAACAATCTTTTCAGCGACTTCTTTATCCAAACCGATGTCAATGCTGACATCTTCAATATCAACAATTTTCTTTTCGTCGCCGTCTTTTTGAAGATGGGGCGGAATTGTTGAAATAATGCCCTTAATCTCTCCGCTTTTTGTCCAGATGCTGACTTCACTTGAAAGAAGCATTCGGCAATCAATTCCACCGCACTTTGCAACCTTAAGAAATCCGTCATCAGTAATGGATGTAACAATTAATCCGATTTCATCAAGATGTGCATCAAGAAGGAAGTGATATCCCTTTCCAAAGGTGCAAAAAACATTATTCATATTATCAACAGTAACGTCCCCGTACTGAGATAAAATATCCTTCAACACTTTTGAAACATTTTCCTCTGCTCCGCTAACGCCGACAACAGAGGTCAGTTTATATAAAAGTTCTTTTGTATTAATATCATTCATCAAATTCGTTTACCATTTCCTTAAATTTTCTTCCTCTGTATTCAAAGGTTTTAAACTGGTCAAAAGCAGGACATGCGGGACATAGAGAAACAATATCTCCGCTTTTTGCTTCCTCTTTTGCTTTTTTAAGCGCATTTTCAAGATTATTTGTCATAATAACCTTAAGTCCACTGTTTTCAAAGTTTGGATTAGAAGTTACCGCGCAATAAATTCTGTTAGCTGTTGTTCCGTTTAAAACAAGAACCTTGCAGTATTTTAGAATGAAAGGCACCATTTCAGATAAATCATTTCCTTTATCTGAGCCTCCCATAATAACAATTATCTTTCTTCCGAACGCTTTTAGTCCGCTTATAACTCTCGAAGGCGAGGTAGCAATAGAATCATTATAGTATTTAACACCCTTGAATTCTCTTACGAATTCAATTCTATGTTCAACGCCGCCGAAGGTTTTTGCAATTTTCTTAATTGTTTCAGGCTTAACATATCCCCAAACTGCTGAGATTGCAGTGCAATAGTTTTCAATATTATGATCACCGGGAATAACAATATCATTTCTGTTCATGACAAGCGTTTTTTCGCCGTTTTCTGAGTAGTATATATCCCCTGTTTCAGTATCCATATAAGCGCCGTTTTCAACAGGATGTTTTATCGAAAACTCATACAGCTTTCCTCTTACATCATATCTCATATCGTGGTAAACCCTGTTACCTATAGAGTAGTCGCAATCAGCATTGAGAACAGTTCTCTGGTTTTCATTCTGATATATAAGAACATTTCTCTTAGCATCAACATATTCATCAAGTGAAATATGATGGTCCTGATGAGTGCATTCAATATTGGTTACAACGGCAACATCGGGCTTATTTCTCAGATTGCCCATTGTTAAGAGCTGGAATGACGAAAGTTCAACAACCGCTATATCATTTTCAGTTATTTCATCAAGCGCAGGCATTAACGCTTTTCCGATATTACCTCCGAGAAATACTCTGTTTCCCTCAGCTTCAAGCATTTTTGATATAAGAGTTGTTGTTGTAGTTTTTCCGTTTGAGCCTGTTATAGCAAAAATCTTGCAGGGGCAGTATTCAAAGAAAACCTCCATCTCAGTTGTTACCTTCTGTCCTCTTTCAATACACTCGCCAACCCACTCATTCTGAAACGGAAGAATGCCGTGGGAGCGAAAAACAATATCCATATCGGGCAAAATATCAAGATAATTTTCGCCGAGCGAGAATTTAACTCCGAGTTCTTCAAGCTCGTCGCAAACCTCTTTGCCAATGTATTCCTTATCCCTCTTATCACAGGCATAAACCTCAATGCCGTGCAGAGCGAGGAATTTTGCGCAGGGAGTATTAGCAACGCCCATACCGACAAGCGCAACTTTTTTACCCTTTATTGTTTCAATATACTTTTCTGCCTGGTTCATATTGTACTCCTTTTAATGTACTGAAAAAGTACCATTTTTAAAATCGTTTATATCAAAATTCTTCATTTTTTCTTTTAAGTCGTTTTGAAATTTAAGTTTCTCTTTACCCTTATATTTATCATCAATCGGAACTGAGCAGTTCATAATATAATTAGCAGTCATCTGCTGACATTTAGTTGGATTTAACCCTGAAAAATAGACCTTGCCTTCTTTAACATCAACTATTGAAACGGTAAATTTGAGTTGATTTTTTCTTCCCATTGCAGTAACTGCTTTTGAAAGGGACAGAGCTTCTTCATCAACGCCGTTACAAATAAAAGCAACAACGCAGTTGCCTTTTCTTCTTAAGTTGCCCACAGTAACATCATAAACAGCGGAATCGACATAAGCAATAATATCGCTCTTTTCAAGTTCATCAAGACAAACGATATAGAAGAACTCTTTTGTTTTCAGCGCTCTGCCGTCAAATTCAAGTTCAGAAAGTTCAATATTTTTATCAAAGCTGAATTTATTATTCTTCAAATCTCTTTCAACAGCCTTGAAATATGACTCAATATCCTTTTCTTTTCTCGCAGTGTAATAGTGTCCGCAATCCTCTATTTCGCCCTCAACATCATTTAAAAACAATTCGAGTTTTGAATACTTAGAATAATATAACAAAACTAATACTAATGAGATAATAACAAGAATATCGCAGCTGTAGTTTAAAACAGTTACAGCAGCTGAACTTTTGATTATCGGGGCAATTCCGATATATACAAAAAGGAATATAGCCGTAACAATAACAATCATTCTCATTATTCTTTTAAAGAGTTTTTGCTTTTTTCTAATTTCGTTCATTTTATCATCTCTTTGAATTCATCTTCACTGATAACAGCAACGCCGAGAGCGTTTGCCTTATCAAGTTTTGAGCCTGATGCCTCGCCCGCTAAAACATAATCGGTCTTCTTTGAAACGCTGGAAGAAGTCTTTCCGCCGAAGCTCTCAATAATTTTAGATGCCTCGCTTCTCTTAAAGCTTTCAAGCGTTCCGGTCAAAACAAAGGTCTTTCCATCAAATCGGTTGTCTTTTATTACAGTTTTAGAAACAGTATTAACACCTGCGGCTTTAAGTTCTTCAACGAGTTCAATGGCACTTTCTGATTTAAAGAAATCAACAACGGAGAGAGCCATTATCTTTCCGTATCCTTCAATGTTTAAGATATCATCTTCACTTGCCTGCATAATAGCGTCAATATTTTTAAATTCATCACTTAAAAGCTTTGCCGCTTTTTCGCCTATATGACGAATACCAAAAGCAAAAATGAGTTTACCTAAATCGTTCTGCTTTGATTTTTCAACACTGTTTATAATATTGTTTGCGCTCGTTTCCTTAAAGCCTTCAAGCTTTGCTATTTCTTCTTTATCAAGGTGGTAAATATCGAAAGTCTTTTTAATCATTCCCTCGTTGACAAAGGTTTCAATTATAGAAGGACCCAAACCCTCAATATCCATTGCATCTCTTGAGCAGAAATGAATAAGATTTCTGAGAAGCTGAGCGGGACATTCGGGATTAATGCAGCGAATTGCCGCTTCACCTTCATCACGAAATACCTTTTCACCGCAGGAAGGACAGGTTTCAGGATAAATAAAATTCCCAACAGAATGCTTTTCATTAACACAAAGCACCTCGGGAATAATATCCCCTGCTTTTCTGACAGTTACAATATCTCCGATGTTAACGCCCTTTTCATTAATAAAATCCTGATTATGAAGCGTTGCTCTTGAAACAGTTGTTCCCGCAAGGTGAACGCTCTCCAAAACTGCTGTCGGAGTTAAAACACCAGTTCTTCCGACTGCAATTTCAATATCAAGAAGCTTTGTTTGTTTCTCCTCGGGAGGATATTTAAACGCAACAGCCCATTTAGGAAACTTTGCAGTTGAGCCGAGAATTTCCCTCATAGAAAAATCATCAACCTTGATGACCGCTCCGTCTATATCAAATTCAAGCTCGCCTCTTTTTTCGCCTATGCTCTCAACACATTTGAATGCCTCTTCAATGCTTTCAACTCTTTCATAGAAAGGAACGGTTTTAAAACCGAGTTCCTTGAGAAAATCAAGGCTCTGTTTATGAGAGGTCAGTTCCTCTCCCTCAATCTGCTGAATATTGAAAACAAATATATCAAGTCCTCTGGATGCAGTTACCTTGCTGTCCTTTTGTCTTAATGAGCCGGCAGCAGCATTACGAGGATTTTTAAAAGGCTTTTCATCATTTAAAAGCTGACGGTCAACAACTCTTTCAAAGCTCTTTTTTGGCATATAAACCTCGCCTCTTACCTCGATATAAGGAAGAGGTTTGCTGAGCTTTAACGGAATGGAGTGAATAACTCTAAGATTTCCGCTGACGTCTTCTCCGATATTTCCATCGCCCCTTGTTGAGCCTCTGAAAAACTCTCCGTTAACATATTCAAGACTGACTGAAAGTCCGTCAATCTTCGGTTCAACAACATAATGAGTTTTTCCGACAGCTTCATTAACTCTTTTATCAAAATCAAAGATTTCCTCTTTTGAAAAGGCATCCTGCAACGATTCCATTCTTACAGTATGTTCAACGCTTTCAAAGGAATTATCAGCCTTACCGCCAACTCTCTTTGTCGGAGAATCAATACTATCATATTCAGGATATTTCTCTTCAAGAGCTTTAAGCTCCCTCATCATCATATCATACTGATAATCCTCAATTTCAGGAGCATCATCATTATAATATCTGTCTGAATGATATCGGAGCTGTGCCCTTAAATCTTCAATTTTCTTTTCAATTTCAGTCATATTATCACCAATGAAATAATTGCAATGGGAGGGCAATAACCCTCCCCGAAATTTTATTTATAATGTAAACTTATGGAAAACTTTCTTTCCTTTTTTAACGGTTACGCCTTCGATGAGCTGAGTTTTATCAACGCTTGTGAATACATCAGTTATCTTTTCGCCGTTAACGCTCACTCCGCCCTGCTGAATTAGTCTTCTGCCCTCGCCGTTTGATTTAATTAACCCTGCTTTAATCATCATAGAAAGAACAGTTATTTTTCCGTCTTCAAGTTCAGATTCATCAATAACGGTTGAAGGCATATTTAAATCGTCTGCTCCCTGTGAAAAAAGTGCTCTTGCTGCGTTCTGAGCCTTATTCGCCTCTTCTTCACCGTGAACAAGATTAGTAAGCTCATATGCAAGGATTTCTTTTGCTCTGTTAAGCTCGCTGCCCTCCCAGCTTTCCATTTTTCTGATTTCATCAAGAGGAAGGAAAGTCAGCATCTTAATGCATTTAAGAACATCCGCATCGTCAACGTTTCTCCAATACTGATAGAAATCATACGGAGAAGTTTTTTCAGGGTCAAGCCAGACAGCATTACCTGCGGTTTTGCCCATTTTTCTGCCCTGTGAGTCAGTTAAAAGGGTTATTGTCATTGCGTGAGCATCCTTGCCGAGCTTCTTTCTGATAAGCTCAGTTCCACCAAGCATATTACTCCACTGATCATCACCGCCGAACTGCATATTGCAGCCATAGTTCTGGAAGAGATAATAGAAATCATAGCTCTGCATTATCATATAGTTAAACTCAAAGAAGGATAAGCCCTTTTCCATTCTTTGTTTATAGCATTCTGCTCTGAGCATATTATTAACCGAGAAGCATGCGCCAACCTCTCTTAAAACTTCAACATAGTTGAGATTTAATAGCCAGTCAGCATTATTAACCATCTGCGCTTTGCCGTCGCCGAATTCAATGAAACGTTCCATCTGCTTTTTAAAGCACTCTGCGTTATGGTCTATATCCTCTCTCGTGAGCATTTTTCTCATATCAGTTCTTCCCGAAGGGTCGCCAATCATTGTTGTTCCGCCGCCGATTAACGCGATTGGCTGATTTCCCGCCATCTGAAGACGCTTCATAAGAGTTAAAGCCATAAAATGACCTGCAGTAAGGCTGTCTGCAGTACAGTCAAAGCCGATATAGAACTTTGCTTTACCGCTGTTTACCATAGTTCTTATTTCTTCTTCATTTGTTACCTGAGCTATAAGCCCTCTTTCAACTAATTCTTCATAAACTCCCATAGTTTCATCCTCCGTATTGCTGGATTAATTATTTAATAGTTCCTCTGCTGAGCGAAGCAGAGTTTCTGTTATTTCAAGTCCGCCCATAATTCTTGCAAGCTCTTGCTTTCGCTGTTCAAAATTGAGCGATTTAACCTCTGTATATGTACGCTCGTTTTCAAATTTCTTGCTTATGAGCAAATGCGTATCTGCAAGAGATGCAATCTGAGCCGAATGCGTAACGCAGATAACCTGTGTGTGATTGCTGACTTCTTTGAGCTTCAAGCCTATCTTTCTGCTTGCCCGTCCGCTGACTCCTGTATCAATTTCATCGAATATAAGAGTTCCAACGCTGTCGTTTTTCGCAATTATATTCTTGATGGCAAGCATTATTCTCGAAAGCTCACCGCCAGACGCTATTTTTGAAAGCGGTTTTGGTGGCTCGCCCGGATTTGTTGAAATCAAAAACTCAATTTTATCAAATCCGTTTGACGATAGATTGCCTTTTTCAAAATTAACAACAAATTCAATCTTCGGCATATCAAGAAAAATGAGCTGTTCTTTAACATCATCCTCAAGTTTTTTTGCAAGTTCTTTTCTATAGGATGAAAGTTCATTTGCAAGTTCAACTGTTTTTTCAAACAAGCCGTCATATTCAAGATTAAGTTTTTCAAGCTCTTCTTCGGAATTATCAAAAAGCTGTTTTCTTTCCTTAGCTTCTTCAAGATAGTTAAGAACTGCACCCTCATCATTTCCATATTTTGAGCAAAGATTATAGAGAAGGTTTAGCCTTTCTTCTATCATTTCAAGCTCGTTTTCGCTAAAATCAACAGATGACAGTTTTTCCTCGGCAATATCTTTAAGCTGTTCAGAAATATCATTAACTGAAAAGAGCAGTTCATTAATCTTTTTAAAATCGCCATCAAAATCACTGAAAGATTTTATTTCACTTTGAGCTGTTGAAGCAAGACTTTGTATGCCCTGAACTTCATCATCACCGCTGACAAATAACAAAACTTTATTTATAGCAGAAATCAATTCCTGTGAATTCTGAATTATCTTCTTCCTGTTTTGAAGTGAGTCTATTTCTCCAACTTTTATTTGAGAACTTTCAATCTCTTTAATCTGATAGTCGAGTATTTCAAGTTCTCTGTCTTTTGAGTCAGCATCAGCGGTTAAGGCTTTAAGCCTTTTTCTGATTGAAACAAGCTCTCTGAAGCTCTTTTTATATCTCTCAAGAATATCATCGCCGTTTCCCGTCATATCAAGAAAGCTATAGTGATAATCCGAGTTCAAAAGAGCCTGAGAATCATGCTGACCGTGGATGTTAACAAGAAGCATTCCAAGTTCTCGCAGCATTGAAGCAGTAACGCTGCGTCCGTTTATTTTACAGGATGATTTACCCTGAGCTGAAATCTTTCTTGAAATTATCAGAGTATCATCATCACGCGGAATATCAAATTCGTCAAGCTTATTATTAACTTCTTTATTTACATCTTCAAAACAAGCGCAAACATATGCGCTGTCTGCACCGTTTCTGACAAGTTCTTTTGAAGTTCTCTCTCCGAGAACAGCACTTATTGAATCAACAAGAATTGATTTACCTGCTCCTGTTTCACCTGTCAGGGCGTTGAATCCCGAAGAAAAATCTATGTCAGCTTTTTCAATAACTGCAATATTTTCAATATTCAGGCTTTTAAGCATTAATCATCTTCCTCAGTTTATAAGTAAAATTCATCGCAGCATCTTCATTAACGCAAAGAATAAATATTGTATCATCACCTGCAATAGAACCAAGAACTTCTTCAATATTCATTGAATCCATAGCAGCACAAACTGCATTTGCCATACCTGCAAAACACTTAATAACAACAATATTCATAGCATATTCAATGCTGATTATTGATTCGTTAAAAATTCCGCCAGCACGCCTTTGAGCGTTTTCATTACTTCTCTTACCTGTTGAATAATAGTATTTCCCCTTGGCAGATAACTCTTTAACAAGGCGCAATTCTTTTATATCTCGTGATATAGTAGCCTGGGTAACTTCAAATCCGTATTCAATAAGAAGTGCCTGCAGCTCTTCCTGTGTTTCAATCTCATTTGCAGAAATAATTTCAATGATTTTTGCCTGTCTGCGTTTTTTCATATCGTTATCGCCTTTCAATTATCTTTTTATTAAGAATTTCATAGAAATTATCAGGTTTAATTTTTATTAGTTTTGCTCTGTGTTCTGATTTAGAGATAACAATTCTGCTTTCATTATCAATCGGAATTGATTCCTTTCCGTCAATAGCTAAAAACGAGTTGTTAAATACGTCGCTTTCTATGTGGAGCTCAAGCTCTTTATCCATTGAAAAAACAACGCTTCTGTTCAGTAATGAATGCGGACAAATAGGAGTTACAACAAAACAGGAATTATCCGGACTCAGAACAGGACCTCCGGCTGCCATTGAGTATGCAGTTGAGCCTGTCGGAGTTGAAATAATCATACCGTCAGCCCTTGTTTTTGTTACGTTTCTTCCTTCACATAAAACGCTTATATCAATCAGTCTTGCAAGCGAGCCCCTCGTTATAACCGCATCATTAAGACAATGATGCTCAGAAAGTAGCTTTTCATTTTTATATACGCAGGCTTTTATCATCATTCGTTCATCGATATCAAATTCGCCGCTATTAAGACAATTCAAAAGCTCGAGTTCATCTTTTTCAATGCCGCTCATAAAACCAAGTCTTCCTGCATTAATTCCAAGTACCATCTTGTTATAGAAAGAAGCAAGCTTAGCAATTTTTAGCGTTGTTCCGTCGCCACCGATGGCTATTGCAAGATCGCAGAGCTCCATCATCCTGTCTTTAGGAACAAAGCTTACATCTGCATTAAAAATATCTTTAAATTTTTCGCTAATATAAACTTCATCACAGAACTGTGAAAGAACATCAACTGTATTCTTTGCAATATTATATACATCATCACGTCTTAAATTTGAAAAAACAGAAATTTTCATAGCTTAATCACTTATCCAGTTCGCTGTGAGAAAGATTAACAATCTCTTTTGTATTAATAGATGAATCAATTTGTTTTTCATCGTTTTTTTCAATATAAACTAAATATTCAATATTACCTTCGGGACCTTTTATCGGCGAAAAGCTGAGTCCTTTAACGGAAAATCCATTTAAAATGCACATATCAAGAACATTTTCAACAACTTCAAGGTGAACGTTCTTATCACGTACAACACCTTTTTTTCCAACCTTTTCTTTTCCCGCTTCAAACTGAGGTTTAATAAGACAAACTGCGCTTGCGCTCTCGCCCATCAAATTATGCAAAACAGGAAGAATATGTTTTAGCGAAATAAAAGAAACATCAACGCTTGCAAAATCAATAACATCCTTAACCTGTTCACCGGTTACATATCTGAAATTAGTTCTCTCAAGATTAACTACCCGCTCATCAGTACGCAGTTTCCATGCAAGCTGACCGTAGCCAACATCAATGCTATAAACTTTTGTTGCTCCGTTTTGAAGCATACAATCAGTAAATCCGCCTGTTGAAGCCCCAACATCCATACATATTTTTCCCTGAAGAACAATAGGAAACTCTTTCATTGCCTTTTCGAGTTTCAGACCGCCTCGGGAAACATATTTCAGTGAGTTGCTTCTGACTTCAAGTTTATCGTCGGTTGAAATAGTCATGCCTGCCTTTTCAGCCTTTTGGTTGTTGACATAAACCTGACCTGCCATAATAATTGCCTTTGCTTTTTCTCTTGAAGGAGCAAAGCCACCTTCAAAAACAGCAACATCAAGTCTGATTTTTTCAGCCATTTATTTTAGTACCTCTTCAACAATTGAATCACAATCAAGGTGATATTTCTTTATCTGTGAGCTAACGCTCGCCTGCTTAACAAAGCCATCAACGGCAATATGAACAAACTCGGCTTTTACTTGCTTTTCTTCAAGAAGAGAAGCAAAGCATTCCCCTACTCCGCCGTTTTTTATTCCCTCTTCTGCAAAAACAATTTTCTTTGCATTTTTCAGGTGTTCTATAACTGTTTCATCAATGGGTTTAATTCTGTTAAGTTTAATCAGACAGACATTCTCTTTATGTTCTTCAATTAGCTTTTCATAAGCTTTATAGCATTCACAAAATTCTCGTGAATACGTTATAATTACATTTTTTGCGCTTTTTTTATCGCCGAAAACATTATAGTTTTCCTTATTATATTGATATCCCTCCGGTTTTTCACCTTCGCTGCCGCGAGGATATCTTATTGCAACCGCATTTTTTTCTTTATAAGCCGCCTGATAAAACATTGATGAGAGTTCATCGTAATAAGTTGGAGCAAAAACTGTTAAATTCGGAACACTCATTAAATATGCAGTATCAAAAAGTCCCTGATGGCTTTCGCCGTCTTCTCCCACAAAGCCCGCTCTGTCAATAGCAAATATTACTTTCAGATTCTGCATAGCAATATCGTGAATCAGCTGATCATAGGAACGCTGAAGGAAGGTTGAATAAACAGCAAACACAGGAAGAAGTCCGTTTCTCGCAAGACCTGCTGAAAATGTTACAGCATGCTGCTCTGCAATTCCGACATCAAAAAACCTTTTAGGATATTTTTCGGCAAATTCACTCAGCCCTGTTCCGGACGCCATTGCAGCAGTAACCGCACAAAATCTGAAATCATTATCAGCAAGATGAATTAGAGAATCACCAAATACTGATGAAAAGTTCTTGCTTGCGCTTATCGGCTCACCTGTATTTATATCAAACTTTCCGATACCGTGGAATTTTGATGGATTTTGCTCAGCAAATTCATAACCCTTGCCCTTAACAGTGTTTATATGTAACAAAACAGAATGGTTATGCTCTTTTGCAACATTGAGAGCGTCAATAAGCGCATCCAGGTCATGACCGTCAATAGGTCCGTAATATCTGAAACCAAGGTCTTCAAAAAAAGTGTTTTTATAAATCCTTTTTCTGAGTTTCTGATTGATTACTGTAAAAAATGTTGTCAGTTTTGTTCCGATTAGCGGAAGTTTTGCGAGCACACGGCTCATCTTTGATTTGAATCTGAAATACTTTGGTGAAGTTCTAATAGTTGTCAGATTTCTTGCAACTGAACCGACATTTTTGCTTATTGACATATCGTTATCATTAAGAATAACGATTAGATTGCTATTTTCATTACCTGAGTTGTTCAGAGCTTCATATGCAAGTCCACCTGTTAAAGCACCGTCACCGATAACAGCAATAACCTTTCCTTTATCACCTTTAAGGGCTTTTGCTTTAGCAAGACCGATTGCAGAAGATATGGAGGTTGAAGAATGACCCGAAGAAAAAATATCGTGTTCGCTTTCGCATCTTCTTGTAAATCCGCTGATACCGTCTTCCTGTCTGAGAGTTGAAAATGAATCTTTTCTTCCGGTTAGTATTTTATGAGTATAACATTGATGACCAACATCAAAAACAATCTGATCGTTCGGTGAATTAAAGACCTTATGAAGAGCAACAGTCAGTTCAACAACACCGAGGTTGGAAGCCAAATGCCCACCTGTCTTTGAAACAGAATCAATCATATAATTTCTTATTTCCGAACAAAGAACTTCAAGTTCATCAATACTCAATGACTTAATATCCTTCGGAGAATTAATATTCTCAAGCATCAGCCCACCTCTTTTCATCTTGTAGTCTTTTGTTTTAGTTGTTTCTTGAAATAAGATAATCTGAAAGAAGAATAATAAAATCTTTATTCGGGAATATTTCAAGCTGATTAATTGCGCAAGCTGTCAGCTTTCTGACATCCTTATTTGCCTTCTTTTCTCCAACAAGAGTAACATATGTTGTTTTTTCATTCTTAGCATCGGAGCCAACAGGCTTTCCGAGTTCTTCTTCATCTCCCTCGATATCAAGAAGATCGTCTTTAATCTGAAATGCAAGTCCGAGATAGTAAGCGTATCTTGAAGCAGCCTCTATCTGTTTATCATCAGCGCCTGCAGCAATACAACCAAGTATGCAGGCAGCAGAGATAAGCGCACCTGTTTTAAGCTTATGAATTGTCAGAATATCAGTAACGGAAGTATCCATATTTTCATACTTAAGATCAAGAGCCTGTCCGCCAATCATTCCGCCGACTCCTGCATTCTGAGCAAGAAGACTTACCGCCTTAGCTTTTTTATCATCGCTGATGTCGCTGTCTGCTATAAGCTCGAATGCGTGAGTTAAAAGTGCATCACCTGCAAGAAGAGCAGTAGCCTGTCCGAAAACAACATGACAGGAAGGAGCGCCCCTTCTCATATCATCGTCATCCATACAGGGAAGGTCATCGTGAATTAAAGAATAGGTATGAATATATTCAATTGCACAAGCAAGCGGAATTGCTTTTCTGTAATCTCCACCGCACATTTTACAGAATTCAAGAACAAGAACTGGGCGAAGTCTTTTTCCTCCGTTAGCAAGTGAATAGCGCATCGCTCTTATAACTTCCCTCTGACCTTCATCAGTTGTAGGAAGGCTATCCAAAATAGCTTCATTAACGATATTAACATATTCATTCATCGTTTTTTTCATTTCAGGTGTGTACATATTTATCAATCCTTTTCAATCTCGGAAATTTTTTGTTTTGCTTCATTTAATTTTTTAGTACAAAATGCTGTGAGTTTAGTTCCCTCTTCAAACAGTGAAAGAGATTCATCAAGCTCAATTTCATTTTTTTCAAGAAGGAAAACAATTTCATCAAGTCTTTTTATAGCCTGTTCATATGTCATATCACTCATTTTCTGTTACCTCTTTAATAACGGCTTTAACATTACCGCCGCTGAGAATTACTTTTATTTCATCGTTTATATTAACATCCGAAACTCTTTTAACAACAACTCCGTTTTTGCTCGTTATTGAATATCCTCTTCCAAGAACTGCAAGCGGACTTAGAGCATTCAGTGCGTTAGCAGTACCCTTTAATTCGTTTTCTTTTATGAGAAGTATGTTTTTGAAAGAATTAATTATCTTATCAAAAGTATTGCCGACGTTCTCTTCAATGCTTTTGAAAAATGAATCTGAATCTGAAAGAATACTGTTATTTTTAATGTTGTTCAGCTTTTCTTCTTTTTTTTCAACAATGTAGTTTACAGAAGTTTCAATAGCCGCTCCGAAATTCTCAATCATCAGTCTTTCATTTTCAATATTCGGAACAGCAAGCTCTGCAGCAGCGCTTGGAGTCGGCGCACGTAAATCAGCAACAAAATCGCAAATAGTGTAGTCCGTTTCGTGACCCACTGCAGAAATAACAGGCTTAGAACAATTAAAAACTGCTCTTGCAACTTCTTCGGTATTAAAAGCCCATAAATCTTCAATAGAGCCGCCGCCTCTGCCGACAATTATTGTATCAATATCCTCCATTGAGTCCAGAAATCTTATTGATTTAACAATGTCATTCGGAGCGCTTTCACCCTGAACAACTGTTGGAACAACAACAACTTCACAAAGAGGAAAGCGACGTGAAAGAATATTTTTTATATCCTCAACTGCAGCGCCCATATTTGAAGTTGCAACTCCGATTTTTTTCGGATACTTTGGAATTGGCTTTTTATTAGTCTCGGAAAACAAACCCTCTTTTTCAAGCTTTTCTTTGAGTTGTTCAAAAGCAATTGTCAGAGAGCCGATACCCTCAACCTGCATATCTCTGACATAAAGCTGATACACTCCGTCTCGCTCATAAACGCCGATCTGCCCGAAACAGATAACCTTAATTCCATTTTCAGGGTTGAATTTTATTTTATAGTTATCCGATGAAAACATAACGCATTTAAGCTGTGACTTACTGTCTTTAAGCGTAAAATACATATGACCGCTCGGATAGTGCTTAAAGTTTGAAATCTCCCCCGTAATATAAATATTTTTTATCGGAGGAATCTCATCGAGCAACGCTTTAATGTAGGTATTAACTTGTGAAACAGTTAAAACATTCATATTTCTTCGCTCTTTAGCTTTGCATATAACGCAAGCCCTGCCGCATTATCGAGCGAAAACTCAGGCTCTGCAAAATATGCATCGTATTTATTTAATACCGTTTTTCTGAGAAGTGAATTAGAGGAAACACCTCCTGAAAAAACAATGGGTAAATCTCCGTATTTTTCAATAATAATATCAAGCATTGATAAAACAGTTTCTGAAATAAAGCTCAGAGCAAATTTTGCAATATCCTCTTTAGCTTTATTTCTTTCTATCATCTGCTTAACTTTATTTTCAACTCCGCTCATTGAGCAATTACCATTAATTATGGTAGGCTTTATTCTGAAATCTGCAGAACTAATCTTTGATAATTCATCAAGCTCTTTACCGCAGGGAAAATTCATTCCGAGAAGAACTCCGGTTCTGTCAACAGCCTGTCCAGCCTTTAAATCAAGACTTTCTGAAACAATTTCAGTTTTAATAATATCGTTCTTATCAGGCTTAACTAAAAGCGCCTCTGTTGTTCCGCCGCTTAAATGAAATGCAATAAATTCTCTTTTTATTAAATCAACCTTATCGCACGAATACAACGCAGCTAATATATGACCTACCTGGTGAGATGTTTCATATATCTTGACGCCTGCGCCTTTTGCAAGTGCCAGTGCATTATCTCTGCCGACCAAAAAACATGGCATATAACTGCCTTGCGTATTTCTTGGTCTCACGCTAACGCCGACTGCTTCAAGATTAGAAAAATCAAGTTCGCTAATCAGTTCAGGAATATTAACTGTATGCTGATATACTGCGTCGCTTTGCCTTAGACCTCTCTCGCCGCTTTTAACTCTGAGCATTATTTTCTTATTCTCGATTTTTTCGTTTTCGAAAATTGCCAAAGAAGTTGTATAGTTGCTTGTATCAAAACCTGCAAACATTAAATCAAGCTCCTTGTATATGCTCCGAGAATTCCGTTAACAAATCCGGCGTCTTCTTTAGTAGAATACTTCTTGGCAAGTTCAACAGCTTCGTTTATTGCAACAGAATCAGGAACATCCTCAACATAGCTTATTTCATATACGGCAAGTCTAAGAATTGAAATATTAACTTTAGAAATTCTGCTCAACTTCCAGCCAGTTGAATGTTCTGAAATAATTTCATCAAGTTTTTCTTTCTTTTCACATACTCCTAAGAATAATTCTTTTGAGTAATCGCCAATAGCAGTTTCCTCCTCAAGAGCTGTTTCAATTATCTCTTCAGGAGAGCTTTCAGTAAATAATGACTGAAAAATCAGTGCGAACGCTTGTTCTCTTTGCTTATATCTGTTCATTTCTAACTCCAAAAAAGCCGACTGATACTCAGAGCAGCCGGCATTTAAAAATTAATTTTCAGTTTCGTTAGGTACATTTGAGCCGGCAGACTCTTCAAAATCAATTCCTGCAATAATAACATTAACCTTTGAAACAAGTCTTCCTGTCATATTCTGAATTGATTCTTTAACGTTTTGTTGAACATTCTGTGCAACAGATTTTATCTTTTTATTGGGTTCAATATTAAGATAAATGCTGACATTAATATCTTCACCGTTCTGGTATATTCTGACCGGGCTCATAACTTTTAAGCTTCCGCTTTTAATTGTGCTAAAAACATCAACGGGTCTGTTTGAAAAAGAACTAACCCCCTCAACATCCTTTGCAGCATTAATTGCAATTGACGAGATTACTTCCTCGGAAATAACAAGATTACCTTTTTCATTTGATGTTGTGACTTCCATAAATATTTCCGCCTCCAAAATTAATTCTTAGGTATTATAGCATAAGGCGAATAAATATACAATACTAAATTTATTAATTTATTATTACTTAGACTGAATAATAGAAACATCTTCAAATGAACATTTAATCTGCTGCATTGCGATATCTTTAATCTGCATAATCAATGTGTCAGTAAGCTCCTCACAATCAACTATAATATCAACATGCTCTGAGTCATTACTGATTACCGCAAGACAATTATCAACGCCTTTTGAACAGACTAATGTTTCAATTTTGTTTTCAGCAGAAATGTTATCGGAAATCCTCGCAATATCCTTACTTGCTTCACTTTTCGCTTTGGTGTTTTCCTGTTGAGAATCAATAACTTTCTGAAGCTTTTCAAGAGCTTCATCACGAGCTTTTTGCCGCTCAAGTCTTGCTGATGAAAAATACTCGTTTTCGTCCTTTTCCTCTGCTTCAACAGAGGCTCCGACAAACTGAGCTTCTCCAAGAGTTTTCGTTCCCGAAGAATCAATTAAAGGCTGAATATTTGCACTTAAATCTGTGTTCTGATAATACCAATTTCCGAGTATCCCAACAGCTAACAGCAAAACAAAGGAAGCAGCGGCAAATTTAGTTCTTGAGGCTTTACGCTTCTTAATCTGCTCCTCAGTTAAAATCGGCTTATTCTTTGCATTTTTGCTACGCTTTTTTTCTTTAGCTTTTAAGTTTTCATCCATAAAATCACCTTTTTATTTTGATTTTGAAACGCTGATTTTTGATGAGGAAATATCAAAAACCGAACTCAAACAGCGAATGATGTTTTCTTTCACCGCTGTATTTCCTGCACCGCTGCAAACAACAGCAACGCCCATCACCTGAGGGAAATACTGTTTAATCAAAACGGGCGTTTCTCCGTCTTCTCCTTTATATAATACATATTCATAAGAATTTGAAAAAGAACTGTCATTCTGGTTTTCTTCGCTATTTCTTGCATAAACAGATTCCTTTGTGTTTTTCAGCGTTATCATAACCTGGCATTCCCCTGCTCCGTCTATTGACTCAATGAGTTTTTCGCATTTATCTTCAAGGGATATTACATATTCATCATATGAATAATCATAACTATCATTTTTTTGAGAGGTTGAGTGAAAAATCGGCATATCACTCAACATTATCAACAAAACTCCTATTAGTCCTGCAATCATTATTATTTTAAGTTTTTTATCCGATTTTTTAACTCTCTCCATTAAATCCTTTATATTATTCGCCAATGCAGATCACCTTTGAATTTATTCCCATTTCATCAAAAACAAGACTTTTAACATCATCTTTATTAAACCCATCGGGTATTGTTATGACCACATCTTTTATTTCAATTTCTGAATTTTCAAGATTAAAACTTACTTCACTTGAAACATTAGCAGGAATTTTTTTACTTTTAAGAAAATCTTTAATTTTCCTGTTGATTTCGTTTTCATAGCCTTTATTTGAGTTCTCGTTTATTTCAAATATCTGTTGACCCGAATTAATATTTATGTCTTTTGTATCAAAATCTTTAAGCGGATAAATGAAGGAGATAAATATAAAAACAGCAATTGTTATTTTATAAAACCTTTTCATTTCACCGCTCGGGGAAAGAACTGAAAAAACAACCGATATTATCAGCGTTAAGCATACGCAGAAGCTCCACTGTTTAAAAAAATCCATTATGAACTCCTAGTAGCAATAAGTATTCCGAATGAGATAACTGTTGTTACCATTGAAAGAATTAAGACAACATTTATTATAAGTGAAGTTTCTTTAAACGCATTTATTGCGTCAGAAACATTGTTATCACCAAACATTTCAGATACAAGCGAACAAACAGAAAGCATAAAACGCCAAAGCGAAATTTCAATTATTGCAGGCAAAAAAACAAGTGCTATTGCAATTATGCCAACAATTCCGACACTGCTTTTAATCAATGACGAATAGTTTTGTATTGAAAGAAGTCCTTCACTTATTGAACCTCCGATTATCGGAACAACGGAGTTAATAACAAATCTAACAGACCTAATTCCAAGCATATCCGCTCTTGCAGAAACATTCGTTTTAATCGAAAGAATACTAACAAATAGCGCACTGATAACCGAAATTAGACTTGTTATCCATTTTTTCATTGTTGAAATAAGTCCTCCGAGATTAAGCTCACTTCTCAGAGATGAACAAATACCTATTGCAAGAAAACAGTTAGCAAGAGGCGTAAAAACATTTGCTGATATAAATGTTAAGCCCTGTGACAAAATCATCAGCATTGAATTAGTAGAAAAGCTCGTTGTTATTCCTCCCGATGAAGCAACGATTGCACAAAACACCGGAACAAATGCAAAAATAAAATTACCTGCAAGCTTTATTGATGAAGAAGCAAGACTTATTGCAGGACTCATCTGAGCAACAAGAATAACCGAAATAATCAGCGCTGAACATGTTGAATAAACCCCGTTCAGATCTTCTGATGAATCCGCCTTAATGCTCCGAAACAATGAAGACAAAAGAATAAATGCCAGTATTGAAACAGCACTTTTCATCGGTGATTTAATTTTGCCCGAAATAATTTCTTTAAGGATATTTAATGAATCTTCAAACGAAAGAGAAGAAATGCTGTTAAAATCAAAATCCTCAACACCTATTTCCTTTAAAAAGTCATATGTTTCATTTCCAAGCTCTTCCTTAAAAAAAGAAAAATCATAACCCGAAAGATATTCTTCATAATCGTTTGTTTCTTGTGCATATACACAAACAGGAATAGCAATAAAAGCTATAAGAAAAATTATAAATCTTTTCATTTAACCAACCCGCCGACAATTTTAATAACCGTTTCAAAAAGTGGTAGTATCAACGAAATAATAAGGATTTTTGCAACAAGTCCCGTCATTGAAGCGAGCGCATTTTCTCCGTTATCTCTGCATATATCACATACTATCTGAGTTATCAGCGTTATTCCGAGTATTTTCAGCATCAGTTTTGAATAATTCAGAACTGATGAAGAAACCTCGGAAAAAGATAGAACAGAGTTAACGATTTTTGAAAGCTCCCCTGCAGCAGTTAAAAAAAGAACTGCTGAGCCTAAAATAGAAAGAATTAATGCTATCTGTCGGTTTGTTTCTTTTAGCATAAGCGAACAGAATAATACGCATATCGAAATCCCAATAAATTTAATCATTATAAATCAAACAAACTACGAACTGAATTAAATAGCTCACTGATTTTCGGAATAATCATCATAAGAACAACTACAACACCTGCAAGTGTTGTCAGCATTGCCTGGTCTTCTCTCCCTGAGCGAATAAGCAATGTGTTTAATACTGCAATAATTATTCCTATTGCTCCGATTTTAAAAATAAATCCAACATCCATTTTCTTCAGCTCCATATCAAAGAAAAAACTATTCCGAAAAACATTCCAAATGAAAGATATAGTTTTGAATCCCTTTTATGCTTTTCAGAATATTTATTTCTTGAGTTTTTTATTAATTCCTTAAAGTTTTCAATCATCTTTCTCTGTGTTTTCAGATCAGTCTTTCCAAGCGAATACATAAACTGTGATATTTCATTATTTTCATTTTCAGATAATAATGAATTAATCTGTTTTTTATTCAGAATATTTTCTGATGAAATAAAATTTAGATGTCTTATGTTTTCACTTGAAAGTGCGCTTTCAACAAGCTCTTTTGCAGGTGTTACCCTGTAATCAAGATCAATCAAAAGGCTGTTGCAAAAAGAAATAAGTTCGTTGCAAATAATTATTCTTTTCTTTGATTTATCACACAAATGAGCCCCTGCTGCAGTTGTTGATATTATCAGGATTATCATTCCTGCATATTTCATCATATATCTCTCCGGCATCAATTATTTCAGCTTTATATGTATAGTTTTCGAGTAAAACAATGTATGAAAATTCCCGCGTATCCAAAAGCGTTTTAATAATCGGTTTGTACAACAAATCCTCTCTTGAGCTTATATGAACCGAAAGCGCAAATTTAATTCCCGATGAGAAAGCATACAGTATTGAACTAACCTCTTCAATAGTTGAAACTTCATCACATATAATCATTTGCGGAGAAAGTGTTCTTGTTGCTATTTCAATCCCTTTGGCTTTTGAAAAGGCAGTTAAAACATCTGTGTTTATTCCTATATCAAGAAGGCTTTTATCTCCTCTTTTTCCACAAATCTCGCCTCTTTCATCAATAACTGCAATTTTTGAGTAGTTATGATTGAAACCCGAGGAAAGTTGTCTTGCAATATCTCTTAAAAGCGTTGTTTTACCGCTGTTCGGTTTTCCTGCAACAATAATACTCGGAAATGAATTAACATACAGAAAACTCAAAATACTGTCGGAGCAGTTTTTAACGTCCTTTGATATTCTTACATTCATTGAAGTTAAATCCTTAACAGATAATAATTTCTCGTTTTCATATACAGCGCTTCCCGCAATACCGATTCTTGAGCCGTTTTGAAGTGTTATAAAACCATTTTTAATGTTCTCAGCGTTACTATAGACGGAATAACTGCAAAAGGAAAGATACATTTCATCAAAAACATCTTTATTAATAAAAACGCAGTTATTTGAGGGATAGTCGTATATATCACCGTTATAGTCAATAAAATAGGAGGTGTTTTTAATTACAATAACGAGATAATTCTCTTTTCTGACTCTTATTTCGTTTATCCTGATATGAATATTTTTGTCAAGAAGTGAAAATACTGTTTTCAAATCATCATTCATAAAAGAAAGTATGTATTCAAGCTCACTCAAAGAATCACCTTCGATAAACATTATGTTTTTGCTCGGACAAATATTACAAAGAGGTTAAAATTGCTCTGTTTTAATTGAAGTGTTAAATATCATATGTTATTATAATTAAGACTTAAAAGTATTAGGTGCTATTATGAATATAACATTATCAAACAAAAAACCAACAAGCAGCAAATTATTCAACGGAGAAACAGTTAATTATTCCGTCTGTTTCTTCGCTGTTTCTATGCTGTTTGTTTTTTTAAAACAGTTGTTGAAGATTGCATTTTCAGTAAATCCCGCTGTAAGCGTTGGTATTTCTTTTGCAGTCGGAGCAGCTGTTTTGTTTTTTCTCAATAAAAAATATGTTTTCAGCCACTCTCAAAACGGCTCACTTTTGAAACAGATACTTTTCTATATTTTGAATATTGCCGTTGACCTCGGTTTTTTTAAAATATCTGATTTTGTTTTCAGCTCTATCGAGGAAACGGATGAAGCGCTTGTTTATTTTGTAAGCGCTTTTGCGCTATACTTCTTTAATTATTATTTTCAGAGGCTAATCGTTTTTGATTGCAGGTCAAATCCGATAAACAACAAAAACGGAAAACTTTATAAGCTATTCTGGAATAATAGATTTATTGTTTTATCAATGGGTCTTGCAACACTTTGCATTTCGTTTGTTTTTCTTGTTTCAAGAATGTTCCCCTTCGGTAACTTCACTGTTATGAGAATGGATTTATATCATCAGTACGGTCCGCTTTTCTGTGAGTTTTACGATAGGGTTATTAATCACGAAAGCTTTTTATACTCCTGGGTCTCAGGCGGTGGCTCAAGTTTTCTGGGAAACTATTTCAACTATCTTTCCTCTCCACTGTCGTTTTTAGTCTTTTTGTTCGACAGAAAAGAAATATCCTTTGCAATAACATCGCTCGTTGCAATAAAAGGAATTCTCAGCGCAGGCTCTTTTGCAATATATCTTAAGCATTCTCAAAAGGGTCATTCATATGTTTCGGCGGCATTCGGCGTATTCTATGCTTTTTGCGGATATTTTCTTGCTTACTACTGGAACATAATGTGGATTGACGCTATGTACCTTTTCCCGATAATTGTTCTTGGTATTGAAAAAATCATTGATGAAAAAAAGCCTCTTTGCTATATTGTTTCTCTTTCAGTTCTTCTTTTCAGTAGCTACTATATGGGATATATGGCATGTATATTCTCAGTTATTTATTTTCTCGCTTACTTTGTTTTATCGGCTAAAATTACGTCTAAAAAGGTTATTATATCCGATCAGAAGCAATCAGCTTTTAAGAAGTTTTTTGAAAACAGATTTGTTAACAGAGGAATATATTTTGCGCTTTCATCTCTTTTCTGCGGTGCGCTTTGCGCTTTTATGCTCATTCCCGTTTATATGATTCTTCAGCAGTGCTCTGCAACAACGGATACCTTCCCTACTCAGTTTGAATCATATTTTGACATTTTCAATTTCTTAACCTCGCATCTTGCAGGACTTGAAACAACTATCAGATCATCGGGAAATGATGTTCTTCCGAATATCTACTGCGGAACGCTTACCATAATTCTTCTTCCGCTCTATCTGATGAACAAGGATATCAGACTCAAGGAAAAAGCAGTTTATATTTTCCTTTTGATATTCCTTTTAGTCAGCTTTGACACCAATTACACAAACTTTATCTGGCACGCTTTTCATTTTCCGAATGACTTGCCGTACAGATTTTCATATATGTATTCATTCGTTCTTCTTGTTATCGCATTTAAAGGTCTTAAAAAGTTCAGAACTATTGAATACAGGGACATTGTTCTATCGGGAATACTCTGGGTTGCAGCACTCGTATTATTTGAGAAATTTCCTACAGAAAAATTCAACGATTCAACCGTTTATATAACTCTTGCGTTTGTTATTATCTGGACAGGCACATTGATGCTCATTAAAAATAACAAGCTTAGCAATCTTCTCATAGGCGTAACAATTATTGCTATAACATTCAGTGAAGTTATCATAGCCGACACCTCGTCCTATGTTTTCACTCAAAAGCAGAATGATTATGTTGAAAACTATGATTCCTATAGAGAAGCTATTGACTACACCTATAAAAAGGATAAATCCTTCTACCGCAGTGAGCTTTGTTACCTTGATACAAGAATGGACCCCTGTCTATACGGATACCGCGGTATGAGTGAATTTTCTTCAATGGCGTATGAGTCATATTCAAAAACACAGTTTAACTTAGGTCTTGCAGGAAACAGAATAAATTCATACACCTATAACACTCAGACTCCAATTTATAATATGATGTTTGCACTGAAATACATCATGCAAAACGAAAATGAAATTGAGCCTTCAGATGCTTTCTATAAGAAGATTTATACAACCAAAGACAATAAAACTGCGGTTTTTGAAAACAAGTACTATCTTCCGATTGCATTTGAAACCGCTTCGGGCATCTCTGACTGGATAAATGAAGAAGGAAATCCATTTGAAGTTCAGGAAGACTTTATCGACAGAGCTGCAGGGGTTAGCGATATATTTATTCCCGCAGATTATACTTCAACAAATTATGAAGGCTGTTCAGGTGATGAAGTTACCGAAAACGGAACATATTTTTATACTGCAGACAGCGCGGATGAGCCCAGCGGAACAATAGATGTTACTTTAACTCCTAAAATCGACGGTAATGTTTACGTTTACTTAACCTCTCCTGTTATTGAAAATGTTAATTATGACTGGAACCACGGAGAAGATACGAAGTATCAGAATATTGACGAGCCGTATATAATTGACCTCGGAAGTCATAAAAAAGGTGAAAAGATAACCGCGTCACTTTCCATTTCGGGAACTGATTCAGATAGTTCTTATTTTGAAATATATTCATACAGCGTAGATAAAGCAGTACTTGATTCAGCGTATGAGCTATTATCTCTCGGTGCGCTTGATATAACATCTTTCAGCTCAACTGAGATTGAAGGAAATATCAACGCCGGCTATGATGGATATATCTATACCTCAATCCCCTTTGACGAGGGTTGGAGCATTTATATTGACGGCATTAAGGCAAAACCGATAAAGCTCGGAGATTCACAGCTTTGCGCTTTCATTAAGCAGGGCAAACACAAGGTTAGCTTTAAATATACTCCTAAAGGAACAAAAATCGGATTTGCCGTTTCTGCAGCTGCTATCATCGTTTTGATTTTTATAATTCTTTATAAGAAAACTAAACTGTCAGATTTGTTGAAACTCTCTAAAGAAAGAGAAAATAAGGTTGAAAACATTTAACTCTAAATTTGAATAATACTGTTTAAATTTGACGTTATTTGTTGTATTATATAAAATAACCAAGGCAGAGAAAAGAGAGGAGATTTAACTATGCCAAGAATAACAGCACTTGATGTTCAGACTATTCCATACGGACCGCTCGGTATCATTGCGCTTCCTGGTTGCGAAAAACTTGCTGAGAAAATTGACAACTATATTGTCAACTGGCGTAAGGAACAGGCAGAAGATCATAAAAACACAATAGCTTTTTACGGTTATCAGCGCGACACTTATATTATTAAATCAACTATTGCGCGCTTTGGAAGCGGTGAAGGTAAAGCCGTTATTAACGAAAGCATCAGAGGATATGATTTATATATCATCTGCGACTGCTTCAACTATTCTGTTACATATAATATGTACGGAATGCAGACAATGAAATCTCCAGATGACCATTTTTCAGATTTAAAAAGAGTTATTTCTGCAGCGTCAAGCAAGGCAAAGAGAATAAACGTTATTATGCCAATGCTCTATGAAGGCAGACAGCATAAAAGAGCTTCTCGCGAATCTCTTGACTGCGCTATGGCTCTTCAGGAATTGACATCTCTCGGTGTTGAGAATATCATAACTTTTGATGCACACGATCAGAGAGTTCAGAACTCTATTCCTCATAAGTCATTTGAAAATGTTATGCCGTCATATCAGCAGATTAAAGCTGTTGTTAATACAGTTGACGATCTTATTATCGACCCGGATCATCTTATGATTATTTCTCCTGATGAGGGCGCATTACACAGATGTATTTACTTTGCAACAAAGCTTGGAGTTAACCTCGGTATGTTCTATAAGAGAAGGGACTACACAAGAGTTGTTAACGGAAGAAACCCAATTGTTGACCATCAGTATCTCGGTGAGAGCGTTGAGGGAAAAGATATTATTATTGTAGATGATATGATTTCCTCAGGCGAAAGTATGCTTGATGTTGCAAGCAAGCTTAAAGAACTCAAAGCTGGGAGAATTTTTGTTTGCACGGCATTTGGTCTTTTCTGCAACGGTCTTGAAATCTTTGATAAAGCACATGAAGACGGTATTTTTGAAAAGGTATTTACAACAAACGGAATTTATCAGTCACCCGAGCTCCTTTCAAGAGACTGGTATCAGAGCGTTGACCTTTCAAAATATCTTGCATACTTCCTCGACACAATCAATCATGATTTATCTGTTGCAACTCTTCTTGATAACTCTGATAAGATAGAAAAACTTCTAAAGAAAAAGGGATTGAAGTAATAATGAATATTAATTTTAAAAAATTAAACAAAAAACAAGTAATAATTATCATTGTTGTTGCTGTTTTACTTCTGATTCTTATTCCGACTGCAATCTACTGCGGAGTAAATAAGGAATCACCAAAACAGATGGTTGGCGATATCTTCACTTCAAATCAGGTTCAGTTAGTCGGAAAATGGCAGGGTGATAAAGACCTTACCGCCTATGAATTCAAAGAAGACGGATCTTATGACAGCTATATCTCCTCTTTCAGCTACAGCGCAAATTATTTTGCAGATTCATCAAAGCTGACTCTTACAAATCCTGCAACAGCAGGAAGCAGCGTTGTTTATAAGTATTCCGTTCACGGCGATAATCTTACATTAACCCTCGTTGAAGAAAACGGCAAAGAGGTTGACGAAAAAGAGACCTTCAAATATAGAAGAGTTGAAAACATTCGTTCACAGGACTTTGTTGACTTCTTAAAGGAATACGCCGACGCCCACGGCGAAACCCAAACAAAAGACTAACAAAAACTCCCTTCGCAAATGCGAAGGGAGTTTTTGTTAGTGAAGAGTTAAGAGTGAAGAATTAAGAATTTCGGGTTATTCCCCTGTTAGGGGAAATGTCGAGCTTGCGAGACAAAAGTGTCTGGCGCCCGCTCCAAGGGCTGTAGATGGCAATTATAAAAAACGAAGGAAGTCGCTTTTGCGGCTTCCTTCGTTTTTGCTGCACTATATCTTATCAGTTGAACTGTTAAGACCTTTAATATTTTCTGATCAGATAAGCATAATCCTTTGCGTTAACTATCCCATCGTTGTTAACATCAAGCGGCTGATAGTTTTGGTTAATGTGGTCAGTAAATAACTCGGTGTACTCATTATTGCATTTTGAACACTTAAAATCAATAATAGTATTATGGTAAAAGTCAATAGCTTTTCTAATTATTTTACCATCAACAGCCTAAATAATAAAGTATAAATATCAAACTGCTAGAAAATTGCGTTGAAACGCAAGAATTTAATAGAAAGTTGTCGTACCATTGGGGACAGTCCCCAATGGTACAAAGAATCGTTTGATATTCATAATTCATCATTGATAATACATATAATGTATCGGTGATTGTATGTTTAAAAATAATGAAATAAGGTGTATTGAGCTTGGGGAATATATTGTTGAAACTAAAGCAACGGTTAGACAGGCTGCCGAGGTTTTCGGAATAAGCAAATCAACCGTACATACCGATGTTACAAAAAGGCTTTCAATTATTTCTCCAATACTTGCTCAGAAGGTTAATGAGGTTTTGCAGGAAAACAAGGCGCAGAGGCATATTCGAGGCGGTCTTGCAACAAAGGAAAAATATCTTAAACTTAAATGTTGATAACATTGCTCTAATGTGCTAAAATAAAAATATAATCTATAAGGAAGTAAAAAGAATGAAAATCGGATTTATCGGATGCGGTAATATGGCATCTGCTATAATAGACGGAATTATAAAAAACGAAATAACAAAGGAAAACGATATCAGTATTTTTGATGTTTTTTTTCCAGCTGTTGAAAGTATTACATCAAAATACAATGTTAATCTTTGCGAAAAGGCTTCGGATATTGTTAGAAGCAGTGATGCTGTTATTCTCGCTGTTAAGCCAAATGTTATTGCATCCGTTTTAGATGAAATCAACTATTCTCTTGAAGAAAGCAACACACTAATAATTTCAATCGCTGCAGGAAAAACAATTGATTTTATAAGAAATACTCTCTCCCACGATAACAGAATTATCCGCGTTATGCCTAATATCAACGCAAAGGTTGGAGAAGCTATAAGCGCTTATACAGCAAATTCATATGCAACGAAAGAGGACAAAGCATTATGCGAAAAGCTCTTCGGAGGAGTTGGAAAGGTTATGTATCTTGATGAGGAGATGTTCCCTCTTTTCGGAGTTATTGCAGGATGCTCTCCCGCATTTGCATATATGTTTATTGACTCACTTGCAAGAGCAGGAGTTAAAAACGGAATGAAAAAAGAAACAGCCCTCTTTGTTGCGGCTCAGGCTGTTTTAGGAAGCGCTAAAATGATTCTTGAATCAAATGAACATCCGTGGGAGCTTGTTGATAAGGTTTGTTCACCAGGCGGAACAACGATTGAAGGCGTTGCTTCGCTTCAGCAAGACGGATTTGAAAATTCGGTTATCAATGCAGTTGATAAAGCTGTAGATAAAGATAAGAAACTTTAAAACAAAGGAGTAAAAATTATGAAGTACGAAATTCAGGGCGGTAATTTTCCCGTTGTTGTTTGCACAGTTGAGCCAAACGAAACATTAATTACCGAAGGCGGCGGAATGAGCTGGATGAGTCCGAATATGAAGATGGAAACTTCTTCAAACGGCGGAATCGGGAAAATGTTCGGCAGAATGCTTACAAAAGAAAGTCTTTTCCAGAACAAATACACAGCTCAGGGAAGCGCAGGAACAATCGCTTTTGCAAGCTCACTTCCCGGTGAGATTATGGCAATCGAGATAGGTCCCGGCAAGGAATATGTTGCACAGAAATCTGCTTTCCTTGCTTCAACATCAGGTGTAACACTTTCAACCTTCTTCCAGAAGAAATTCGGTTCAGGCCTTTTCGGAGGTGAGGGTTTCATTATGCAGAAACTCTCAGGCAACGGAACTGCATTTGTTGAGATAGACGGCTCAGCAATCAGATATAATCTCGAAGAAGGTCAGCAGCTCATTGTTGATACCGGTCACGTTGTTTTAATGAGCACAACCTGTAAGATGGATGTTCAGACTGTTAAGGGCGTTAAAAATGTTCTTTTCGGCGGAGAAGGATTATTCAATACAGTTGTATCGGGTCCGGGTGAAGTTGTTCTTCAAACAATGCCTGTTCCGAAACTTGCAACAGCTATTCAGCCATATATTCAGGTTTCACAAGGTTCATAATACTTAAACAAAAAAACAGTTGGCTCAAATGAGTCAACTGTTTTTTGGTATTATAAGTACTTCTTTATTTCATCAACCTTATTAAGTTGTTCCCAGGAAACGCCGAGATCTTCTCTTCCCATATGTCCGTAAGCGGCAACATTCTTATAAATAGGTTTTCTTAAATCAAGCTCTCTGATTATTGCAGAAGGTCTTAAATCAAATACCTTTGAAACAATCTCACTGATTTCTTCATCGCTCTTAGTTCCTGTACCGAAGGTATCAACAAGAACTGAAACCGGTTTTGCAACGCCTATTGCATATGCAAGCTCAACCTCACATTTATCAGCAAGTCCTGCGGCAACAACATTCTTTGCAACCCATCTTGCTGCATAAGCTGCACTGCGGTCAACCTTGGTTGGGTCTTTACCGGAGAAAGCTCCTCCTCCGTGGCGAGCATATCCACCATATGTATCAACAATAATCTTTCTTCCTGTAAGTCCTGAATCTCCCATAGGACCGCCGATAACAAATCTTCCTGTCGGATTTACATAGAATACTGTTTTTTCGTCCATAAGATGTGCAGGAATTGTTGTTTTGATTACTTTTTCAATAACTTCTTCTCTGAGCTGGTCAAGAGATACATCAGCGCTGTGCTGAGAAGAAATAACTACTGTTGTTACTCTTGAAGGAACACCGTCAACATATTCAACTGTAACCTGGGACTTTCCGTCTGAATAAAGATAAGGAAGCGTTCCGTTTTCTCTTACTTCTGTGAGCTTTAAAGCAAGCTTATGTGCAAGTGAAATAGGAAGAGGCATAAGTTCCTCAGTTTCCTTACAAGCGTAGCCAAACATCATTCCCTGGTCGCCTGCTCCGTTAAGGTTATCCTCATCATCCTCGTTATTCTTTAATTCATATGATTTATCAACACCCATTGCGATATCGTCAGACTGCTTGTCTATCGCAGTAAGGACAGCGCAGGTATTTCCGTTGAAACCCTTTTTGTCGTCATCGTAGCCGATTTCACAAACGGTTTTTCTAACAATGGCTGGAATATCAACCTGTGCCTTCGTTGTAATTTCACCCATAACAAGAACCTGTCCAGTTGTAACAGTTGTTTCACAGGCAACTCTTGACATAGGGTCCTGAGCAAGCATTTCATCAAGAATAGCATCGGATATCTGGTCACAGATTTTATCGGGATGACCTTTTGTTACCGACTCACTTGTAAATAAATATTTAGACATATCGTTTCCTCTTTTCTTAAAAGGTAATAATTAGGATGTTAGATAATAATATAATAATTAATTTAAACTGTCAATATATTATTGATTATTCTTCATCAAATTCATCTTCATCAATTTCTTCATCATCGACTTCTTCGTCATCAAATTCTTCCTCTTCTTCATATGGCTCAAAGAAATCAAGATTTTCATCAATCATAAATTTTTCAGTATTGAAAAGTATCAACATACTGTTGATATCAGTTTCTTCATCAAGCAAGTCATATAAATCATCCTGATAATAACGAAGGTCGATAACAATTATTCGTGAATAGTTATTAACAAGGAACTGAAGCATTGAATTAGCATATGAATCCTTGATTAAAAGCAGCGTTTTGCCGCTTTTTGAGTTAGTTGTTATATCTAGCTGAGAATAGTTTCCTCCGAGAAAATAATCATACTTATTTTTCGTTTTTATCATTTCCGGAGCAAAGAGAGATTTTGAAGTACTTCCCTCTTCAAAATTATTAACTTCAAGTTTAACCTGGGGTAAATAAGAAGTTATTGTGTCTGCTGCAATACTGACCTGGACCTTGTCGTAGGTTGAGCCTAAGAAACTTTTGCTGATTTCTTTGTTTTTCAGACTATTAATATCAACGCTTTTATAATCCAAAGCCTCAGAAAGCAAATCATATGCGTAATATGCGCCGAGCGAAGTCCAGTGGTGGTCAGTTCGATAATAGATATATTCATTATCGTGTTTACTCAGTTCGTTTTCAAGTTCAATAACCCTTGCTTTCTTAGTCTGTTTTTTTACTTCTTTACAGACGAAAGAATTGCTATACGGAATAACCTTTGACGGAAGTTTGCTTTTTAGTGCTGCATACTTTGAAGGAACAAAAGCACAAACACTTTTAACTCCCAAATCATTGGTATAATCCAAAAATGAACTCAAAACTTCTGTGTTATAACTGACAAGTTCACTGTCATAATCAGATTCCTGATATTTTTCAATCAGATAATCATCTTTTCCAAAATAAACTCCGTTTAAATCGCGTCTTCCCAAAGCGCGCATTATACTTGTTTTTGCTTTAACCCAAAAGCTTCTGAATTCGAACTGATCGCTTAGATACTCTTCATAATCATGCTGAAAAGTTCCGTCAGCAAGAGTATCAAGTGATTCTAAATCAATTTCAGGCATTGTCATAAGCGCTCTGTTTTCATCAACTGAAAAGTCGCTTTTTTTACCGAAAACAGAAAACGAGGTAAAGAAAACAATGATCGCCAGGAAAGCGCATATTATTGGAATACTGTATTTTTTCAAATCAATAACCTCAAAATCTAAAATACAAAAACGGATTATATGAATCCGAAACTAAAAATGAAACTGAAAGCACCATTACAATAACTGTAAATAAAACCTGAAATACAGTATCGGCGCTCTTTGATTTAATGAGCTTCTTATATAATTTTTTAGGTGCTGATGTTGCAAAAATGCAACCTATTATCAAAACTGAAATATAGTTTGTTAAATAATAGAAGGTGTTACCGTCGGCAAATTTGCCCGAACCAAACAATACGCTTGCAAAATACTTTCCGTCTGCGAAATCGGAATATGCAAAAATTGCCCAGCCGATAACAAAGAGAACTATTGTATAAACATGGCATACCGCCGATGGCGCTTTATCAAGCCATTTTTTGAAAACGAATTTTTCAAGAATCAAAATAACAAAATAGTATAATCCCCAAATAACAAAGTTCCATGATGCGCCATGCCAAAGTCCTGTAAGTACCCATACAATAAAGAGATTTAATACCTGTCTCTTCGTTCCCTTTCTGTTACCGCCGAGAGGGATATACAAATACTCTTTAAAAAACGAACTAAGAGAAATATGCCATCTGCGCCAGAACTCAGTTATGCTTTTTGATTCATACGGATAAATAAAGTTTTCATCGAACTTAAATCCAAACATTCTTCCAAGACCGATGGCCATATCAGAATATCCTGAAAAATCAAAATAAATCTGCAAGGTAAATGCAATAACACCGAGCCACGCAGTTGCTGTTGTAAGCCCGTTAGTTGTTGCAGCAATTTCGCTGAACATTTCGCCAACTGTGTTTGCTATAAGAACTTTTTTAGCAAGTCCGGTCATAAAACGCTTTATGCCATAGGCAAAATCATCAGTTGTTATAGTTCTCGAATTAAGCTGCTGAGCAACAGTTTTATAGCGGACAATCGGCCCTGCAATTAGCTGTGGAAACATTGAAACATATGCTCCGAAGGTTATAATATTATGCTGAGCTTCAACCCTGCCCCTATAGACATCTATCGTATAAGAAAGGGTCTGGAAGGTATAGAAGGATATTCCGATTGGAAGCATAATATCAAGCTCAGTTATACTTGCACCAAAAATGCTGTTTATATTTGAGATAACAAAATTCGAATATTTAAAAAATGCAAGCAATCCGAGATTAACAACTATTGAGCATATCAGCGCAAATTTCGCTCCACTAGGTTTGCCCTTATTTCTTGAATATTCAATTAAACGTCCCATTGAGTAATCGAGAACGGTTGAAAAAAGCATTAAGAGAATATATGCAGGTCTGTCCCAACCGTAGAATATCAGCGAAACAACAAACAGAACTAAGTTTCTGCAGTTTTTCGGAGATATGAAGTATAGCAACAGGACAATCGGTAAAAACCGAAATAAGAATAAAATACTGCTGAATACCATTTGTTATTATCCGAGTGTTTTCTTAATAGCTTTTACTGCTTTTTTGTTTGAATTTGTATCAATCATTACTATATAGACGAAGCTGCCGACTGAGCCAACCTTGGCATTTTTGAAAAGCTTCTTACCTTTAGAAGAAAGATAATTTTTCATTGAAGCTTCTTCGTTCTTTTTAAATCTTGTGAGCTGTGATTTAATTGTTTTAACCTTGCCCGAATCCTTAACCTTTGCAACCATAATTATGTATTCGCATTTACTGTTTTTGCCGCCTGTAACTTTAGATGCAGCATAGTAGCTTTTAAGGTCAGCGGTTTTAACGCCCATAACTCTTCTCTTGCCCTTAACTCTGTTTGACTTTTTAAACGGGAAAGACTTGCCGTATGCTTTTTTTACAGCACTGTATGCAGCAGCAGGTGTTTTGCCTGCCGCCATTGCAACCTCACCGGTGAGTGAAAACGCTGAGAATACTGTAATAAGTGCAAGAATAACGCTCATTATTCTTATGCTGAAAGTGTTTTTCTTTGTTTGTGTCATAATTATTCTCCTTTATTTATGTTTCTTAGTGTATTTATTTAACTGTTTAATAAATAATTTACAGCTTGACGGTAACCAATGGCAACCGTCACCGCCATCATATTTATCTAAAAGATTTCCGTTGCTATCTTTAAACGGCTCTGTATAATCATAATACTCGCAATCCATTCTTTTAGCCATTTTCTTAACGGCTTTGTTGAAGGAGAGTATTCTCTTTTTCTTGGGAATTGATTTTCCGCTATTCGCCTTTGTCGGAGAAACAGGAAGAATAACTATTTCAACTCCCTTGCAGGCATCCTTGATGTCCTCGATAGCATATTCATAGTATTCAATTATGCCCTTATTGCCTTTATAGGCTGCCTCATTCATACCGAGCATTATAAACACTCTGTCAGGCTTATAGCTTATAACCTTTTCAACACCTGTCACAGTTTGATTGCCAACGCTGAAATAATTTCTTTCATAGAAGGTATAGGTTCCCATACCGATTTTAACAACAAATTTTCCGCCCGGAAGCGCTTTATAATATTTAACGCCCTCCATTATTGAATCGCCGACTAAAACTGTTGTTTTAGCTTTTATTTTAACAGGAGTTGACTTTCTGCCGAGAGCGGGTTTGCCATTTACTTTTCTTTCCCCTCTGACAACATAATAATAGCTTTTATGCGCCTTAGCTGATTTATCTGTATAGCTTAGTTTACCATCTTCAAGAGTTGCGATTTTCTTATATCCCTTTGTTTTATTCTTTGAACGGTAAACATAATACTGTTTTGCTTTATCAACCTTTTTCCATTTTACAACAGGTTTTCCGTATAAATTGCAGTATCCGCTGACCTTGCATTTTTCAACGGCAGGAACAGTTGTTGCATTTATCGACTGAGTATATTTTCCGTATTCTTTCTTCGAATCAATCTTAACAAATGCTCTTATCTTAATCGTATATTTCTTATCAGGGGCGAGATTTCTTATTCGATAACTGCTTCTCGATGCTGATAAATTATCACTTAGATTCAGACCTGCACCGTTACAATACACTTCATAACCTGAAACATGACTGTCTTTTTTCCATGAAACCTTAACTGATGTGAGCCCAACTTCATCAAGTTTAAAATCCTTTGGCTTTTGAGGAATAATCTTAAAAGTTTTATTAACGCTTCCCTTATAATCCTTTATTCCGCTGATAATGATCTTTGCCTTACCCGGATATTTATTGTTTTCATAGCTCAAAGAGTAGTCTTCATCCAAAACAAGAGTTTTTGATTGGCTGTCTTTATCTTTTTTATAAACAACCTTCGGAATCGGTTTAATTTCTTTGCCGTTAAATATTGCTGTTTCGCTATCAAGTGATATCGTTGTATTTTCTGATGTTAACTGAGTTGTAATAAGTTCATCAGCAAAAACTACAACTGTTGCAGTCAATGCAATAAGCAAAACAATTATAGCAGATATAAGCGATCTTCTATTTTTCATGCTCTTCTCCTTATATAATTTTTATATTATTATAAATTAAATAATTATGACAGTCAACAAGCTTAAGCTTGAAATTATTGACAATTTGGTTACAAAATGGCTATATTGATTATCCATGAAAAGAATTGTTTAAATACCCTTGTATTTTATTTAGAATTAGTTTATAATTAGCTTGACATAATTCGGCTTAAAGTTCTAAAGCCGACTGTAAATTAAGGAGGAAAATTTATGGCAAAGAAGACTGTATTTTTAACAGGCGGAACAGGCAATATGGGCTGGGCTGCCGTACAGGAAATGCTGAAACATCCGAATGAAATCAATCTTAAACTTCTGGCAAGAAAGAGCCCTAAGAATGAAGAACTTTTAAAAGACCTTATGGCTAAGCCAAATGTTCAGATTGTCTGGGGTGACCTTACTGATTATGATTCACTTCTTGACGGAATCACAGGCGCTGACTATGTTCTTCATGTTGGCGGAATGGTATCCCCTGCTGCTGACTGGAAGCCTTACAGAACACAGAAAACAAATATCGGCGCTGCTGAAAACATCTGTAAAGCTGTTCTCGCACAGCCTGACCCAGATGCAATTAAGGTTTGCTACATAGGAACTGTTGCCGAAACAGGCGGAAGAAACTATCCTATTCACTGGGGACGCTGTGGCGACCCGATTAAAATCTCTATTTATGACCACTATGCAGTTTCTAAAACCGTTGCAGAGAGAACATTCGTTGAAAGCGGAATTAAAAACTGGGTTGTAATGCGTCAGTCAGGTATCCTTTATCCTAACATTCTCAAGAATATGGATCCCATTATGTTCCACGTTCCGATTAACGGCGTTCTTGAATGGTGTACTGTTGAGGATTCAGGAAGACTTATGTGTAACCTCGTTCTTGAAGATGCAGCAGGAAATCTTGGCTCAGACTTCTGGAATCACTATTTCAACATCGGTTCAGGTCAGGAATACAGACTTTCTAACTATGAGTTTGAAAAACTTCTTCTCGGAACACTCGGTCTTGCAGGACCTGAAAAGCTCTTTGATGCAAACTGGTTTATTACTAAGAATTTCCACGGTCAGTTCTATGCTGACGGTGATAAACTTGAGGAATTCCTTCACTTCCGTGAGAACCTTCCTGTTCAGGATTATTTCAACAGACTTGCTGACCAGGTTGAATTCTATTTCAAGATTCCGAGATATCTTCCTAAATCAGCAGTTGCTGCTGCAGCTAAGCCATTTATGAAGAAGCTTGCTTCAACAAAGGACTTCGGAACTCTTGACTGGGTTAAGACACAGGAGCCTAACAGAATCTCTGCTTACTATGGCTCAATGGAAGAATATGAAGCAATTCCTAAGAGCTGGAAAGACTTTGAAATTCGTGAATTTAACAAAACTCAGGAAGACAGCGAAAACTATAAGCTTGACCACGGTTACGATGAAAGCAAGCCCGAAAGCGAGCTCGATATTGATGATATGAAGCAGGCTGCAAAATTCCGCGGCGGCGAATGTCTCAGTGATAAGATGAAGAAGGGCGACCTTGCTACAAAGCTCAAGTGGAAATGCGGTTACTGCGGCGCTGAATTTGAAGCAAGCCCGAACCTCATTCTTCTCGGCGGTCACTGGTGTCCGGAGTGCTACGTTCCTCAGAAGGCTTGGGATTATGATAATATTGCTAAAACAAATCCGTTCTTTGCTCAGGTTTGGTATCCAAGCCACAGAAAAGACGAATGCAATGTTTATAAATTCGACGATTTATTCCAGGTTGACGGAGTTAAATGGGACGACATTAAGAGATAAAAAATTTCAGGATGCGAAAGGCGAGGTGTGATAACGAAAGTTAGTCCAAAAATCGCATCTTTTCCGCCATAACTACATTAAAATGTCCATTAGGGCGTCAGCCCAAACGGACATTTGTGCTTTGTTCTGACAAAAATCTGCTGATTTTAGGATGCAAAGCAGTTTTGACAAAGTAATTTTAGTTCATAAATGTATTACAAAATTCCCTGCATACTCGCGTATGCAGGGAATTTTTAATGCTTTTAGGGACAAAAGGACAAAGTCAAAACCTA
>JAFSRX010000068.1 GCA_017445905.1 Eubacterium sp.
ACTGTTCGATAGACTGCCGACCCTCGTTGCCTCAACTTGGTCGTGAAGCATAGGGGGAATGCGAAAAAAATGCCTAAGCTATCCTTTTTGTTTTGCCACCGAGGAATCGAACTGACAGTCTCCGTTTTCGTAGAAAACGGGAGAACAGTCCAGTGGACTGTTCGATAGATTGCTGACCCTCGTTGCCTCAACTTGGTCGTAAAGCATAGTGGGAACAACCCACCGAGTTAATCGAACTGTGATTATCCAATTTTCCATTATTTGTGCGTTGAATATCTTTTTATCAAATCATATAATTTAAACAAAGGAGTGATTTGATGAAAAAATCTATATCAATTTTACTAGCAATAATAATTGTGCTCAGCTCAATATTGACTTTTTCAGTATCGTCATTAGCAGCTGAATCAAAGAAAATTTCAGGAACGCTAAACTATTCATATGCCGTTCAGGTGCTTGATGTAGTAAACAAAGAGCGCAGTGCTAACGGACTAAAAGCACTGACAATGACAGAAAATCTGACAGAAGGGGCAATGATAAGAGCTGCTGAAACAACAGTTAGCTTTTCACACACAAGACCAAACGGCGAGAGATGTTTTACCGCATTTGAATGGACTTCATACGCTGGTGAAAACATAGCATATGGTCAGAGAACTCCCACCGAGGTTATGAACGGCTGGATGAATTCAAGCGGACATAGGGCAAATATTCTAAACTCTTCCTTTACAACAATAGGTATCGGATGTTTTGAATATAACGGAAGATATTATTGGGCTCAGGCTTTCAGCGGAGGTAAGGGCGATGCTTTTAAACCGAGCGGAAGTGTTAAAGCAGATGTTGAAATTAGCCTTAAAGCAGGTGTTCCTTCAAAACTTATTATCTCAAATCCAGCTACAACAACTAAAACAACAACAAAGATTACAACTAAAACAACAACTGCAAAAACAACAAAGACTACAACAAAAGCATCAACAACAAAAGCCACAACGAAGGCAACAACAAAAACATCAACAACTAAGGCAACGACCAAAGCTACAACTAAAGCAACAACAACTAAACAAAGCGGCTCGTTAACTAAACATAGCATATATGATTTAATCAACTCAATATTAAAAAGATTATTTTCATAATAAAAAAATGTATATGGGGTCTGACCCCATATACATTTTTTATGCTGCTATGTCAATCCAATCTCTTTTAACGCATTCTATTTTCTGTAATCTCTCTTTATGCCTGTTTTCAAGCTTTATTTTCTCCTGTTTCTTCTTATCATAAGCAATGAGAAAAAACATCGAAACTAAGAAATATATAATTATTTCTGCAATGAAAACAATATGCATTGCTTCAGATGTTAAAGTATTAAAAAGATTAAAAGGAACAGCTATTGCAATAAAGCCAATAATAAGAGATGCAAGAGTTAAGAGTGCTGATTTAATAATTCTGTTGTTTCTTTTCATAGTGAATTCCTCCCTGAATTTTCTTTACAAGTTCATTTTAATTCAAGGGGAGGGGAGTTTCAATATGTCATGTGTTTAGTGTCCAAACAATTGGACTCAAATTTGAAAAATTATGTCAGAACTGCCTTCAGGGTTTTTACTGCCTTAGGAATATCCTCTTTTTCTACTGCAGACGGAATAATAATAAGCTTTAATATTCCGTTTTCATAACTTCTTATAAATATGGAAATTGAATTTTTTTCAAATTCATCAAGGCTTTTGTTATAGGCAGTATCAAGCCTTATGTTGATTCCGTTTTCACTGATACTGATTTTAGCAGAAGATAGCTCTTTTTTTAGCTCTTTGAAAAATTCCTTCGTCTTTTCTGTGTAGTGACGACGGATTTTTCTTGTTTGCGACCTGATATGACCGTCTCTTATATATCCGCAAAGTGCTATCTGTTCTGTTTTACTTGCAGTCTGCGTAAAGCAGGCTTTTTTCTTTTCAAACTCCTTTGCAAGCTCTTCGGTTAAAACCATAAAACTGATTCTTATTCCGGGAATAAGAACATTTGCAAAAGACCCCATATAAACAACGTTTTTTCCTCCCGAGAGCGCATATATTGCAGGAGTTGGTTTGCTCTGATAAACAAAGTCGGAATCGAAATCATCCTCGATAATCAGTGTGCCTGTATGATTGGTATGATTTATCATTTCAATTCTTCTTTTAATCGGCATTACACTTCCGAATGAAGTCATATGTGACGGAGAAACATATATAATATCGGCATTCTTGTTTTTAATACTGATATTATGTCCATAGTTTTCAAATACAGAAATACCCTGAATAAAGCTCTTGTCGGGAAATGAAACAGTTTTCGGACTTTCTATAAGTGAACAGAGGATACCGAGAAGTGAGTGAACTCCTGCGCCGATTACAATTCTGTCGGGGGAGGCTGAAACATTTCTTTTCTGGCTTATATAATCGCATAAAACCTCTCTTAAATCCTGTTCACCCTGAACATCACCGTATGATAAAAGCCTTTCTTCCTGCCTCAGAGCGCTTTTGATATATCTTTGCCAAAGAGCAATATCAAAACACTCCTTATCGGCATTACCGCTTTTTAAATCGTATTTTATATTTGTATTATTAATTATAATATCATTGTTTCTTTTATTATGATTGACGTTATAACAAACATAATAACCGCTTTTTTCTGAAGAAATAATATATCCGTCAGCCTGAAGCTCAAAATAAGCGTTTAAAACAGTTGTTTTGCTGACGTTGAATATTGCCTCAGCTTTTCTTAAAGAAGGGAGTTTATCTCCTTCTTTAAGCTGATTTGAAGTTATTAATTCTTTGTAATGATTATAAATCTCAATATATTTTTTCATAATTGTACCTTAAAAAATAATTAAAACTGTGTATTTTATTATGTACAGAATTATTATATACTTTCGTCATAAAATATGCAATAATAATTTAACGGGAAGTGATAAAATGAATGAAAAACTGAGAAAATCCATTGTCAGCGGAGTATTTGCGGCAATGATTTTCGTTCTAACGATGTTCGTAAAATTTCCTGTTGGACCCGGTTATATTCATTTTGCCGATTCGCTTGTTTATGTTTGCTCAGCTCTTATAGGTCCTTTCGGTATTCTTGCAGGAGCAATAGGCGAGGGTCTCGCGGATGCAGTCGGTGGCTTTGCGGTTTATGTTCCGTTTACGGTAGTTATAAAAATTATAATCGCACTTCCGTTTGCTCTCTCTTCCTATAAGGAAGAAAAAATTTTGACTGTTAAAAACATACTCTTTTCCGTTCTGGCGCTCTTTGTCAGTACGGCGGGATATATTGTTGCAGACAGAGTTGTTGCAGGTCAGGGCTTTGCATTCACCTATATGTGGATAAACATTGTTCAGGGAATTGCAAGCAGTTTTGTTTTTGCTATAATTGCTGCAGCATTTGACAGAATTAATATAAGAAAGAAACTTTTCTGAGGAGATAAATATGGCTGATATTATATATAATCTTGAAGGCGGAACATATCTTAATATAACAAATAAATGCCCCTGTAACTGCGCCTTTTGTATTCGTTCAAAGGGCGAGGCGGTTGGAAATGCAAAAAAACTTTGGTTTGATGAAGAACCGAGCTTTGTGGATATTAAAAAAGCAGTTGATGATTATGATTTTTCAGAAGTTAAAGAGGCAGTATTCTGTGGCTACGGCGAGCCGACAAATGCTTATGAAAATCTTATTAAAACTGCAAAATATCTTAAAGAAAAATATCCTGATATCAAGCTTAGAGTAAACACAAACGGTCTTTCAGATTTGATTAATGAAAGACCGACTGCAAAAGAAATCTGTGAAAATATTGATGTTATTTCCGTATCTCTAAATGAACCCGATTCGAAGCAGTATGATAAAATAACAAGAAATATTTTCCCGGGCAAAGCCTTTGATGCAATGCTTAATTTCACAAAAGAATGTGTTGAGCAGGGAAACGAGGTAAGAATGACCGTTGTTGATGTTATCGGAAAAGAAAACATCGAAAAATCTCGCAAAATTTGCGAAGAAATCGGCGCAAAATTCATTCTTCGCTCATATTCAAGAGGAAGATAAATCAAGTTGCCGGTTGCCAGCCGCGAGTTGAAAGATCTGCTGTTTCAATACCGTCAAATATTGCTGAAGGTCAGCAAAGAAAATCAAATAAAGAATTTGCAAATTTTTTATCGTTTGCAAGGGGTTCTTTAGCAGAACTTGAAACTCAACTTCTTATTTGTGTTAGATTAGGTTATTTAAAAGATGAAAGCATTGAGAAATTAATGAATTTTTGTAAAGAAATCGGCAAAATGATAAATGCGTTAATGAGTAAAACTGAAGCCAAATGATTACTGACAACTGGCATCTGGAATCTTGAAGCTAAGCAAAGGCAACTTTTTTATTTTTCCTATTGACAAAGTAGGAAATTAAGTATATATTATATGCGAAAAACCTATAATATTTATAGGAAATAAAAAAGAAGGTGGCAAAATGAAAACGGTTTATGTTGATAATGCGGCAACAACAAGGCTTTCCGATACAGCTATGAAAGCTATGATGCCGTTTATGCAGGATATATACGGAAATCCTTCTTCGCTTCATCATATCGGTCAGGAAGCAAAGGAATATCTTGAGGATGCAAGAGAGCGAGTTGCAAACTGTATCGGCGCACTTCCGAGTGAGATTTATTTTACCTCGGGCGGAAGCGAAGCTGATAACCAGGCAATTTTAACTGCTGCTTATAACGGAGCAAAGAAGGGCAAGAAGCATATTATCTCTTCAAAGTTTGAGCACCATGCAGTTCTTCATACTCTTGATAAATTAAAAAAAGAGGGATTTGAGGTAACTCTGCTTGATGTATATAGTGAGGGAATAGTTCGCATTGAGGACCTTAAAAATGCTATTCGCGAGGATACAGCACTTGTTACAATAATGACTGCCAATAATGAGGTAGGAACTATTCAGCCTATTAAAGAAATCGGTGAAGTATGCAAGGAAAAAGGCGTTATCTTCCACACCGATGCAGTTCAGGCAGTTGGTCATATTGCAGTTAACGTTAAGGATATGAATGTTGATATGCTTTCTGTTTCTGCTCATAAGTTCCACGGTCCTAAGGGTGTCGGTATCTTATACTGCAGAAAAGGAATAATACTTCAGAATCTTATCAATGGCGGTGCTCAGGAGAGAAATAAGAGAGCGGGAACTGAAAATCTTCCTGCAATTATGGGAATGGCTGCCGCTATGGAAGAGGCTGTTTCAAAGCTCGATGATAATGCTAAGTATATCAGCTTATTAAGAGATAAGATTATTAACGGCGTTAAGGATATTGAAAAAAGCAGAATAAACGGAGTTCTTGATAAAAGACTTCCGGGAACAGTTAATATGTGTTTTGAGGGAATTGAGGGCGAAAGCCTTTTGCTCCTTCTCGATCAGTCGGGAATCTGCGCTTCATCAGGATCTGCCTGCACAAGCGGTTCACTTGACCCATCCCACGTTCTTCTTTCGATGGGCGTTCCCGTTGCAGTTGCACATGGCTCACTCAGACTTTCTCTGAGTGAATACAATACCGAAGAAGAAATTGATTTAATAATTGAAACAATCCACAAAGTCGTAGTTTATCTGCGCTCTATTTCACCCGTTTGGGAAAAGATTATGAAAGGCGAGGAAATTCAGTAATGGCTCTTTATTCAGATAAGGTTATGGACCACTTCACAAATCCAAGAAATGTTGGTAAAATTGAAAATGCCGACGGTGTTGGCGAGGTTGGTAATGCAAAATGCGGAGATATTATGAAAATATATCTTCAGGTTGATGATAACGGTATTATAACCGATGTTAAATTCAATACTTTCGGTTGTGCTTCTGCAATTGCATCAAGCTCCATGGCAACCTGTTTAATCAAGGGAAAGCCTGTCAGCGAAGCTCTTGAGCTTACAAACAAGGCGGTTGTTGAAGCTCTTGAAGGACTTCCGGCAGTAAAGGTACACTGCTCAGTTCTTGCTGAAGAAGCAATCAAGGCAGCTGTTAAGGATTATTATGACAGAAACGGTATCGAATACGATCCAGAAACATTTAAAGAGAAACATTCTCACGAGGAATAATATGGCTATTAAAGATATTCAGCAGGAAATTCTTAAGCTTAAAAAAGAAAAAGATATATGTATTCTTGCTCATTGTTATCAGTCTCCTGAAATTCTTGAGATTGCCGACTATACAGGCGATAGCTTTGGTCTTGCAGTTGAAGCCTCAAAGGTTGAGAATAAAACAGTTATTATGTGTGGCGTTCGTTTTATGGCTGAAACCGTTAAGATTTTATCTCCCGATAAAACTGTTATTCTTTCAAACGCTGATGCGGGTTGTCCGATGGCAGAAATGATGGACAAGGATGTCATAAGCGAGGTAAAAAAGCAGTATCCTGATTATACTGTTGTTGCATATGTTAATACTACAAGCGAACTCAAAACAGTTTGCGATGTTTGCGTAACATCATCGTCTGCACTTAAAATCTGTAAGAAACTCGATTACGATAAAATCCTCTTTATTCCTGATAGAAACCTCGGTTCATGGATTGCTCAGCAGCTTCCTGAAAAAGAGTTTAAACTTCTTTCGGGTGGGTGCCCAACTCACGCAAAAATCGGAAAAGAAGAGGTTTTAGCAGCAAAGGAAAAGCATCCGAATGCGCTGTTTCTTGTTCATCCTGAGTGCGTTAGTGAGGTTGTAGAGCTTGCTGATTATGTTGGCTCAACAACGGGTATTATGGATTATGCTAAAAACAGCGATAAGAAAGAATTTATTATCGGAACTGAAAACAGCATTGTTACTCATCTTCAGCTTGAATGTCCCGATAAAAAGTTCTATCCGCTTTCTAAAAATCTTATTTGCAGTAATATGAAAGCAACAACTCTTGTTGATGTTTTAAACTGCTGCAAAGGCTGCGGCGGCGAGGTTATCGAACTTGATGAAGAAACACGCCTCGGTGCAAAACGCTGTATTGATAAAATGATTGAACTCGGATAATTTGTACTATGAAAAAAGCTATAATTGCTATGAGCGGCGGTGTTGATTCCAGCGTTGCCGCTTATTTTATGAAGGACAGGGGCTTTGATTGCATCGGCGCAACAATGAAACTCTATGATAATGAGGATATCGGAATTAGCAGTGAAAAAACCTGCTGTTCACTTAGCGATATTGAGGATGCAAGAGCAGTTTGCCGCAGACTCGGTATGCCTTATTATGTCTTTAATTTCAAAGATGAATTTGAAGAAAAGGTTATAGATAAATTTGTTAAAACCTACGAAGCGGGCGCAACTCCCAATCCCTGTATCGACTGCAACAGATATCTAAAATTTGAAAAGCTGATGCAGAGAATGAAAGAGCTCGATTATGACTATATTGTAACGGGTCACTATGCCGATATTGAAGAAAAAGATGGACGATTCTATCTAAAAAAAGGCAAGGATTTATCTAAGGACCAAAGCTATGTTCTTTATTCCTTAACACAAAATCAGCTTTCTCATACAATTTTTCCGCTCGGTAAGTTTTCTAAATCCGAAATACGAGAAATTGCCGAGAGAGAAGGCTTTTTAAATGCAAGAAAGCATGACTCCCAGGATATCTGTTTTGTTCCCGATGGCGATTATGCAAAATTTATTGAAGAACATTTTGGAAAGAAATACCCCGACGGTGATTTTGTTGATATAAACGGAAATGTTCTCGGAAAACACAGTGGAATTATAAGATATACTATTGGTCAACGAAAAGGACTCGGTATTGCAGCGGGCAAGCCTGTTTACGTATGTAAAAAGAATATCGAAAAAAATCAGGTTGTTTTAGGATCAAATGAAGATCTTTTGAGCGACTTTCTTGAAGCTGAGGATTTTAACTGGATATATGAAAAGCCGGTTGATAAAATCAAATGTAAGGCGAAAACAAGATATAATATGACGGAGCAACCCTGTGAGGTCTGGTGTGATGGAGAGAGGGTTTTTGTTAAATTTGATTCTCCTCAGCGAGCAGTAACATCGGGGCAGGCGGTTGTTTTATATGATGACGAATACGTTATAGGCGGCGGAACAATCAAATAATGTTATGAAAATAACTGCTTTTTTATGCTTTATAACGAAAATATAAAAAAATGTTAAAAAATCAATATTTGGTATTGATTTTGTAAAATCTTTTTGATATAGTGTATTTAGCAAAGATTGGAGGTTTAAAGATGAGCAAGCAATATAGCGAACCGTTAGTTGAAATTCGTAAATATTTGTGTTCAGAGGATGTTTGTACTAATCCTTCAGATCCTGATAAGGATAAAGACCTTCACGATGAGGATGAATACGATTATTTCGGTAACTAAAATTTATTTGTAATGCCCAATTAAGACTTGTTATATGCAAGTCTTTTTTTTGTGCTTTTTTTAACATTAGTTATAAGTATTTTTAATTTTTACGCCATTTTGTTATTTTTATGTAATTTTTTGAAATAAACTATTTATTTTATATTAAAAATCTGTTATAATAATTTCTAAATTGGCTCAATGTTTCTGATAATGGTTTTTAAAGGAGGCGAAAATTTGAAATACATTAAGTGTATTGCCTGCGTTTTAGGCATTTGTGCTCTTTTCAGTGCTTGCAATTTTCAGTTTTCTTCCTCTATTGACGACTTGATTTCTCCGATATCCCCCATAGGTGATAACGCCGATATTAAAACTGCTCTGGATGAATATGTTCAAAACGGATATGATCTTAAAACGCCAACTTACGGAAAGCATATAACTTCATATACTTTTTTCGATATAGACGGTGACGGTGAGAAAGAGGCGATTGCGTTCTATGAACCGTCCGACGATCTCGGAACAATAGATATGGCTGTTATCAAAAAGAGAGATGATGCCTTTGAGGTAATAGAAAATATCAAGGGCATGGGTAAAGACATACATTCACTTGATTTTATCGATGTTAACGGTTCCGGTAATAAAGAACTGGTTGTCTGCTGGGACGTTATAAGAAATTCATCAAGCCACGAAATGTGCGTTTATGAGGTTAAGAAAAAAAAGGATAAAATATCTCTTTCGGAGATAGGCGAGAGCATAACGGTAAATAATTATATTGCTGTTGATATTAATAACGACTCCGTTGATGAGCTTCTTGTTTTTAAACTTGGAAACGGCAGTTCATCATATGCAGGAGCTGAGGCTTGCTCGTATTTATATGGTAAACTGAGAATCCTCGGTGAAACTAAGCTTGATTCCCATATAAGTTCTTATAACGAGCTTAAAGTTGAAGAAATAGAAAATGATTATAACAGAGTTTATGCTGATGCAATTTCATCAAGTGGCTCATCTATGCTTACTGAAATTGTTTATTGGTCGGATGCATACGGAACGATTATTTCACCGTTTTACAGTTATTCAAGCGGAAGAACGAAGGATACTGCGAGAAATGTTATGATTACCAGCAGGGATATTAATTCCGACGGTATAATCGAAGTTCCAAATGATAAAAAGCTGTCATCGCTTCCGATACAGATTTCCTGTATTGACTGGAAGGTTTATAAAAAATCAATTCTGATTCATACTGACTATACCCTTTGTTCAGTAAGTGACAGATATACTGTTATCATTCCCGATAAGTATATTGACAAGATTTCTGTCGGATATGATGAAAAAACAAGAATTATGAGCGTAAGCTCAAAAGACAGTAGAATTGAGGCTTTCAGAATAGTTCCGGTTTTAAAGGCGACGTATGACAAACGAAAGTTTGAGGGTTATACAACTGTTCTTGACGATTCGGGATACTATTATCTGGCGAAAACAGGCGATAATCCTGATATAGATATAACAATAAAAGATTTGAAAACATATATAAAATCAATATGAGGAGAAGAAGTATGAAAAAAGTTTTAGTTGCTGAAGACGAAGAATCTATCCGCGAGTTTATTGTAATTAACTTAACAAGAAGCGGATATACTGTTGAGCAGGCGCAAAACGGTGTTGTTGCTCTTCATAAATTTCACGAAGATGAGGAAGGATTTGATGTTGCCATTCTCGACATAATGATGCCTGAACTTGACGGACTTTCAGTATGCAAGGAGCTTAGAAAATGCTCATCTGATCTTGGAATAATTATGCTTAGTGCAAAAACCCAGGAAATGGATAAGGTAACAGGACTTCTTTTCGGAGCAGACGACTATGTAACCAAGCCGTTTTCACCGTCTGAGCTTATGGCAAGAGTTGACGCTGTTTACCGAAGAGTTGAGATGACAAGAGGTTTCAGAAAGAATGATACAACCGGCGACAGCATAATTCTTGATGAATTTGAACTCAATCTCAGAAACAGAACACTTACCAAGAATAAGAATATCATTGAGCTTACTCAGGTTGAATTCCAGATAGTTGAGTATTTCTTCAAAAACCCGAATGCTGCTCTTTCAAGAAACGATATTCTGCAGCAGGTATGGGGCGAAAACTATTTTGGCGATGAAAAGATAGTTGATGTTAATATAAGACGTCTGAGAATGAAAATTGAAGATAATCCGTCAAGTCCTAAACGTCTTGTAACTATATGGGGACTCGGCTATAAATGGATAACAGGTAACGAATAACAGGAATCTAAATCATAAATGAAAGAAATTGCAAACTCAATAACTGAAAAGATTAAAAAGTTAATCTCAAAGATTAAGAATAACAAGATAGACGGTATAACGCGCAGATGGCTGATAAATATTATCGGCGTTATTGCTATTCTCTTTTTAATCACTTTCATATTATCTTCTGTTGCAATTAAGAATTACTACTATAACAGCGTTGAAAACATTGTAAGTTCAGGTGCTTCTGATTCGGCTGTCAGCTATTTTCAGAATAATATTGAAAAAGGTAACTCGCTTGAAGAATCTGCTGCTGAATTTGTTGATTCATATTCCTTGAAGAAATCAACAACAATCTGGATTATCGATACAAAGGGAAAAGTTATTCTTTCATCAAGCGGATTTTCTGTTGAGGATCAGAGTATGCCCGACTATGATGAGGCAATGCAAAACGAAGCAGGTATCGCAAGATTTGTCGGAAGAATTAATCGAAAAGAAAAGATTATGGCGCTGACAAAGGCTATAAAAGATAAAAACGGCGCTAAAATAGGCGCAATAAGAGTTATGAGTAACATAAATGAGGTTGATGACCAAATTTCAACAATACGTTTTATGATATTCTTAATGCTTCTTTTTGTTATGGTAATAATTGTATTTTCGAATCTCTTTTTCATACGTTCAATTATTATTCCTGTTTCAGAGATAAACAATGCAACAAAGCTTATTGCAGCGGGCAACCTTGATGTAAGAATTGAGAAGCAATATAACGATGAAATCGGTGACCTTGCCGATAGTATTAACTCGATGGCAACGGATATTGCCGCTGCGGATAAAATGAAAAATGATTTTATTTCAACAATATCCCACGAACTCAGAACTCCTCTTACTTCAATTAAAGGCTGGGGCGAAACGCTAACCCTTGGCAACCAGGATAATGTTGATGAACTTACTAAAAAAGGTCTTCAGGTTATAGTAAGTGAAGCGGGTAGGCTTGAGGGATTTGTTGAAGAACTTCTTGATTTCTCACGACTCCAGAGTGGCAGAATGAATTTAAGACTTGCTAAATGCGACATTCTTGCTGAGCTTGAAGAAACGCTCTTCACCTTCCGGGAAAGAGCTGTCAGAGAGGGATATGAGGTTAAATACAGTATTCCTGAAACTCCTTCAATAGCTAATGCAGACGCAAACAGACTAAAGCAGGTATTTATGAATATTCTTGACAATGCGCTCAAATATTCTCGTCCCGGAAGCAGAATACTTGTTAAAGCTGATTTTATAAAGAGGGAAAACAATCCTTTTGTAAGAATTGCTATTGCCGACCAGGGTTGTGGAATTTCTGCTGAGGACTTGCCCCATGTTAAAGAGAAATTCTATAAAGCAAATGTGAGTGTTCGTGGGTCAGGAATTGGTCTTGCAGTTACAAATGAAATTGTAACCCTTCACGGAGGAACGATTGATATAGACAGTGAAGTTGGAACCGGAACACTCGTTACAATTCTTCTTCCGATTGAAGAAGAAAACTAAAAGAAAACTATAGGAAAGGCAAATAATTATGTCTGAAAAAAAGCATAAAACATCCGTCGGCGGTCAGGCGCTGATCGAAGGAATTATGATGCAGGGACCGAAGGGAATGGCTACTGCTGTAAGAAAGCCGGACGGAGATATTCTAACTGAATACCATGATGTTAAACATCTTAAAGATAAAAATAATTTTTGGGGAATTCCGATTATCAGAGGAATTGTTGCTTTTATTGAATCAATGATAAGCGGATATAAAATGCTTATGTACTCGGCTGAGGTTTCGGGAATGGAAGAAATTGAAGAAGAGGAAATGAGCAAATTTGAAAAGTGGCTTACTGATAAACTCGGTGACAAACTTATGAATATAATAATGGGAATTGCAACAGTTCTTGGATTTGCGCTTGCATTTCTTATATTCTTTTATCTTCCCGTTTTTATTTTCAACAGAATAAATACGCTTGCAAATAATTCTCTTATTGCATGGCAGGGAACATTTGAGGGAATAATCAAGATAATTATTTTCGTTTTATATATGATTTTAGTATCTCAGATGAAGGATATTAAGCGAGTTTTCAAGTATCACGGCGCAGAGCATAAATCAATATGTTGCTATGAGTCAGGACTTGAACTTACTGTTGAGAATGTAAAAAAATGCTCTCGTTTTCATCCGAGATGCGGAACATCATTTATGTTTGTTATGCTGATACTTAGCATATTTGTTATAACTCTTCTATCTCTTGTTGTTCCCGAAGGATTAAAGCAGAATACAGTCCTTTGGACGGTTATAAAGCTTCCTATGATTCCTATAATTATGGGAATAGGATATGAATTTATCAGATATGCAGGAAAACACGATAATGTTCTTGTTAAAATTCTTTCAGCACCAGGACTTTGGATGCAGAGAATAACAACTAAAGAGCCTGAGGATGATATTATCGAAGTCGGTATTGAGGCAATTAAGGCAGTTATAACTGATAATCCCGAAGACGACAGGATAAAGTAATGACCAATAAAGAAGCGTTAGAGTTTTGCTTACAGTATTTAAACGAAAGAAATATTGATGAAGCCGATTTTAAATCACTGTGTTTAGTTTGCCATATCGGTGGTTTTAAAAACAGCGAATTCTTTATAAACTCAGATAAGCAAGCGGATATAAATGCTCTTATATCACTGCTTGAAAGACTTGAAAAAGGCGAGCCGCTTCAGTATATTATCGGGAAATGGGATTTTTATGAAAGCGAGTTTTTAGTCGGCGAAGGCGTTTTGATTCCTCGTCCCGAAACCGAAGAGCTTGTTGATATTGCGCTAAAAGATGCAAAAGTATTCAGCTCTCCCGTCATTTATGATTTGTGTTCGGGTAGCGGTTGTATCGGAATAAGCATAGCAAAAAAAATAAAAAACTCAAAAGTATTTTGCGTTGAAAAAAGCGAAAAAGCTTTTGAGTATCTGAAAAAGAATTCAGAAAATATCAATAATGCAGTGCCAATATTTGCAGACATAAATGATGATATTGATTTGCCTATGGCAGATATTATTGTTTCAAATCCGCCGTATATTAAGAGTGAGGATATAAAAGGACTTCAGAAGGAACTTTTCTTTGAGCCTGAAATGGCGCTCGACGGTGGGAGCGACGGTCTTGTTTTTTACAAAATTATAAAAAAAAGATATTTAAAAAAACTAAAAGAGGGCGGTATTATTCTTCTTGAAATCGGAAACGAGCAGGGGAATGATATTAAAAAACTTTTTAACAATGCTAAGATTATAAAAGATATTTACGGTAATGTAAGAATTGCCAGAATAATAAAGGAATAGATTATATGTTTTCACTACTGAATTTTATAAGAAACGGACAGGTTACCGAAGCAGTTTTGTTTGTTCTATCGGGTTGCTTTGTTGTTTTTATCTGTTCACCTGTACACGAGCTTGCACATGGCTGGGTTGCGTATAAACTTGGCGATACAACGGCAAAAAGAGAGGGCAGACTGACCTTTAATCCGATAGCACATATTGACCCAATCGGTATGATTATGATCTTGCTTTTTGGATTTGGTTTTGCAAAGCCTGTTCCTGTTAGTATGAGAAATCTGAAAAATCCGAAGAGGGATATGGCGCTTGTTGCGCTTGCAGGACCTGTGGCAAATATAGTTTTTGCATTCATCAGCGCCTTTTTCTTCTACTTCCTGATGGCTGTAAATACAAGCGGTTCAACATTCTTATACTATATAACAATATTCTTTCAGTTTTCAGCATATATCAATGTTGCTTTAGCAGGCTTTAATCTTATTCCGCTTCCCCCGCTTGACGGCTCAAAGGTTTTGGCGGCGTTTCTTCCTGACAAAGCGTATTATAAATATATGATGTTTGAAAGATATGCAATGATAGCACTTTTAGTTCTTATTGCAACAGGAGTGCTTGATAGAGTTCTTGAAAAAATCACAGGAGTTTTAATGACAGCGATTTCATTTTTACCTGCATTAATATTCGGATAATATATGGAAAATTTAACCTATAAAATTGAGGTGTTTGAAGGTCCGATGGACTTGCTATTGCACCTCATAAGCAAGCATAAACTGAATATAAACGATATTCCGATTGCCGAGCTTGTTGACCAGTATCTCGACTATGTCAAAAAGATGGAAGAGGAAAACTTTGAAATTGCAGGCGATTTTCTTGAAATGGCAGCAAGACTCATCTATCTTAAAACGGTTTCACTGCTTCCGCGACATGAGGAAGCCGAAACGCTGAAACGTGAGCTCACAGGTGAACTTATTGAGTATCGTGACTGTAAGCTTATGGCAGAGAAACTGTCAAAAAGAACGGACGGCTTCAACCGCTTTGTGCGTGATGCTCAGGGCGGTTGGGTAAATTATGACTATGAGCGTTTTCACGAAGGTGAGGAACTTTTGAGCGCCTACATAAATGCTGCAGGAAAAGCTCAGAGAAGACTTCCGCCGCCAATTGACTCATTTAAAGTCATTGTTGCAAAGCGCTTTGTAAACGTTGCCTCAAAGGTCAGAACGGTTATGAGAAAGCTCTGGAGCGGAAAGAAAGTTAAGTTTCTTTCTCTTTTTGAAGGAGCACAGTCAAAAAGTGATCTTGTTGCAACTTTTCTTGCAGTTCTTGAGCTTGCAAAAACAAAAAAGATTTCAATCGACGGAGATATGCAAAATCCCGTTGTTCAGATGATAAAAGACGGAAGTGAGGTGAGCGACATTGAATAAAACAGATAATATCATAGCAAAACTTGAAGCAATGCTTTTTGCATCGGGAGACCCCATTGAAGCGAGCAAGCTTGCAGAGGTTCTTGAAATAGATATTGAAACAGTTGTTAAAATGCTCGGTCATCTCAGTGGAATGTATGACGAAAGAGATTCGGGTCTGATGCTTATTCAGATTGATAATAAGTATCAGCTCTGCACAAGAGAACAGCATAGTGAAGAGGTAAGAAAACTTCTTGAAATTAAAAAGAATACTCCTCTGAGTAATGCGGCTTTTGAAGTTCTTGCAATTATTGCGTACAACAAAACGGTTACCCGTGCATTTATAGAACAGATAAGAGGTGTTGACTGTTCGGGTCCGATTTCTTCTCTTGTTCAGAAAGGACTTATTGAAGAAAAAGGGCGCCTTGATTTGCCCGGAAGACCGCTTGTTTATGGAACAACGGACAGATTTTTGAGATGCTTTTCTCTTAATTCTCTCGAAGATTTGCCTGAACTTCCGAAAACAGAAGAGGTTGAGGGAATAGCAAAAGATGAATCCCAGACTTCTTTGTTCGATGATAACAAAGAAAAAACACAGCAAGAAAATGTCAGCGAAAAAGAGGAGGAATAAATGAAGGTATTTTTAATAATACTTGCAGTTTTACTGATATTATTATTTTTAGTTCTTTCTCTCTCTGCTGAGTTTACTATTGTTTACGATAATGGCTGGAGCACAGTTATCAGAGTTTTGTTTATTGAAAAGGATATTGAACTCTCAAAGATTCTTTCCTTTGTTCTTTTTCCTGAAAAAGCCGCCGAACAGGCAAAGGCGGAAAAGCAAGAACAAAAAGAAGAAACAAAACAACAAGAGATAGAAAAAGAACCAGAAAAGAGCAAAGAGATAACTGATAAACAGTCCGAAAAGAAAGAAAAGAAGAATTATATTAGCAAGATTATTGATGAAGACGGCATTGTAGGAATTATGCTTCTTATATCAAATCTGCTTCAGACTGCAAGTTCGGCAGTAACAACTTTAATTAAAGGTTTGCATATTTACTCATTATATGTTAAAATGATTATTGGAGGCGGTGATGCCGCCGATATCGGAGAAAAATACGGTGATATTTGCGGTTTTTATTATCCGATAAAAGGCTTCATACTCAGTTCAATGAAGGTTGATATGTATGATGATTATATTCAACCCGATTTCATTGCTCCGCGCAGTGAATATGAATTTCAGGTTATTATGAGCATCAATGTTGCTCTTTTGTTAAGAGTTCTGCTTAGAGCAGGAAGAGTATTTTTAGTTAATTTAATCAAGAATAAATAATGCGAGGTATAATGATATGAAAGAAACTCCGGTTAACAGAATAATGGAAAGCACACTTGAAAAAATGCGTGAAATGGTTGATGTTTCAACTATTATCGGTGATCCTATGACAACAGGTGATACAACTCTCATCCCTGTATCAAAGGTTTCATACGGCTTCACTTCAGGTGGAACAGATCTTCCCTCAAAGCAGGGCAATGAACTCTTCGGTGGTGCAGGCGGAGGCGGAATTTCCATAACTCCCGTTGCTTTCATCGTTATTCAGAACGGCAAAGTAAGAATGATGCAGATTAATAATTATACTTCATCTGCTGACCGTGCTATTGCAATGATTCCTGAACTTGTCGATAAGCTTACTGAACTTATCAATGATAAAAAAGAAGTAAAAGAAGAAAAAAATGAAGCGCAGGAAAAGGCTGAATAATTCTTAAACTCTTATCACTCACATATTATTATGTGGGTGATTTTTTTGCTTAAAAAGTTTTGTTTATTGCTTTGCTTTATGCTGATTATTCCGAATAACGCTTTTGCAAGCGAAATAACTATCAGCGCTCAAAGTGCAGTTGTTATGGACGCTTATACAAAGACGGTTTTGTTCAGAAAAGAAGCTGATATTAAAAGAGCTGTTGCCTCAACAACAAAGATTATGACCTGCCTTATCGCCTGCGAAAGCAAAAGACTTAATGAAAAAGTTAAAATAACAAATGAAATGCTGCTCGGGTGTGAGGGTTCACTCATATATCTTAAAGAAGGCGATGTTATAACGCTTTATGACCTTGTGTGCGGCGCAATGATTGCTTCCGGAAACGATGCAGCAAACGCAATAGCTTATTATCTTTCGGGCGGTATAGAAGAATTCGCAGGATTAATGAATTTGAAAGCTAAGGAATTTGGTATGAATTCAACAGAATTTGTAACTCCTTCCGGACTTGATGAAAAGAATAATCATTCAACTGCTTTTGATATGGCTCTTCTTGCAAGCGAAGCGGTACTTAACAAAGAGCTTTTGGAAATCGCTTCAAAGAAATCAGCTGAAATAACAATAAATAATAAGAAGCAAACTATTTATAACCATAATAAACTTCTTTCATATTCCGATGATTATATCGGCATTAAAACGGGATTTACCAAAAAAGCCGGAAGATGCCTTATCAGCGCATATAATTTCGGAGGGAGTATTATTGTTTGTGTTACTCTCTCGGCGAGTGATGACTGGAATGATCATAAAACTCTTGTAAATTTTGCAAAAAAATGTTATAAAGATATAAATCAAATGGATGTACTGAAAATAAATACTGTCGGTGCGGACAAAAATAGTGTTGAGGGTCGCTGTGAATTAAGTGTTAAAGCGCTTGGAAAAGTTGAAGTTAAAAGATATTATTATCCCTTTGCCTATGCGCCGATTAATAAAGGCGATAAGCTGGGAAAAGAAGAAATATATATTAATAAAAAGCTTATGAAAACAGCGGATATAACTGCGAATGAGGATGTAAAAATATGGCAAACAATGAAATAAGACTGCAAAAATTCTTAGCAGAGCAGGGCGTTGCTTCAAGAAGAAAAAGCGAAGAGCTCATTAAAGATGGAAGGGTTAAGGTTAACGGACACGTTGCTCAGATTGGTCAGAAAATCAACCCGAGAAAAGACCTTGTAACTGTTGGAAAACAGAAGATAACAAGCGTTAAAAACAGAAAAATGATATATATTATGCTCCATAAACCAAGAGGATATGTAACAACTGTTTCCGATGAGCAAAACAGAAAAACCGTTATGGACTTAGTGAGTGATATCGACGAGAGAATTTATCCTGTCGGAAGACTTGATAAAGACAGCGAAGGTCTGCTTATTCTGACAAACGACGGCTCATTTACCAATGCAATGACCCATCCGTCGCATAACTATGCAAAGGTGTATAGAGTAACAGTTCGCCCAAAGGTTAACGATGAAATTCTTTATAATCTCAGAAACGGAATTGAAATAGATGGAAAAATGACCTCTCCCTGCGAGGTAACAGTTTTAACAACTGAAGAAAACAGAGTAGTTCTTGAAATCATTCTCAAAGAGGGAAGAAACAGACAGATAAGAAAAATGTGTGAATCCCAGGGACTTGAGGTTGCAAGGCTTAAAAGAACCGCTATTGGCTCGTTAAAACTCGGAATGTTGCCCCAGGGAAAATACAGGGAGCTTTCCGAACAGGAAATTAAGCGCCTTCTGCGCTCTGCCGGTAAAAGTGAGTAATCGTAGGGGCGGATATCATCCGCCCTTAATTTTTTTAAATACAACGCCGCTCCTGCAAATAAAAGGGGACATTCCTCTTTCAACACAGTTTTTCATATAACTGCGTTATGAGGTGTGTCCCCTTTATTTGCTTAGATTACTATATAAATAAATGTATATTTTATAAATAATTCTTGATATTGTTGTAAAATAATGTTATTATTAAAATAGGTAATTTTGGATATTAATATATTCCTTATAAATCCTTTAAAGGAGGATAATAAATGGAAAAAACAATTTCTCAGATGAGACTGCAAAAGCTTTTTGACGGAGGTGAATACACTCCAATTGATGCTTTTGCAAAATCTGAAGACGGTGATGTTGAGGTTGATGCAGGCTTCGGACTTATCGGAGGTAATACTGCATATGCTTTTGCACAGAATTCCGAGAAGAACAGCGGAGCAATAACAGTTGCTCAGTGCGCTAAAATCAAAAAGATTTATGAGCTTGCTGAAAAAACAGGATGCCCCGTTGTCGGTATTTACGATTCAAACGGTGTAAAGTTGACGGAAGGTTTTGAAGTTCTAAGCGCATACGGCGAACTCGTTAAAGCTTCTGCAAGACTTTCGGGAGTTGTTCCGCAGATTTCTGTTGTTGCAGGCGCTTGCGTTGGAACATCAGCACTCATTGCCAATATGGCTGATGTTGTTATAGCGCTTAACGATGCAGATTTCTATATAACCGCTCCGAGTGAACAGACTGTTGCTCAAAGCAGCGAAGACGGTGTTGTTGATATTGCAGTTGCAGATTTTGATGAAGCAGTATCAAAAGTTAAAGCTGTACTCTCTGTTCTCCCTTCAAACAATCTTGAAATTGCAGGTTGCTTTGAAGCGCTCGACAGTGCTGCTGTTCTGAGTTCTGATATGGATTTCAGAGAACTTGCAAATACAGTTGCAGACAGAGATTCAGTTGTTGAATTAAAGAAGGATTACGGATGCAATGTTTTAACAGCTCTTGCGAGTGTTGGCGGTGAAGCTGTCGGAATTATTTCATTCGGAGATAAAGAGCTTTGCCCATGTTGTTCCTATAAAGCAGAAGCGCTAATTAAACTTTGCGATGCTTTCAGCATTCCGATTATAACAATAGCAAACGGTAATGGCTTTAAAAAAGGCAAAGAAGCAATGGTCTTAACTGCAATAACAAAGCTGACAAGCACATATGCATCTGCAACCTGTCCTAAAATAAGTCTGATAACAAGCGAGGCAATCGGTGGCGCATATATTGTTCTTGCTGGCAAGGGCGCTAATGCAGATTTAACATTTGCATGGGATAATGCAGTTGTTTCACCCCTTGAAACTGAAAGTGCCGTTGCGTTCCTTTGGGGAGAAAGACTTGCAAACGGAGAGAGCAGGGAAGACCTTGAAAAAGAATATAAAGAAACAATAGGCTCAGCATTCACTGCAGCTGCAAATGGCGCTGTTGATGATGTATTTACTCCCGATTTAACAAGAGCAAAGCTTTTTGCTGCTCTTGATATGCTCTCAGGTAAGAGAGAAACAACCCTACCGAGAAAACATTCTGTTAAGTAAACTATTGGAGGATTAATATAATGAAAAACTATACTATCTATGTAAACGGAACACCTTATAATGTATCAGTTGAAGAGGGTGGCTCAGCACCTGCAGCAGCCCCCGTTGCAGCAGCTCTTGCTCCTCAGGCAGCACCTGCTCCGGCAGCAGCACCTGTTGTTGAAGAAGCTCCTGCTCCTGCAGCTCCTCAGGGCTCAGTTGGAAGCGTTTCAGTTGATGCTCCGATGCCCGGAAACATACTCGACATTAAAGTATCATCAGGTGCATCCGTAAATAAGGGCGACGTTCTTGTTGTTCTTGAAGCAATGAAAATGGAAAATGATATTGTTGCTCCTCAAAACGGAACTATTGCAACTATCAACGTTGCAAAGGGAGATACCGTTGAGGCTGGCGCAACCCTTATAACAATGAATTAAGAGGTAATATAAATGGCTAAAATCGCAATTACCGAAACAGTTCTGCGTGATGCTCATCAGTCTTTGCTTGCAACAAGAATGAGAACGGATGAGTTCGTTGATATTCTCGAAAAAATGGATAAAATCGGCTACCATTCTCTTGAATGTTGGGGCGGTGCAACCTTTGATTCCTGCCTTCGCTTCCTTGATGAAGACCCATGGGAAAGGCTAAGATTAATCCGTGAAAAATGTCCGAACACAAAGCTTCAGATGCTTTTCAGAGGTCAGAATATGCTCGGCTACCGTCATTATTCCGACGAGATTGTTGACTATTTTGTAAAAAAGAGTATTGATAACGGTATTGATATTATGCGTATATTTGATGCGCTTAACGATGTTCGTAATCTTCAGACTGCAATCAACTCGGCAAATAAATACGGCGGTCATGTTCAGGCTGCTATTTCATATACAACAGGACCTGTTTTTGATATTGAGTATTATTGCAATTATGCAAAACAGCTTGAAGAGGCTGGCGCTTCATCAATCTGTATTAAGGATATGGCAGGTCTTTTGACTCCATATGGAACATATGACCTTGTTAAAGCGCTTAAAGAAACAGTTAAGATTCCGATTCAGCTTCATTCACACTATACTTCGGGTCTTGCTTCAATGGTTCATTTAAAGGGCATAGAGGCAGGTGTTGACGCTATTGATACCGCTATTTCTCCTCTTGCACTTGGAACAAGCCATCCTGCAACCGAATCAATGGTTGCTGCTCTTTCAGGCTCTGAGTATGATACAGGACTTAACCTAAAAGCTCTCAGCGAGATCAGAGATTTCTTTGTTCCGTTAAGACAGAAATATATCGAAAGCGGACTTCTTGATCCAAAGATGCTCAGCGTTGACGCAAATACTCTTCTATATCAAGTTCCGGGTGGAATGCTTTCCAATCTTAACAGCCAGCTCAAGCAAGCGGGGAAGGAAGACCAGCTTGAAGAAGTTCTTGCAGAGGTTCCGAGAGTTCGTAAAGATTCCGGCTATCCGCCACTTGTTACTCCAACATCTCAGATTGTTGGCACCCAGGCAGTTTTCAATGTTATAATGGGTGAAAGATATAAGATGGTAACAAAAGAATTCAAGGATATGGTTGCAGGTAAATATGGCAAAACACCTTGTGAAATTGATCCTGAATTCAGAAAGAAGATTGTTGGCGACGATGATATTATTGACTGCCGTCCTGCAGATTTGTTAACTGACACCGTTGAGCAGTTCAGAAACGAAATACTCGAATTCTGTGAGTCAGATGAAGATGTTCTCTCATATGCTCAGTTTGGAAATGTTGCAGTTAAGTACTTCGAAAAGAGAAGGGATAAAAAATATTCCCTTGATTCAAAGCACGATGATATTGAAAACAAAATTCATCCGGTTTGATGAAAAGGTGAGTTTTATGTTACTCCAATTATTTAATAATTATTATGAAAGTTTAATAATGTAATATCTTTGATGATTTTTTTATAAATTAATCTTTTATATGAAAGATTTGTTTAAGAACTAGTTAATAAAGATTAAAGCAAATTTATAAATTTTTTGTTGAGATTTATAATACTTATTTTTTTAATGTGTTTTGTTTTAACAATTTAATTAACTGCCCTAAAAATATATTAATGATTTTTTGTATGCTAGCAACTTAATATCTTTTGAAATGTTGCTTTGGTTTGTGCGGTTTTTAGTATTTAAGTTGTGCATAGAATGATCTATTATGGCAAAAGTTGTTTATTTACATAATAGCAATCAAAGAACATTGTGTTGTTGATTATCAACGATCGGGGTATATAGTTTATTTTATTAAGATAATTCCTGTTGTAACCTGGAATAATTTGATATTGTGCAACCGGCTAAATATTTAAATAATAGTTTGATAAAGCGAATTAGTAATAAACAACATTATCATTTGTTCATATTATAAATATTGTTTATTAGTTTTACATTTCTTTTTCTCAATCGATTTCTGCTACAAGAATCTTGATTTTGAGATTTATTATTTTATATTATTAGTTAAAGGTTTACAAAGTAATAATTGAGGAGATTATGATATGAGTTCATTTCTAACTGAAGTTCTTCCTGTAAAAATAGATAGATTCTCAAATGAATTGAGATTGGGTGTAAGAAGATTCTATTTACGCAAACAGTTGAAGGACAAATATGGAAAGCACAAAAATGCAATAACAAAAGAGCAACGTAAAGCTGCTAAAGAATATTGGAGCAGATACACTAAACATTTTTCTCCCCTTTGGCACGAATTACTTACATACAAGACTGGAGTTTTTGATATTAAATATGTTCCTGTAGATATTCAATACACTGAGATCGAAACCAGACTGAATGATTGGCAGTCCGCTCACGGAATTGATAATAAAAACAATTACAGTATGTATTTTAAAGATGTTAAGCATCCGATATCTGTTTTTAGAAAAACTCGTGGGATTTATCATGCAGATGATTATTCGATAATATCAAAGGAACAGGCAATTTCAAAATGCATTGAATGTGGAAATGTTATTTTTAAAGTTGCTTTGGAATCAGGCAAAGGCGGAGGCATATTTTTCTGGAAAGCGGAAGAGGGATTAGGTGCATTAAGAGATTTAATGGAAAAACTACCTGATGAAACCAATGCTCAAGAGTATGTTCAACAACATGAAGATATGGCAAGAATGAATCCTTCATCATGCAACACTATTCGAATTGTTTCTTATGCAAACGAAAACGGAATAAGAATTCTCAGATCATATTTTCAAGTTGGAACAAGTGAAAAAGCCAGAATGGGTCAAGTTGCTTTTGGTGGTATTTGCGTTAGTGTTCACGAGGACGGAACTCTATATCCTATCGGTTATGATGTTAATTATGATGGACATAAGGAACATCCGTGTGGAATTGCATTTGATGGATACAAATTGCCATCGTTTGATAAGGTATGTGAAGCGGCAATAAAATGCCATGAGAAAATGGGGGATTTCAGACTTATATCATGGGATTTTACGGTTGGAAAGGATGGAGAGCCTATATTTATTGAAATGAATATCAAGTATGGCGGAACCATGTATCATCAGTTAAGTAGTGGGGGATTTTTTGGCGAAAGAACTGATGAATATTTGAATGAAATTTATGGATTAAGAAGTTGACTTAACTAAGACGGAATGCAATATTTCGTCTTAGTTTTTTATTGACGTTTTTCTGTTATACTGCTATAATTATTAGATAGAACCAAATCTTAAGGAGTTATTATATGAGTAGTAGAATTGAACTTAATAATTGTAAAGATTTGTTTGATGAAGAAAAGATATATATGTTCACTTCTTCTCCGTTATGTATTTTGCCAAAAAAATACTCAAAATCATTTTCCTTTAATGAAAAAATTAAACTACACCTTAGAGCAATTAGAGGGTATTATTTATATTTTGTTGAGTATAATGAAAAAATGATTGCTTATTGTTTTCTTAAGAAGAATTATTTAGGAAAGTACTCGTTTATGAATAAGAATGATTTATTGATTAACCCATATTTAGTAATAGAAGAACATCGCGGTAAAAAACTTGGTGAAAGAATTCTTAGAGCGGCGTTAAATAATGCGCCATCAAATACTAAAAATGTTTGGGCTGTTGTTTTATCTGATAACACACCTTCAATTAAAACTCTTCAAAAGTTAGATTTTGTTTTAGCGGGATATTCTAACATTAAAAGATTTTCTCACAGTTTGACTACTAAACGAAACGACAAACTAGTATTTAAAATTAATTTGATGTAATCAAAATAATGAGCTTTGTTTATTCCATTAAAACTAATATTGACGATAGTTATATAATTTGGTATAATGAAGTATAAAATTATTTTAATATACGGAGGTATGTTATGAATGTTCTTATCTTTGGCGGAACAGGACTTTTAGGTTCTGCTGCTGCTCAGCTGTTTATCGACAGAGGACATAAAGTTAAAACAATTGCTCTTCCACCTCTTCCTGAAGGAGCACCGATTCCTGAGGAAATGGAAATTGAATTCGGAAATTTCCTTGAGCTAACTGATGAGGAACTTGAAAAAGCAATGACAGGCGTTGATGCTTTTATTTATGCTGCCGGCGTTGATGAAAGAGTTGAATTTCCGCCACCGGTATATGATATGTATAAGAAGTATAATATCGATCCGGTTGACCGTTGTCTTGCAATGGCAAAGAAATGCGGAGTTAAAAAGTGCGTTATTCTCGGCTCATATTTTGCTTGGCTTGCAAAAGAGCATCCAGAGATGAAGCTTACTGAAAAACACCCTTATATTGCTTCAAGAATCGAGCAGGAAGAGGTTGCATTTAAGTATGCTGATGAGAATATGGGCGTTGCAGTTCTTGAACTTCCATATATTTTCGGAACACAGCCAGGAAGAAGACCTGTTTGGGTTATTCTTATTGAACAGCTTCAGAGATTCGAAAAAATGCCTGTAACAATGTATTCAAAGGGCGGAACAGCTATGCTTACCGTACGTCAGGTTGGTGAGGCCATAGTCGGAGCTGCTGAGCAGGTTGAAGGCGCAAGAGCTTACGGTATTTCTTGTTATAACTTAACATGGAGACAGTTCCTTAAAATAGTTTACCGTGCAATGGACGGAATAGAGGACAGAAAGATTGTTGATGTTCCTAAGTGGATGTTTAAGGCTTTCGGTCTTACAATGAGAAAAGACTATGAAAAGCGCGGTATTGCCTGGGGTATTGATCCGGTTTATCTTGCAGATATTATGGATATGAATCTCTTCATTCCTACAGACGATACAAAGGAACTTGGCTGTACTCCCGATGATATTGAAGCAGCTATCTTTGATTCAATCAAACTTTCAAAAGATTCTTTCGAAGGAAAAGCTAAACTCCTTGACATGAAAGGGGAATAAAAAAAGATGCCATCGGCATCTTTTTTTATTTAAGAATTAAGAATGAATAATGAAGAATTTTTGTTACTCGCTTCGCTCAAACAATAATATAATAGCTGTGCGCAGCACCCGAAATTCTTAATTCTAAATTTAAAAAGACCCCATAGGGGTCTTTTTAAATCCGCACATCCGCCGAGGCTGAAGATAACCTGCTGTTAAACGCAGGTGGGTATCATCCCAAATACTTTTGTGCTCCCAACGTCCTCGAAAGAGGGAGGTCTGCTCCCCATATCTGGAGAATGATTCCCTTAATAAAAATTGTTCGGGTTATTTAAGCTCTCGGTTGTCGAGATGCGCAGAAATATAATAGTTGCCAGTAGCCAGATGCCAGTTACTGTTCCGGCTCAAAATACTCAACGTCGTATTTTTTCTCAACCATTGCCATGAGAATATCTGAAACCTGTTCGTATTCCATATCATCCTTGATTTCTTCAAGATATTCATCGCCGTTATCATCCTCAACAACCTTGAGGATAATAACTTCATAGTCGGCTTCAACGATTTCTTCTTCATCGTCCCTGTATTCTGTTATTGCAACATAAACATCTTCATCTGTTTCATATCTTTCAAGAAGTTCAAAAAGAATTTCGTTTCCGTCTTCATCTGTTACAGAAATAATATCGGGCTCATAAATATTTTCGTTATCCATAGTATTTCCTGCTTTCAATTTTTTAATAGGGGATATAAATATATTCATCACAAATATCTCATCCTTATTATATATTTTAAAATAAAGTAAGTCAATACCAATTATTGTTATGTTTAAAATATCCAAAAATAATCAAAAATGTTGAAAAAAACTATTGACAAATGCTAAATTGTATGCTAATATGTAGTTGAACTTAAGAAAGGGCTTAGGAAATAAGAAAATTTCTGTTAAAGTCGGGTTCAAATTTAATAAGGAGGTCAAATCCCATGAGACTAGAAATTGACAATTTGGCCACCTGTAAAGTATCCCAATAAAATAACGGATATGTGAGATCGGCAGAAGCAAAACGGAATTGCTTACGGATCATTGAATTGAATGTTGTTAAATCGTTATAAGCAGGGTTGGAAAAATACTTACAGGTGAAGTATTAAAATTAAATATTAAAGGTATATAGATTATCGTCCTGCTGATAATCGGAGCAAAAAAGCTCTGAAAAAAATATAAGAACATTAACAACTGAATAAAATTGATTAATTAGAATTTAAAAATAAATAAGAATATAAACCTAATTAAATCAGAGGTAAACTCCAATGGGCTAGAAAGCTTATAAAATTGATTATCAGAATTTAAACCAATTAATTTGAGGATAGTCCAATGTACAGTTAATAACAGCTCCCGACAGTGTTTGTCGGGAGTTTTTTTAATTATTTGTTGCATATTTTAATGAGATAAACTATAATCTTTTCGGGTGATGTATATGAAGAAGATTTTGCAGATAGGCGAGGGCAATTTTTTAAGAGCCTTTGCAGAGGATTATATTCAAAAAGCCAATGAAAAAGGCTTGACTCAAATGGAAGTTATAATCTGTCAGCCGAGAAATAATACTAAGGTAATAAATTCGCTTAAAGCTCAGAAATGTTTATATGATATTACTTTGTCCGGAAGATTCAACGGAAAAGTTGTTGATGAAAGAAAGACGATAAACTGTGTATCTGAGTGCTTTGATTCTCATGGTGAGTATGACAAACTTGAAAATCTGTTTTGCTCTGATGAACTCGAAATAGTTATAAGTAATACTACAGAAGCAGGGATTTGTTTTGATGAAAATGAAAGATATGATGATATTCCTAATATGAACATCCCTTCAAGACTGACAAATCTTCTTTATAAAAGATATAGTTCAGGGAAAAAAGGTATTATTTTTCTTCCTGTTGAACTTATTGAGAATAATGCAGATACACTGAAAAAATACATACTTGATTATGCAAAACTCTGGCATTTAGAAAGCAGATTTATTAATTATATAAGTAGTGAGTGTTCCTTCTGCAATACTCTTGTTGATAGAATTGTAAGCGGTCATAAAAGTGAGGATAAAGACCCTTGTTCAGTTGCTGCAGAGCCATATGCGAGCTGGGTTATCCAGGCAGATGAAAGATTGAAAAAAGTTCTTCCCTTGAACGGTTTTGAGGGAATACAGTTTACAGATAATCTTTCACCATACAGAACTCGAAAGGTGCGTATTCTCAACGGAACTCATACAATGAGTGTTTTGGCTGCATATATGAGTGGAATTGATATTGTTCGCGACATGATGAACAATGAGATTTTTGCAAAATATATCGAAATGGGACTTGATGAAATAAAGCAGACAATCAATCTTCCGAAAAAAGAGCTTGATTCCTTTGCTGATTCAGTTTTGGAGCGCTTTAATAATCCTTTTATTGACCATAAGCTCTTTGATATCTCGCTTAATTCAACTGCAAAATTCAAGACGAGATGTCTGCCAACAATCATTGATTATATAAAGATAAATGGCAAAGCGCCGAAAATTCTTTCATTTGCGTTTGCTGCTTATATTGCATTTTATATGAATGTCGGTACTGACAGGGTTTATACTCCGAACGATTCTCAAGAGGTTGTTGAATTTTTCAAAGATTTAGAGGACGGCGCCCACAACGTCCCGAAAATTTGCACTGATGTTTTAGCAAACACTTCCTTCTGGGGAGAGAACTTAACTGAATATGATAGTCTTTTAAATGCAGTTGAAAAGAGTTATAGTTCAATAAAAACAAAAGGAATAGAAAAAGCGTTAAACGAGGTTGTTTATGGTTAAACTCTTTATTATAAATGAAAACGATAATGTTGCTGTTGCGCTTGAAGAAATTGAAAAGGGACATAGTGAAAAAGGCATAACTGCGCTTGATAATATCCCTTTCGGTCATAAAATTGCTCTTTGTGATATTAATAAAGGTGAAAATGTTATAAAATATGGAAACCCGATAGGTCACGCAAAAAACGATATAAAAAAGGGAAGCCATATCCACTCCCATAATCTTGCAACAAATCTTTCTTCAACACTAAATTATGAGTTTGAAAATTATAACGAATATAGACCTGAAAGATCAGATTTAAAAATAAATGCGTATAAAAGAGAAAACGGCAAAATCGGAATAAGAAACGAAATCTGGATTATTCCGACTGTTGGCTGCGTTAATAAAACCTGCGAAAAGCTTGCAAACAGAGCAAATCAAATATTAAAATCGGAGCGTAGCGACCCAAAACTCGGAACTTTTTTTGACGGCGTTTTTGCATATACTCATCCTTTCGGATGTTCTCAGCTTGATGAGGATTTAGAAAACACTCAGAAGGTTTTAGCAGCTCTTGTTAATCATCCAAACTGCGGTGGTGCGCTTGTTGTTTCTCTCGGTTGCGAGAACAACAACCTTAAAGAGTTTAAGCCTTTTTTAGGGGACTATGATTCAAGCAGGATTAATTTTCTTGTTACCCAAAATGCAGGTGATGAGCTTGAAGAAGGGCTAAAATTAATCGAAGAAATATATAACGAATTAAAAAAAGATATAAGAGAAGAAGTCGGCATTGAAAATCTTGTTGTTGGTTATAAATGCGGCGGCTCTGATGCATTCAGCGGAATAACAGCAAATGCGCTTTGCGGAAGGGTTAACGAAAAGCTGACAAATGTTGGCGCAGCAACAATTTTAACAGAAGTTCCCGAAATGTTCGGCGCGGAACATATTCTTATGAAAAGGTCGAAGAACAGGGAAGTTTTTGATAAAATTGTAAATATGATTAATGGTTTTAAAGAGTATTATTTTTCTCATGGAAAAGAGTGCTATGAAAACCCATCTCCGGGAAATAAAGAGGGCGGAATTACAACGCTTGAAGAAAAATCGCTTGGATGTATTCAAAAAGGCGGAAACTCTATTATAACGGATGTTTTAAGCTACGGTGAGCAGTGCAAAACAAAGGGGCTAAATCTTTTAACCGGCGTTGGAAATGATATTGTTTCAACAACGAATTTAACTGCTGCAGGAGCGCATATTATCCTTTTTACAACGGGAAGGGGAACTTCTCTCGGAGCGCCTGTTCCAACGATAAAGATTTCTTCAAATTCAGCCCTTGCAAAAAGAAAACCGAACTGGATTGATTTCAATGCAGGTGAATTGATAGAAAACCCTGATTTTGAAAAAATGAGCGATGAATTGTTAAAACTGATTATTTTGACAGCAAACGGAAAACCGACAAAAAATGAAATTAATGAAATTCGAGATATTTCAATTTTTAAAGACGGAGTTATTCTATAAAAACGGTGCGAAATTGCACCGTTTTTCTTTTTATAACTGTGATAAACAAAAAAATTGTTAATATATTACATAAATTTAACAAATTGTTAACTTTTGTTGTTGACTTTATAAAATATAAATTATATAATTTATACGATTTAAAAGATTTAAGGAGGTCTTTTTATGAAAAACAAATTAGGTAAAAGAATAATATCAATTCTTTTATCAGCATTGATGGTTGTTTCAATGCTGCCGACTTTTGCTCTTTCAGCATCTGCGGCAGTACAAAGAGATTCACACCTTTTAGGCGAATATCTTGTTAACGATGCAACAACCGGAATTCAAACAAACACAGGTGTTACATGGGACAGCAATAAGAAAGAGGCTTACTTTAACGGCTCTTCATATTTGCAGCTTTCGGGAACACCGATGAGCACAGTTTCAAGCTCAACAGGATTCACTATTTCTTTTGATTTTTATAAAGAAGATGGAGGATACTGGGCAAGATTCTTTGATTTCAGCGATGGAACAACCAATAACTGTTTCGCAGTTAACGCAGGTCAGGATGACTGGCGTTCATATGCTTCTATCTATAAGCTGAATGGTAATGAATACTGCTACTACACAAATGACCTTGGCAGCACAGAACACTGCGATGTTACTTCCGAATATTTTGTAGGTCATTATAAAGAGTGGCATAATATGGCGTTTTCTATGGATACCGATGGATATTATTATGTTTATATTGACGGTGTTCTCAGAGGTAAGTTTAAGAATACTCTTAATGATCAGCAAGCAAATATTATGAATAAATTTGCTGATTTAACAACTTATTATATCGGCTATGATGTTTATGGCGATCCTTGCTATAAAGGATATATGAAGAATTTCAGACTTTATAACTGCGCATATAATCAGTTAACAGGTGCTGAAAGACTTAATAATGTTATGGCTGCATATGAAGCAAGAATGAACGGCGCTGTTTATACGAATATGGCAGCAGCATATACTGCATATGTTAATGCAAACAAGGCTCTTGATTCATATTATTATGGCGGAGCATATAACACCGTAACAGATGCCAATCACGGAACTCTTGCAGATACTCTTGCAACAGCTATTTCAAATATGAGCATTTGGAGCGATTATTCAGAAACTCAAAGTGTTGCAATGGGCTCGAATAGTGTTAACAACTGTTCTAATGTTTTATATGCAAGTGACACGGTTAATTTTGTACCTTCAAACTACTATGGAATTGGAAGCACCAACTTTAAGACAATAACAAATGATAAGGTTGTTCTCTACTATAACGGTGATGATTCCAAAACATATTTCCCTGTTGGACTTGAAGTTAAGAGAAATGGCAATGGCAACAGACAGTATGATTATGCATATTTTGCACAGTCAGTTGCAGATTATGACGGCCAGCCCAGCGTAGATCCTGATACAAAAATTGAACTCAGAGCTAACTGGCGCGGCTATCAGGACGGCTGGGGAAGTGGTCTTGACTGGGCAGCAATGTGGACTAACGGAACTGACCGTTTCGGATATCAGCAGTATGGCGGCGGTTTTGGTTTTGTAATCGACGGCACGAGATACTACGGAAATATTGCTTATTATAAGTCAACAGCTCCAACTCAGGCAAATCCGTATCCCGATAACTCACTTGCTAAAAACGGTTTGATATATGAAATCTATAATAATCAGAGAAACCATTGCGGCGGTTATAATGCAGACACAGATATCTATGTTGTTGACTATTATCAGGTAACTCAGCGTATTAAGGATTATAACAGCTATTTCAGCAATGTTATGGATTATTCTCAGGGTGGTTTAAGCTCAATAGCAACTGCTCTTGATGTTGCAACTGCATTTAATCTTTCTGATTATGCAGGCAGTTCAACTGCATATGAAGACGCAAAATATCAGATAGACAATGTTATTGTTCCTGCATTCAACGGTATTTCAGCAACAGCAGATGTTGACTATGATACTCTTCGCAGCAATTTAACCGACGGTCTTTCAAAGAGCTTTGATACCTTCGGAACCAAAACTGCTTCCGAGGTTTATGCTGATTCAGCTCTGAATACAACAACTCTTTCTAATTATAAGGCATTCAGCGATGCTTTTGAGGCAGCTCAGCAGCATATGGCAGGTCTTCCAAGCGGAAGCTACAACTCAAATACTGCTTCCTCACTTGCTTCAACTCTCAGTTCAACGTTTGACGCCCTTTCTATCAAGGGCGCAGAAGAGCCGAGCATATCGGGCGAAAGCGCTCTCGGTCCTGATGATGAGATAACAATAACAAATAACGACAGTGAAACTGTAACTATTTCATATACAATAACCTTCAACAATTCAGATACCGCTTCCGATTCCTTCACACTTGCAAGCGGAGCAACTAAGAATGTTAATGTATTTGGCGGTTCAACAGCTTATGAATCCGCAGCAATCTCTGTTAAAGCAACAAAGAACAACAAGGATTCAAGCTCTGTTAACGCATCATATACCTTCATCAAGGCTCCTTCATTCAGTGTTTCTGACGGCGCTGTTTTAACAGAAGATGATGCAGTTACATTCTCAAGCAACAATTCTCTTGGCGGAACTGTTTATTATAGTTATGATAACAGCAGTTGGTTTGTTCCGACTTCGGGCGGAAACTATGTTTTCACAGAAAACGATACCGCAGTTCAGGGTATTTATGCTAAAGAGGTTGTTGGAAACAGCACTTCAAAAATAGCTCATATTTCTGTTTTAAGAAAGGCTTCCTTCTCAATTTATACAAACAACACTAAGGGCAACACCTTCTATGATGATTCAACAACAATCTTCATTGAAGATACAAGTAATTATAGTGATGATATTGTTTACACCCTTGTTGCAGACGGAACCGCAGTAGGAACAATTCATACCTATGATAAGACTAACAAGATTAATCTTTCAAACAGCGGAACTGTTGAAAATGCAATCAAGAATGCAAATGTTGTTGAAATTGTTGCTTATGCAGCACCTCACGGAGTACTCATCGGAACAGAGGGAACATTGGTAACCTCTGCAACCCTTGTTAAGGCTTCTGCTGCTGCAGACAGACTTGTTTACCAAGAAAGCTTCGATGGCGCAGATGTAAACGAATCAAGCTTTACAACTGGAAGTTCAAAGGGTCTGAACGGAACTCTCGCAAACAGCGGAACTGCTTCAGTAATTGAAGGAACAGCAGGCGCAGGAGTCTTTGACCAAAGAAAGAATGTTCTCAAGATTAACGGCGCAACTGCCGCTTCAAGAGGTAATTATATCCAGTTTGATTCAAACCCGCTTGCAACACCTGTTAATTCAGCGGTTGCAAAGGCAGACGGTATGACAATTTCCTTCTGGAGATATGTAACAGCTGCCGGAACAAACAATATAGCAACCTCGGGCGACGACTGGACAAATATTGTTAACTTCACATCATACGACAGTGAAAACGAAACAAACAGATACAGATATTCAACCTTAACCGCAACAGGCAGACTCGGATTTGTTCAGAGAGATAACGAAAACGGCGCTTCTGTTAACGGCGGATGGCTTGATTATTTCCCTAATAACAATGATATTTCAAATCATTCAACAGATGTTCACCACGGCTACTGGACAAATATTGTTTTAACAGTTAACCCGAAAGCAACAGATATCAACGATGCAGTTGTCGTTTATATCAACGGTGAGCCCCATGATATCAGCTCTCTTTCAGCAAACGGCGCAGTTGATTTAACCCGCAATCTTGCCGGCGATTTCAGTTCATATACCGTAAAAGAGCTTGCTGATGAAATCATTGATTTCTACACAAGCTCAACAACTCATTTTGATTTGGCATACGGCGCATATGATGAGAGCGACAAGAGCCTTGATGTTTATGTTGATGATATCAGAATTTACACAGAGGTTAAAACTCAGGTTGATATCAACAATATGTATTCAGATGAGTATTCTGATACTGTAAAAGACGGTTCAACCTCATATCAGAGCTCAACATCACACGACCCGACGAATGTAACTGTTTACACTCTTAAGAGTGCAGTTACAACCGAAAACGGAACAAAGGCTGCCGGCTCACAGGTTGGTCAGGAATTCATTGATTACTATAATGTTCCTTCATCAAATTACACTGTTGAATATTATTCCTTCGGAACAGGCTTAACAGTTTATAAGTCAAGCGATAACCTTAACTGGACCGTTGTTGGCGACAGCAAAGGCAGATGCGGTTATCAGAATCAGGGCTTATTTGTAAGCGCAACCGGCTCTGAACAGCCATATACAACAACTCTTTCAGAGCCTTTAACATGGGCTGCTCAGGGCAAATCAATCAATGGCGGCGATGTTCGTGAAGGCGCAGCAGGTAAGCTTGTTTGGGCTCCTCATGTTATGTATAACTTATCTCAGGATAAGTGGATGTACTACGGTTCAACCTCTGCATGGGTTTCAAACTACAGCGCAGTATTCCTTCTTACTTCTGACTTTGTTGACCACGGTTATAAATATCAGCAGATGATAGTTAAAACTCACGGTAACGACCACGAAGAGGGCTACACTGATTCAACAAACGCAATTGATTCCTGCGTATATTATGGACACAATGCCGACGGCAGTATAGATAAATCCTCACTCTATTGTTTATACGGCTCATGGGGCAACATTATGGTTAAAACCCTTAATGCCGACGGAACAAGAAGTGACGGCGAAACTGATTTCGGAAGCCTTCTTTCGATAGCGAGAAACGGCGGCGAAGGCGGTTATATGACCTATCGCAACGGCTATTATTACTACTTTATTTCACCCGGTTCAAATGGTTGGGGAACATCGGGCGGTGCATATCAGGTTCGCACATACAGAAGCCAGTCGCCTGATAAGGACTTTGTTTCATACACTGGCGCTTCTGCAACTCAGGATACTTCTCACCACGGAAACACAATGATGACAGGTTATTCCCTCAATGCAGACGGATTTAACTATGAATATACATCAATCGGTCATAGCTCAATCTACAATGCTCAAAACGCATACGGTGAAAATGTTGATATTATCGCTTCACACACCCGTGAATATGCAAAAGACGGCGTTGCAGTTGAAGACGGTCAGTTAACAACCCGTCAGATATGGCTTGTCGGTAATGTTGCAATTCATAATCCTGTTGCTTTCACAAACGACGGCTGGCCGACTGCTTTCCCGAAGCTTTATGATGAAACCTTCTCTCTTCAGAACAAGGGTGCTTCAAATGCATCAAGAACATATTTCACAGCTTATGACCTTGACGGTGTTTATGCTGCAAATGTATTCTATGATGATAATAATGATTCAGGCTATCGCGAGGCAACTCAGACCTTTAAGATTTATGCAACATCAAACACAACCGGTTTACTTATAAACAGTAATGTAACTGCCGGTCAGAGATTCGAGCTTACATACAGCTCTGATAACAAAACAACATATATCACTCTTTATAACGATGATAATTCAGTTCACGCATCGGGTGTTATCGCAAACCAGGGAACACTCGGCAGCGCAGTTCCTGAATTCAGCTATGTTATCCACAGCTCTTCTTGGGATCCACAGGTTGGATGTACTGCGTGGGGTATCAGAACAGGGGATAACGAAACTAAAGAGGATATCGAAGAGGCTTTTGATAATATCGAAGGTCCTTCAAATATTAATGGTATAGCATACCACGAGGGCAATCCTGCCGATAACAAGGATGGCACAAAGGCATATTCAAATGTTGCTTATTCAACCAAGACAACCGCATGGGGTGGCGAGCTTAATAAGTTCTATCAGTATATGCACATAGCCCTCCCAACAACATCTGTTTTAGTATATGACGGTGTAACTCAGCCTTCATTGCCGCTTGCATTTTCAAATGTTTCAAACGGCTCACACGACCAAAGATTCAAGTCCGTTGTTTCAACAACCTCAAATTTTGAGCTTAAGAAAAACTGGGTTGGATTCACTGATAGCAACACCTCAGGAGTTGAAGGTCAGGAAGGAACAGGCATTAAGATTTGGCCCGGTAGCTATATAATGTCGGGCGATAGCGGAGCTAAAGAATTCAGCTATCTTTCAAGTGCTGGTGTTATGAATGAAGGTCAGGATAACACCTCAGCTGCAAGATATTGGTGGAATCAGCTTTATTACACAGGAAGTGTTAACACTTCATCATATTATGAAACTATAACTAATCCCACTTTCCATGCATATGGAAGATACAGTATTGCTTTCAACTTCGATGAAGACGGCGATTTACCATCTCCCGAATCAACTATCTATGTTATCAACTATAAGCCGATTTATCAGATTTTAAACGGTGATGTCAGCGTTCCCGGAACAGACGGCGCTATGCTTGATGTTTATGATGACATTAAGGCAAATCCGAATAAGTATACAAAGAGCTCTGTTCAGAGATTCTATCTTGCAATGGAAATGCTTCTTGATGCAGACCCGATGAGCTATACTTATGAAGGCAGAGTTGCAAGCGATGTTGAATCATGTGCAAAAAATATTAAACTTGCAAAAGCAGCATTTGATGCAATCAATCTTGAAAAGCGTGCTGATTTAACTAAGCTTGAAAACGCTTATAATAAGGCTGACTCGCTTCTTTTAAGTCTTGACGGAAAAATTGCTCAGTATGACGCAAATTCTGTTAATGCATTGATTTCTGCAGTAACTGCTCCGAATGTTTCTAAATATCTGAGCGCAGATGATGAAACAAAAGCAGAATATAGCGAAACCGTTCAGACGGATGCAGATTCACTTGCAGATGATATTCTTGATGCACTTGACGGACTTAAAATCGTTGCAAATAACGTAAGCGCTGAAACAGTTGATGCCTATGAAACTGCTGTTGCAACGATCAATAAACTTGATCCCGATGCATATAATCAGACTCAATCAATAACAACTGCTATCAGCAATACCAACACAATTGTTGGTGATTCATCTGTTGAATACGGCGATGCAACAATAAATGTTGTTGCAATGTCGGCTTCTGATCAGGATGTTCAGGATGCAGTATCAGCAATTCTCAGTGCTTTAACAACAAGCGTTAAGACCTACACGATCAAGACATACGGTGTTGACGAAACTTCGTTCAACAACGGAACCTTCTCAGGCGAAAGCGAAACATACACTGCAACCTACGGAACAACCGTAACTTGTGTAGGCGATCCTTTAACAGCATGGTATCTTGGAGTTAAAACAAATACAACTGAAAAGAAACTTACATACTACGGCTATGGCAGAAGACTTCAGATTAAGGTTATGGGCGATCTTGAAATTAAAGCCGTTAAACCAACAGAAGATAATTATCAGATTAAGATTGTAAGAGATTATGATGATACTGAAACTGCTCCTGTACAGTATGTAAACTATGTTTCAAGCGGTTATGAGTTTGAACTTCCTGCAGCTCCTGCATATGCTTACTACACCTTTGCAGGCTATGAAGTCGGCGGCAATGCTTATAATGCAGGCGATAAATTTTCAATAACTGCTGATACTGAGATTGTTGCAAAATATAATCATAATGATGATGCAGCTTGTGCAATCAACAGTAATAAGGGCAATGTTTCAACTTCCTATAATAATAAAGTTACCTTAGAAGGTGACGAAAACACTTACGGTTGGGTTGAGCAGACTGGCGAAAATTCATTTAGACCGTTCTATATAGGAAAGAATGTAACCTTCTTCGCAAGCGAAACAACAACCCTTAACGCAGTTAATGAAGAAACATTCAAAGGCTATAAGTTTACATCTCCGGTTATCAACCTCAGACAGAGCGGAACTATGCAAAACGGAACAAAGACCATCTTCAACGCTCAGCTCTTTGACGGTGGCAAAGAAGTTAAAGAATACGGAATTCTTGTTGGTGTCGGCAGCTTTAATGAAGATGATTTAACTATTGAAAATTCTGGTAAACACGAAGAATTTACTGTAGTTCGTGCTAAGTCAACAAAGCTTGTTGGTGCAAATCAGTTCTCAATCGCAATTAATAACCTTCCAAACGGATATAAGTACAGAGGTTATGTAATTTATGAAAACGGTGAGAATGAATTTGTTACTAACTATACAGACATTAACTAATAATCTTAAAGGGGCTGCCTCACTTTGACGTGACCCACAAAAGATGAACCTAAGCGTAGTAGTGAAAACTGCTGCGCTTTTTTGGTGTTAACTTATTTGAAAACTAAATCATTGACTAAATATAATATATAATTTATAATATAGTTATACAAAGTATATTTAGGAGGGTTTTGATATGAAAACATCCATTAAAAAGATGACTTCGCTCATTTTGAGCTTGGTTTTGGTTTTAACTTCTTTTTTAGCAGTGCCTTTTGTTTCAAAGGCTGCAACAAAGTGGAATGTTGTTGCATCTTCTGATTTTACAAAAGCAAATCTTCAATCATCGGGCGGCGCTCTCGGTGAGGTTCCAACCTATCAGGGCGGTAATCCGATTTCCTGGTCTTCTTCTGTTTGGACAGGAACGGGAAACGCTTACAAAACCTCTGAGGTATATGGTATTCCCGACGGCTATATGTATATGAGCGGATATGGTGATAACACTGCTTTTCCGATACCAAAGGGCTCTTCATCAATGAAAATTGACTTCGGTTTTTCTTTCAATTCGGATTATTCAGTTGATGTTTCCGGCGGAGCATATGATTTTCTTAAAATTAACTATGATGAAGCACTTTTCAGCGATATTTCAAGAAGTCAATATAGCTACTGCGTTTTTGAACAGGGCTGTGACGGTAAGGTTTATTCCTTTGATAAAACACTTGCTGATGCTTCTTCATCAAGAAGAGTTTACCCCGGTGGAGACAATCTAAGCGCAGGTGTTTACTATCACTATATTCTCGAATATATTGAAGGGAAATATGCAAGGGCATATATAACTGATGAAAAGGGAACAGTTGTTCAGGAGCAGTTTAATACAACCGATTCCGATTCATTAAATCAGTTCTACAGAGGTTTTCACGAGTGGAACGGTCCGACAGGTTTAAGAATGGGCGACTTCGCTCAGTCACAGTATCTCAAGGGACTTGAATATAGAAATATAACCTTCTATACAGCGGATACAAATTATGTTGACCCCGCTCCTTCAAGTGATGAAGATAAATATCTCTTTGCCTATTTTACAGGAAATACAAATGATGGTGAAAAACTTCGCTATGCTGTTTCAACCGACGGTATAAACTTTGCTCCTCTTAACAGGGGCGAACCAGTCTGGAATCCCGATAACTTCAACGCATCCGATATAGATGTTTATCCTGATAATTCGGGCAATATTGGCGTAACGAAGCACATTCGTGATCCCTATATCTTCAAGGGTCAAAACGGAAAATACTATGTTCTCGCGACGGATTTAAGCACTCCCGATTATGGCTTTAACAACAATTCTAAGCTACTTGTCTGGGAACTTGATAATCCTGAGGATATCGATGAAACAACTCCTTGGAGTATTGACGCCTGGGATTGGTTTGCCGAAATGTGCGGCGGATATGTTAACCGTTCGTGGGCTCCTCAGGCAATATGGGATCCTGTAGAAGAGATGTATATGATGTATTGGGCAATCGGTTATGTTGAAGGCAAAACCGTTATGTATTATATTTATACTCCCGATTTCAAAACCTTTGTCGGAACGCCCAAACGACTTGTAAATTACGGAAATGCAGATAATATTGACGGCGATATAACATACAGCGAGAGCGAAGGCTTATACTATCTCTGGTATAAGAATGAATTAACTTCAACTCTCGGATATGCAACTTCTCCGACTTGCTGCGGACCTTATACAAACACTCAGACAATTCAGGCAAATGACGGTCTTGAGGGATGTCAGGTTCATCAGCTAACCGACGGAAGCTATATCCTTCTTGCCGATGCATACGGAGCAGGGTATTTTAAGGTTTATCCTTCCGATACTCTCAGCGGCTTCAATGATTCAAATATTGCCGATTCAGATATAAACTGGCTCGCACCCCGACATGGCTCTGTTGTTCGCATAACAACTGCTCAGTATAACGCTCTTGTTAATAAGTTTGGCGTAAGAAGCGAAACGGATGACCTTGAATACTATTTCTCAGAGGGCAGAGACTGGACAAATGTTAATTATACTAAAGATATTAAAGACCAGAGTAAGAATACTTACACTCTCGGCGCAACTGAGGCTTATAAAACAACAAGCGGAACTCTTGAAATAACAAACGGAAATCTCTTTATCGAGAATGATAAAGCAAGAAATATCCTCAAAGGCGATGCTTTCACTTTAACCTTTAAGCATAAGTTAACCGAGGCATATAAATATACTCAGTATTATAATATGATGACTGTCGGAAATGCTGATCAGGATTTCATAGCTCTTGCGGAGGACGGAACCTTCTATGTTGGCGGTAAGGCTTGTCCGAAAAAGGCAACAACGCAGGCTAATGTTGAAAGCGAATATACAATTTGTTTCAACGGCTCAACCGTTTCTCTCCTTCAAAATGGCGAATATGTAACCGGCGCACTGTTTAACGAAACTATTTCAGAAGCTGAAAACGGAACTCTTTATGTAGGCGTTGGCTGGAGTGATAAAACAATGGGCGGAAGAACATCAGGAACATATCGCGATTTTGTTCTTTCTCCGAATGCGACAATCAGCGGTCATGAGAATGAATATCTTGATGATTATCTTGATGACTTTGATTTTGATGAAATAAGCGCTCCTGCTGATTTTAATGCTTTTTCCTATCATATGAGCCACGTTGCAGTAGGCGGATATTCAAATGTTGTTTATTCTCCGATTAATACAACTGTCTGGGACGGAAACGGAACACCTAATGATAGCTATGTTCAGATAGGAAGAATGAATTTCAAGATTGCAACGCCAAATACGATGGTTCTTGTTTACGATGGAGTTCACGAGGTTTCATATCCCGTTGTTTTAGAGCAGATAAGACAGCAATCCTCAAACGATTCTCAACTTATTCACTATGTTGGCTCCCACGAATCAATTTTCGCACTGCAAAACGACTGGGTTGGATATACAAAAACATACTCGGTTTGGCCAGCAAACAATATTGTTTCTTCCGATACTTTTGCATACTTGGATAACAATAACTATGATGAATCCGATAACTTAAACAACGGTGATTATCATTTCTATTCAAACAGAATGATTTATAACGGCAGTGGCGATACTGATAATTATTATGAAGTTGCAACAAATGATAAATACTATGTTAAAAACAGTTATAAGGATACTTTCAGCTCAAGACAATATAAATACGGCGATATAACTTCCTACTGTACAAGATACGTTATAAACTATGCTCCTGTTTATAAAATGCTTTCGGGAGAAACAAAAGTTCCCGGAACAAGTATGGGAATAGTTGATTATTATAACAACGTTGTCAAGGGAAATGAGGATAAATATACAGAGTCATCTGTAAAGCAGTTTTATATAACAATGGCTGCAATAAAGGATTCTGACCCGAATAATTATAATTTCTCAACAACTGCTTCTTCTGTTAAAACAAATGCCTCTACTATTAAGAAGGCAGTAAGCGAATTTGAGAAAATAAATCTTGTTGAAAAGGCTGATTTCTCAGAGCTTGAAAATGCTTATGAAAGCGCTGATGCACTTCTTAATGAGCTGAGTTCTTCTCCTGCTAAGTATTCGAATAACTCAGTTTCTGCTCTTGTCAGTGCAGTGAACAATGCTTATTTATATAAGCTGAGTGATTCAGAAAAGAAGAATACTTCAAAAGCAGAAAAACAAAGCGATATCGACTTTCAGGCACTTGCAATAAATAACGCTGTTTCGTCATTGAGCCAAACAACGGATGAACTTGATTTGAGCTCATATACTCAGGCTGTTGCAGTTGCAGCAAATCCTGACCAGGATATTTATAGCTGCACAAAAGAAGAAACCAAGGATATTATTGAAGTTGCAACTGATTTCATTATCGGAGAAGCTGTTGAATATAAGGATATAAACGGCGACGATATTGAAATACCAACAATAAGCGATAATGCTGACCAAGCCGGTGTTGATGGTGTTACAACTATGATAATTAGCTTCCTTACTTCTAATATTAAGGAATATACTGTTACAGTTAACGGAAATGCAACAGTTTCATTTAAGAATAACGGCAGCGATGAAAAGATAAGCGATAATATTTATAAAGCAACGTATAATAATACCGCTGTATTTACTTCTGAAAGTGAAGAAACTGCTTGGTATATGACATTTGCAAGCGCATCAATAAATAATAATAAACAGTATCAAGCAAGTGGAGAATCATATCAGACCAATGTTATCGGTGATATAACTGTCTGGGCAAAGTCAAGAAATGAAGAAAATCCGAATAAAGTTACTGTAGTTCGTGATTATCAGAACGGCATTTTCAGAGTTCAGCTTGTTGACTTCGTTAATGATACCTTTGAGCTTCCCGATGCTCCTGCACTTCTCGGATATGAATTTGTCGGCTACTTCGTTGGTGATAGCGAGGTAAGTTCAAGCATTCATATTTCAAAGGATACAACCGTTATTGCAAGATATCAGAAAAAATCTCAAAGCGGGTATTCTGTTGAAATAACTTCAACAACAGGCGATGTTTTGTATTCTCAGGAAAACGATGAATATAATACTAAGGTTATGGTTTCTGATGATAACGCATACGGATGGGTTGAAAAAGTTCAGGGAACTGATACATACAGACCGTTTTATATCGGCAAAAACTTAACCTTCTTTGTTGCAGAATCAACGGAGATTAAGGCTGTTAATCAAGCTGAATTTAATTCATATAATTTCTCATTTCCTGTTATGAATGCCCGCCAGTCAACAGCTAAGACAGAAGTTCTTGAAAATGGAACAAAGGCTTATTTCAACGGTCAGATTGTTGAAGACCCGACAGGCGAGATAAAGATTCTGGAATACGGTTATCTTATAGGAAAACCGATAAACAGAATTCCTTCTGAGAGCGAGTTAATCCTTGAAAACGCAGGGGATAATGATGACTTTAGAATTATTCGCGGTAAGTCAACTAAGAAATCCGGCGCTAATCAGTTTACTGTTGCTGTAAGCAAGCTTTCGGGAACTGTTTCATATCGAGGATATATAACCTATCAGATTGGTGGAACAACAGGAGAAATTAAAACTGTTTATACAGATTACAGAACTTTAGAATTATAATCTATTTCAAAAAGGGGAGCGAGCGCTCTCCCTTTTGATTTTTGTAAAAGTAATATTAATATTGTAAACAAATTGTTAACAAACTATTGACCTTAAAAAACAGCTAAACTATAATATTTTAAAACATTAAAGAGGTGATAGTATTGCTTAAATCTATGACAGGCTTCGGCAGAGCCGTCAGCGAGATAAACGGTTATGTTATAACAATCGAGCTTCGCAGCGTTAATCACAGATATTTTGAGTTTTCCTCAAGAATACCGCGTCAATACGGATTTCTTGATGAAAAGCTTAAGTCCTATATTAATTCAAAGGTTTCAAGAGGCAAGGTTGATTGTTTTGTCGGAATTGAAGCGCTCAATACCGAATCAGCTGAGGTTGTTGTTAATAACACTTTAGCTTCCGCTTATGTCAAGGCGCTTAAAGAGATAGCTCAAACTTATGAACTTAATGAAGATTTCGGAGCTTATTCTGTTGCGCGTTTTTCCGATGTTCTTCTTGTTAAAAAATCAGAAGAGGATGAAGACGCACTTTGGCGTGACGTTAAAACCGTTTGCGATGAAGCGCTTGAAAAATTCACTTCAATGCGTACTGCTGAGGGTGAAAAGCTCTATAATGATATTAAGTCCCGCGGTGAGCATATTATTGAAATAGTTTCTTTTATTGAAGAGCGCTCACCTCAGACTGTTAAGGAGTATAACGATAAACTTGTTCAGCGAGTTCATGAATTAATCGGCGATGCTGCTCTTGATGAGGCAAGAATTATTCAGGAGGTTGCAATCTTTGCTGATAAGGTTGCAGTTGCCGAGGAAACAGTCAGACTGAGAAGTCATATTGACCAGCTTGATGAATTTCTTAATTCTTCTGAGCCTGTCGGGCGTAAGATGGACTTTCTTATTCAGGAAATCAACCGTGAAGCAAACACAATCGGCTCAAAGGCAAATGATGTTGAAATTGCCAGAAAGGTTGTTGAAATCAAAGCCGAGGTTGAGAAGATAAGAGAACAGGTTCAGAATATTGAATAGAGGCAGCTATGAATTTAATTAATATTGGTTTCGGCAATCTTGTTAATGCCGACAGAGTTATTTCAATCGTGTCACCGGAATCTGCTCCGGTAAAAAGAATTGTTCAAAAAAGCAAAGAAAAGGGAACATTGATTGATGCAACCCACGGAAGAAAAACTCAGAGCGTTATTATAACCGATTCGGATAATGTTGTTTTAAGCTATATGGAGCTTACGCAGATAGCCGAAAGGTTTAATATAAAATAAAAGTAATTTAAGGAGATATTTATATGTTTAATCCTGATTTAAAGAAAATGTTAAATAATGTAAACAGCCGTTATTCTCTCGTTCTCGGAACTGCTAAAAGAGCAAGAGAAATCAGAGATGAGGCTATTGAAAACCATGAAATAATTGACGTTAAAACAGTTTCAACAGCTATTGATGAAATCTGCGACGGCAAGTATATTATTGAAGAGCCTGAAGAGCTTAAAAGATAATGATTGCTAAGGTTGCTGTTGATAATACCTTCTTCAGCTTCGATACTGATTACAGCTATGTTATTCCCGATGAACTGCTTAGCAAAGCTCAGACGGGACGCGAGGTTAAAGTTCCTTTCGGAAAGGGAAATACTTTAAGAAACGGAATAATAGTTGATATTTCTGAAGACGATGAGCAGGGCTTAAAAGCGGTTCATTCTGTCGGAGATAAGATTTTATCCGACGAAATGATAAAGCTTGCCCTGTGGCTTAAAGACCGTTGCTTTTGCACAACCTATGACTGTTTAAAACAGATGCTACCCCGAGGATACGGAAAAATCAAATCCAAGGGAGAGAGAATGATAAGACTTGCCTGCGATGAAAACGAGCTGACCGGAAGGCTGACAAAAAAGCAAAGAATTGTTTGTGATTTGCTTCTTGATGTCGGCGCTGCAGGTGTTAACGAGGTTTGTGAATTCTGTTCAGTCGGAATTTCTGTTTTAAAAAACCTTGAAAAAATAGGTGTAGCCGAGTTTTATCAGAAAGAGGTTTTAAGAAATCCTTACAAAATAAACAGCGAAGGCACAGCGGATGAAATCACTCTTTCCGATTCTCAGAACAAGGCATACAAAACCTTTTCAAAAATGCTCGCAACTGGCGGAACTGGACTTCTTTACGGAGTAACAGGCAGCGGAAAAACTCAGGTTTATCTGAAACTTATTGATGATGCTCTTGAAAACAGTCGAGGAGTTATTTTAATGGTTCCTGAAATTGCACTCACTCCTCAGACTCTCAGTATTTTCCACAAGAGATACGGTAACAGAGTTGCTGTTTTCCACAGTGCTCTATCTCTCGGAGAGAGAAATGATGAGTATAAAAGAGTTAAGCGCGGTGATGCTAAAATCGTTATTGGAACACGTTCGGCGATATTTGCTCCGATTGATAACCTCGGGCTGATTGTTATGGATGAGGAGCAGGAGCATACCTATAAATCCGAAAGAACTCCTCGTTATAATGCAAAGGATGTTGCGCGATTCAGAGCTAAATACAATAATGCGCTATTTTTAATGGCTTCAGCAACTCCGAGCGTTGAAACATACAGTGCGGCTAAAAGCGGTAAATATGTTTTATGTGAGATTGATGAGAGATATGGGGATACACCGCTTCCGGAGGTTATAACTGTTGATATGAAAAAGGAAATGCGCCTCGGTAACAAAACGCCCATTTCATCAACTCTCAGCGAGCTGATTAAAAACAATCTTGAAAAAAAGAAGCAAACAATCCTGCTAATCAACAGAAGAGGGTATAATACTTTTATAGCCTGCAATGAATGCGGTCATATTGTAACTTGCCCAAATTGCTCCATTTCGCTGACATTCCATTCCTTCAATAACCGTCTTATGTGTCATTACTGCGGATATTCAAAGCTACTCGATAATATTTGTCCTGAATGTGGCAGTAATGCTGTCAGATACAGTGGCTTTGGAACTCAGAGAATTGAGGATGAACTTCAGAATCTCTTTCCTGAAGCAAGAATTCTCAGAATGGATGCAGATACAACCTCGGCTAAGTTTTCTCATCAGAAAATTCTCGATTCTTTTAAAAATGAGGAATATGATATTCTTATCGGAACCCAAATGGTTGCAAAGGGACTTGATTTTGAAAATGTTACTCTTGTTGGCGTTGTTAATGCTGATAATTCGCTTTATGATGAGAATTATAACGCAAGTGAAAAATCCTTCGACCTTATAACTCAGGTTGTTGGAAGAGCAGGAAGAAGAAGCGAAAGAGGAAGAGCTGTTATTCAGACGGTTAATCCCGATAACGAAACTGTTGAATATGCCGCAAAACAGGATTACAAAGGCTTTTACAGTAATGAAATTATGCTGCGCCGAAGCCTTATTTATCCGCCGTTTTGTGATATTATATGCGCTTTCTTTACGGGTGAGGATGAAAATGCGGTTGCTCTTTGTTCAAAGGCATTTTTCGATGAGCTTCTTAAACTTAATAATGAATATAAAGAAAAGATTATCGTACTCGGACCTACAACGGCGAAGGTATCAAAGATTAATAATAACTATCGATACAGACTTGCGCTTAAATGCAAAAATTCGTCAAATATTCGTAGTATGATAACAGAAATTTTAAAAAAGATTAGTAAAATTAAAGAGTTCAAAGAGGTTAGTGTTTCCATAGATATTAACCCTAATGAATTATAAATTTTGGAGAATATAATGGCGCTTAGAAATGTTGTTAAAGTCGGTGACCCGATATTAAATAAAAAAAGCAGAGTTGTTGAAAAATTCGACGACAGACTCTCAGTTCTGATTGATGATATGTTTGATACTATGTATTCTCAGGACGGAGTCGGACTTGCCGCTGTTCAGGTAGGAATGCTCAAAAGAGTAGTTGTTCTTGATGTCGGCGACGGAAAAATTGAACTTGTCAATCCGGAAATAACCCTTGCAGAAGGTCAGCAGGAGGAATCCGAAGGCTGTCTTTCCATTCCCGGTGAAAGTGGAATAACAAGAAGACCTGCAAAGGTTCAGGTTAAAGCACAGGATAGATATGGCAAATGGCATATTTATACCGGCGAAGGACTTAAAGCAAGATGCTTCTGCCACGAAATTGACCACCTTGAAGGAATACTTTTCACTTCAAAGATAATCAGAAAGATTGAGAATAAATGAGAATAGTTTTTATGGGAACGCCTGATTTTGCTGTTCCATGTCTTGAAAAGCTAAATAATAGCAAACACGATGTAGTCGGCGTTTTTTCTCAGCCAGATAAGCCTGTTGGAAGGAAGCAGATTATGACAGCGCCTCCGGTTAAGGCATTTGCGCTTGAAAATGATATACCTGTTTTTCAGCCTGAAAGAATAAAAAACAGCAATGCTCTTGAGATTATTAATGAACTTAATCCCGATATAATTGTTGTTGTTGCTTACGGAAAAATTCTTCCTGCTGAAATTCTCGGTGCAGCTAAGTTCGGATGTATAAATGTTCATGCGTCATTGCTGCCTAAATACAGAGGCGCCGCTCCGATTCAGTGGGCTGTTTTAAACGGAGATAAAAAAACCGGCGTTTCGATTATGCAGATGGATGAAGGACTTGATACGGGCGATGTTATTCTTGTTCGTGAGTGTGAAATCGGCGAGAATGAAACCTCTGCTGAATTGTTTGAAAAACTCTCAACAATCGGCGCAGATGCTCTTGTTGAATCGCTTGAACTTCTTGAGAGTGGAAATGCAGTTTTCAAAAAGCAGCCCGAAGGTGATTTTGGATATGCGAGTATGATAAGTAAAGAGCTTTGTCCGATTGATTGGAAAAAAAGCGCTCAGGAAATTCATAATCAGGTCAGGGGTCTTCAAAACTGGCCCGTTGCAACAACAACTATTAATTCAAAAAAAGTTAAAATTCATAAAACAATTTTATCCGATATTAAGGGAAATAAAGCGGGTGAAATTGTTGATAATAATAAAAGACTTGTTGTATCCTGTGGAGACGGTAATTGTCTTGAAATTCTTGAGCTACAGGCAGAAGGAAAGAAAAGAATGGACGCTAAATCGTTTCTTCTCGGAAACAAGGTTGAAATCAATACTGTTTTAGGAGACTGAAATGGGTAGTTATTTAATGTATTATATGACGGGCATAATCGTTCTTCCCGTATTTATCTTTGCTCTTATTTGTCAGGCAAAGGTTAAAAGTAATTTCAATAAATATTCAAGAGTTATGAGCAGGGGCGGTATGGCCGGTGCAGACGCTGCATGGCGACTTCTTCAGCTAAATGGAATAAGCGATGTTAAAATTCAGCGAATTGGCGGAACATTAACGGATTATTATGATCCCGCTAAAAAGGTTATTTGTCTTTCAAGTGATGTTTTTGATTCAAAAAGCATTGCGGCTATCGGCGTTGCCTGTCATGAAGCTGGTCACGCAGTTCAGCATGCACAGGGATATTCACCATTAACCTTCAGAAATATGGTTATCCCGGCAACAAGAATCGGTTCCTCCTTAGGTATTCCGCTTTGCTTAATCGGAATGTTTATCAATTCTCATATGCTGGCATACATTGGACTTGCGCTTTACGGATTTGTTGCTCTTTTCCAACTTATAACACTTCCGGTTGAATTTAATGCAAGCAAAAGAGCGCTTACAACTATTGAAACGTACGGCTTTTTAACTGATGATGAGTATGTTGGAGCTAAGAAGGTATTAACTGCGGCAGCTTTAACCTATGTTGCAGCGCTTGCATCTGCTCTTGCAACAATGTTAAGATTGCTCCTTGTTATATCAGGCGGAAGAAGACGATGAATAACAGCAGACTTATTGCATTTGAAATTCTTTATAAGATAAACAGAGAAAATGCATATTCAAATATTGCTCTTGATAAAGCGATTGGCGAATATGAAACAAAAGATAAAGCGTTTATATCAAGCCTTGTTTTAGGTGTTACAGAAAGAAAAATAACGCTTGATTATATTATTAAACCCTTCCTTAAAGCTAAAACAAAACCGAAGGTTATGATAATTCTTTATCTCGGAGCATATCAGCTCTATTTTATGGATAAAGTTCCGTCGAGCGCAGCGATAAATACTTCTGTTGAGCTTGCTGGAGAGACTGGCGTTTCGTATTATAAAAACCTTATTAATGCTGTTTTACATAAGATTGATGACAACAGAATAAATTTAGAAAGTATTGAAGATTTATCAGTTAAATACTCCTGTCCGGAGAATTTAATTAATTTCTGGAAAAAGATGTACGGCGCAGATAAATGTGAAGAAATACTCAAAGTAATCAATGGTAAAGCGCCTGTTTTTGCAGTTCCAAATTCCCTTTATGTAGATACTGAAGAGCTTATGTATGAGCTGTTGAACTGCTCAGTTGACTGTGAAACTGACGGTGAACTTGTTAAGATTAATTCTTCCTTTGATTTAAGCTCATTAAAGCCTTTTAAAGACGGTTTGTTTCATATCCAGGATAAAAGCTCTTTTGAATGTGCACGAGCGCTTGAAGCAAAAGAGGGGGATATTGTTCTTGATATATGCTCCGCTCCCGGCGGTAAGGCCTTCACTATAGCTGAAGGAATGAAGAATAAAGGCAAGGTTTATGCCTTTGATTTACATGAACACAGAGTCAAGCTGATTGAGTCGGGCGCAAACAGACTCGGTCTTAGTAATATAACTTCTAGAGTAAACGATGCTGTTCAGTTTTCAGAAGATATACCGAAAGCAGACAGAATACTCTGTGATGTTCCTTGTTCAGGCTTTGGAATTATAAGAAGAAAACCCGAAATAAGATATAAGGAGCTCGATTCTGTTAAAGAGCTTCCGAAACTGCAGCTTAAAATTCTTGAAGTTGCTTCAAAATATCTTAAAGATAATTCGAGAATGATATATTCAACCTGCACTCTTAATAAAAGAGAAAACGAAAACGTTGTGAGAGCTTTTCTTGATAATCACAGCGAATTCAAACTAATTGAAGAAAAAACGTGCTTTCCCGCTAATAATGGTGGAGACGGCTTCTATTATGCCGTTTTGGAAAACTGAAATGACTGATATAAAATCCTTAACTATAGAAGAACTGAAAAATGAGATAAAAGCGCTCTCACTACCTTCTTTCAGAGCAGACCAGATTTATAAATGGCTGCATAAAGAGGGAGTTACTTCCTTTGATGAAATGACTGATTTATCTAAGGCACTGAGAACTCAGCTCAGTGAAAAATTTGATATTTCAAAATGCCTTATTGAAGAGAAATATGTCTCGATAATTGACGGTACAGTTAAATATCTGTATAAACTTAATGACGGTGAATATATTGAATCCGTTATTATGAAATATAAATACGGATATACTATCTGCGTTTCAACTCAGGTCGGCTGTAAAATGGGCTGCAAATTCTGTGCTTCAACGCTTGCGGGATTTAAAAGAAACCTTTTAAGCGGAGAAATTGAAAGCCAGCTTCACTCAGCTCAGAGAGATTTGGGAATAAGAATTTCCCATATTGTTTTAATGGGAATAGGTGAGCCGCTTGATAATTATGATAATGTTATAAGATTTATCAGAACTGTTAATAATGAAAACGCTCTGAATATTTCAATGAGGGATATAACTCTATCAACCTGTGGACTTGTTGATAAGATTTATGATTTAATGAAGGAAGAGTTGCCCATAACTCTGACTATATCGCTTCACGCGCCGAATGATGAAATCAGAAACAGAACGATGCCTATAAATAAAAAATTCGGTGTTGACGAAATCATAAAAGCGTGTAAGGATTACTACAGTAAAACTTCAAGAAGAGTTTCTTTCGAATATACATTGATTAAGGATGTTAACGATACCGAGCAGTGCGCTCTTGAACTCGCAAAAAAGCTTAAAGGTTTTAACTGTCATATTAACCTGATTCCCGTTAACGATGTTGAGGAAAGAGGGAATGTCAGGTCATCTGAAAAAGCCATTAATAATTTCTGTGAGATATTGAAATCAAAGGGAATTAATGCTACAATAAGAAGAACGCTCGGAAAGGATATAAATGCCTCGTGCGGTCAGCTTCGCAGAAAAAAGCAAGGAAGTGAAATTTTTTGAAAATAGTTGCGAAAACCGATAAAGGAAAGATAAGAGAAAGTAATCAGGACGCGTATGCTGTCGGAGAGCTTCCCGGAGAAGTTGCGTGGGCAGTAGTATGCGATGGAATGGGCGGGGCCGCAGGCGGAAATATTGCCTCTGCGCTTGCCGTTAAGGTTATAAGCGATAAGATTACTTCTTGTTATAATGAAAGAATGCGCGAATCTTCGATAAAGAATCTTCTTGATTCAGCAATAACAGCTGCTAATATCGAGGTTTATGATATGGCGGATTCTCATTCTGAGCTAAGAGGAATGGGAACAACAGTTGTTTGCGCTGTTGTTCGCGGAGATACGGCGTTTATCGCTCACGCAGGAGACAGCCGAGCATATATCGCGGGCAAGGATGAAGTTAAACAGATAACAACAGACCACAGTATGGTTCAGGATCTTGTTGATAAAGGAAAGATAACTGCTGAAGAGGCAGAGCATCATCCAAATAAAAATATAATAACAAGAGCTGTCGGAGTGGATAAAAGAATTGAAATTGATTTCGACCAGTTCGATTTGATTGAAAATGAAACCTTGATTTTATGTACCGACGGTCTATCTAACTATGTTTCAACTAATGAGCTTTTGGAAGATATTAAAGACGGTCAGTATTATGCCTTTGCCGACAGATTGGTAAAACGCGCAAACAACAATGGCGGCGGAGACAATATAACAGTAGTTGCAATAGCAAAATAGGGAGTATAGGGTATAAATGGATAATTATGTTGGAAAAAGACTGGACGGAAGATATGAAGTTCAGGAGATAATCGGCGTTGGCGGAATGTCGGTTGTATATAAGGCTTATGATAATGTTGATGACAGAATTGTTGCTGTAAAAATTTTAAAGGATGAATTTGCGGGGAACGAAGAGTTCAAGAGAAGATTTAAAAACGAATCAAAAGCAATCGCTCTTTTATCCCATCCTAATATCGTTAAGGTTTATGATGTTAATTTTGGCGAAAGACTTCAGTATATTGTTATGGAGTATATCGACGGAATAACTCTTAAAGAATATATCAATAAGCAGGGGGCTATTACATGGAATGACGCTCTCTTCTTTATGACGCAGATTTTAAGAGCTGTTCAGCATGCTCATGATAAGGGAATTGTTCACAGGGATATTAAACCTCAGAATATAATTCTTCTTTCAAATGGCGATATAAAGGTAACTGATTTCGGTATTGCGAGATTTTCAAGAAGTGAAACAAGAACTTTGACTGAGCAGGCAATAGGCTCTGTTCACTATATCGCACCGGAGCAGGCAAAGGGCGAGCCGACTGATGAAAAGGCTGATATCTATTCACTTGGAGTTGTTCTTTATGAAATGCTTTCGGGAACAGTTCCTTTTGAAGCTGATAGCGCAGTTTCAGTCGCTCTTATGCAGGTTCAGGCAGATGCAAAGCGTTTAACTGATATAAATGCCGATATTCCTCTTGGACTTGAACAAATCTGTATTCATGCAATGCAGAAAAATCCTTCAGATAGGTATCAGACAGCAAGTGAAATGCTTATTGATATTGAAGAGGTTATTAAAAATCCGAATACAACATTTAATTATATTTCGAAATTTGATTCTAATCCAACAAAAATTGTTAAAAACGATTCAAGAAATCAGGGATATATTCCAAGATATGATTATCATCAGGACGATGAAGATGTAATCGAGGATCCAAACCGTAAAAAGAAGATTGCAACAGCAGTTGTTATCGGAATTATTGTTTTAGCAACAGCAATTGTTCTTCTCGTTATGGCTGTAACAAATAATATGAATGCAACAACTCATAAGCTTGAGAATTTTGTTGGTCTTTCATATGATGAGCTAATTTCTAAGAATATATATGATTACGAGTTTTCGGCTGAGTATTCTCAGTCTTCCGATGTTCAGCCAGGTGTTGTTATTGCCCAGGATCCGGCAGAGGGAACAAAAGTACGCTCGGGGTCTAAGGTTGTTTTAACAGTTTCTGCGTCTGCTGATGATATCAGCGTTCCGAATATCTATTCATATAATGAAAATCAGGCAAAACAGGCGCTTAAAAATGCAAAGATAACGAATTATAAATTCCTTTCTGTTTCTAGTGAAAATGTTGAAGAAGGAAGAATTGTTTACACCGAGCCAAAGGCAGGAACAGTTATTTCTTCCGAGGATGAACTTACTGTTTATATCTCATCAGGTCCTTCAACAACTGTTATTAAAGAGCTTAAGGTTCCCGATGTTAGCGGACTTTCACAGAGTGGTGCAAGAGCTTTCCTTGAAAAATATGGATTTAAAAATATTTCATTTATAACCCAGGATAGCGAAATTGCAAAGGATACCGTTATTTCTCAGTCGCCTGCGGCAGGTGAAAAAATTGCCGAAAATGAAGCAATTAAACTTGTTATCAGCTCAGGTGCAACAACTTCAACAACTGCAAAGCAGGTTAAGGTTTCTGTTTCTATAAGACTTCCCAAATGCCTTGACGCAAACGGTAAGTATAAAACCGATACTTTAAGAGTTTCTCTTGACGGAAAAACTTATCACAATCAGTCCGTAACACTTGACGGATCAAGCAAGGTGATTAGCGTTAACGGCGACGGTGAGCATTCTCAGACAATAGCTGTAACTCTTAAAAAGACAGGCGCCAAAGAGTCAAAGACAACAAACGGAAAGAATAATCAGAGCTTTTCAATAAACTTCTCAGGTTTTTCATCTACTGATGAAAAAGAAACAACCGAGAAAACAACTGAGGAAGAAACAAATTCAGATGATACATCTAAAAAATCTGACAGTAAATCTGATAAGAAATCAAAAGAAGACTAATATATGGCAATAGGAAAAATTGTTAAAGGCATCGGCGGCTTCTACTATGTGGACGCCGATGATGTCATTTATGAGTGTAAAGCAAGAGGCAATTTCAGAAATAAAAATCAATCTCCGCTTGTAGGCGATAATGTTGAGTTTTCGATAAATGAAAATGCCGAAAACAGAATAGAAAAGATTTTTGAAAGGAAGAATTCATTAGTCAGACCGCCTCTTGCAAATCTAGACGTTTTATTTATAATATGTTCTCTTGTTGACCCGAAAATTAATCTTCAAATAACTGATAGATTAATTGCGGTAGCAGAATATAAGAATATTGAGCCTGTAATTGTTCTGACCAAAACCGACCTTGACGGTGACTATCAGAAATATATTGATATCTATGAAAAAGCGAAAATCAAGGCATTTGTTGTTGATAATACTGATTTTAGCGGCGCAGATGAATTTAAAGATTTAATGAGCGGAAAGGTTTGTGCCTTTACAGGTAATACAGGCGTAGGAAAATCAACTCTTTTAAATAATCTTTTTCCCGAACTTGAGCTTGAAACTGGAGAAACGAGTAAGAAACTCGGAAGAGGAAAACATACAACAAGGCATTCTGAGCTGTATAAGCTTTGCGGTGGCTACATAGCGGATACACCCGGATTTTCTTCTCTTGATATTCAGAGATATGATAAGATTTTGAAAGAAGATTTGCCTCAGTGTTTCAGGGAATTCAGAGAATACCTTGGCGATTGCAGGTTTAACTCCTGCACTCATATAAATGATAAAGGCTGTGCTGTCTGCAGGGCGCTTGAAGAGGGAAAAATCAGCCCTTCAAGGCATAGCAGTTACGTTGCAATGTATAATGAAGTTAAGGATATAAAAGAGTGGCAGCAGAAATAAAAAAATGCACCATAGTTTCAGGTGCTCCGACGGACAATATTGATTTTTTAATTAAGAATATTGATAGAGATTCTTTTATTATCGCAGCAGATTCAGGATATAAAAAGCTTTTGAAAGCCGATTTAATTCCCGATGCTATTGTTGCGGATTTTGATTCTTCTGAAAAACCCGATATTTCTTGTGAAATAATAACTTTTCCAGTTGAAAAAGCTCAGAGCGATACTTTTAACAGCGTTATTTTTGCAAAGGAGAGGGGATTTAATGATATAACAATCTTCTTTGCGCTCGGCGGCAGATTTGACCATAGCTATTCAAATATTCTATGCCTTGATTATTGCAGAAAAAACGGCATTAACTGTAGGATTGTTGATGATAAAAACAGAGTATCTCTGATTGAAAAATCAAAAACAATTAAAAAGGATTATGAGAGTTTTTCGATGTTTGCATTTCTTGAGGATTGCAAGGGTGTAAGAATAAGCGGAGCACACTACGATCAGAGCTTTTATAATCTTGAAAAAATGGATATATCTCTTTCAGACCAGTTTGCTCAGAGCAACTATATTGAAAACGATGAATGTCTTATAACTGTTGAAAGCGGAATACTTTTGCTGATTGAGAGTAACGATTAATTGATTTAATCATAAGATGTAGTAAATGCAGTAAGGGATGTGTTTACTATGACGAAAAAATGCAAAAGGGAATATCTGTGGATAGCTTTCGGAATCGGTGCAGCGCTTGCACTATGTCTTCCGACGGTATGGATAACAAGAATTCTTGCACTTTGCGTTATTATTCTCGGTATCCTTTGCTGTAAAAATTCTTGCTGAAAGGCGAGAAAAGAATAGGGAGAGAATTATGAAAGTTGTACTTATTAAAAGTCCGAAAATCCTTGCGCCGTTTTTAAGAGCTATGTTTAAAATCAAGAAAATACATTATGATGATTAAAAAGGGCGAATGCCCTTTTTTGGTGTTTAAAATGAGAATTAAAAGCAGTAATAAATACTTAGAAAATGCATTTAACTGGGCAGTCAATAAAATTAAACAGTTTGTTGTATCAGGCAATTATTGCATATTCAAGTATTCTTAAACTCAGAGGAAACAAAAAAGAAGCTGAAATTCAGCTAAAGAGAGCAAGTGAGCTTAAAAAGTATTTCAATAACAAATGGAGATTATCCCGAAATATCATTCTCCTTTATTTCGCAGGTTGTTGAGGGAATGATGGGAATAAGACCAAATGCAAAAGACAGCGCTATAACCGTAACACCCAATCTTCCGGATGAAATAAGGGATATAAAGCTTTTCGGCTTAAAAGTTGGAAATAATTGTTTGACGTTAAAATAACGGATAATTGTGTTGATGTAGTAAAATACTGACTTGACAATACTGTTTTGATTTGGTAAACTAATTTCAATATGTAAAGGCAATGATTAAGAGGAGTATCCCTTGTAATCTTTCAGAGAGAATGCGGTTGGTGGAAGCATTCAGGTGAAAAGGGCGAAGGTAGCTTATGAGCCGAACTTATGAAATTGAAAATTGAGAATGGAGAATTGAGAATTTTGATTTCTCGGCTTCGCTCAGTCAATAAGTAGTTTGTTTCGTATTCCTGCGTTAAAGGATTTGAGTGGCATATTATAAATATGCAATTTGAGTGGTACCACGGATTTTATCCGCCTCATTATCTGAGGCGGTTTTTATTTTTAGGAGATGATTAAATGGCTAAAGAACTTGAAAAACAATATAATCCATCAGCGTTTGAAGACAAGATTTATAAATTCTGGGTGGATAATAAGTATTTTCACGCTGATGTTAAATCTGATAAGGAAACCTATACTATAGTAATTCCGCCCCCAAATATTACAGGTCAGCTTCATATGGGACATGCACTTGATAATACCCTTCAGGATATTCTCATCCGTTATAAAAGAATGAACGGATATAATACATTATGGCTTCCCGGTACTGACCACGCTTCTATCGCAACAGAGGCAAAAATCGTTGAGGCTATGAGAAAAGAGGGCATAACAAAAGAGGACCTCGGACGTGATAAATTTCTCGAAAGAGCATGGGAGTGGAAACGTCAGTACGGCGGAAGAATTATTGAACAGCTCAAAAAAATGGGCTCTTCCTGCGACTGGGACAGAGAACGTTTCACTCTTGATGAGGGCTGCAGCAGAGCGGTTAGGGAAGTTTTTGTTCGCCTTTATGAAAAAGGTCTTATTTACAGAGGCAACAGAATGGTTAACTGGTGTCCTCACTGCATTACTTCAATATCCGACGCAGAGGTTGAATATGAAGAGCAATCATCAAATTTCTGGCATCTTCTTTATACAGTAAAAGAAACAGGCGAGAAACTTGAGCTTGCAACAACAAGACCTGAGACAATGCTTGGTGATACTGCAGTTGCAATCAATGCCGATGATGAAAGATATAAGCACCTTCACGGTTGCCACGTTATCCTTCCGCTCATTGATAAGGAAATACCGATTGTTTGTGATGAACACGCAGATATGACAAAGGGAACGGGCGTTGTTAAAATCACCCCCGCCCATGATCCAAACGACTTCGAGGTCGGACTTCGCCATAATCTTCCGATTGTAAGAGTTTTCACTTATGAAGGCTATCTGACAGGCGCAAAGGATAAGGCTGAGGCTGATGCTATAAGAAATTCTGGTAAACCGGGCGCAGAAAATGAGCCTGAGGTTCTTGACTGCGGAAAATATGCAGGTATGGATACAAAGCAGGCAAGAAAAGCAATTCTTGAGGACCTTGAAAAAGGCGGATATATTAAAGAAATCGAGCCAATTAAACACGAGGTTGGAACCTGCTATCGTTGTCACACAAGCATTGAGCCAATGGTTTCAAAGCAGTGGTTTGTTAAAATGCAGCCCCTTGCAGAGCCTGCAATGAAGAGCGTTGAAGACGGCGAGGTTAAATTCGTTCCCGAACGATTTACAAAGAACTATATGAACTGGATGAGGGGAACAAGGGATTGGTGTATTTCCCGTCAGCTCTGGTGGGGTCACAGAATACCGGCATGGTATTGCGATGATTGTGGTGAAACAATAGTTTCAAAAACCGATGTTGAGGTATGTCCTAAGTGTTCATCAAAGAATGTAAGCCAGGACCCTGATACTCTCGACACTTGGTTTTCATCAGCTCTCTGGCCGTTTTCAACCCTTGGCTGGCCGGATGAAACAGAGGATTTAAAACGTTATTATCCGACTAATACGCTTGTAACAGGCTATGATATTATTGGCTTCTGGGTTAGTAGAATGATATTCTCAGCGATTGAATATACCGGGAAAGTTCCGTTTGATACTGTTCTTATTCACGGTCTTGTTCGTGATGCACAAGGAAGAAAGATGAGCAAATCTCTCGGCAACGGTATTGATCCGCTCAAGATTATTGATGAATACGGCGCAGATGCGCTTCGCTTCACTCTTGCAACGGGCAACTCTCCGGGAAATGATATGCGCTTTTCAGATAAAAAGGTTGAGGCAAGCCGTAATTTCGCCAATAAACTTTGGAATGCTGCAAGATTTGTTCTTATGTATCTCGGCGATTATGATTATAATGGACTTCCTGATAACCTTCTTATCGAGGACAAATGGATTCTTTCAAAGGTTAATTCACTTGCAAAGGAAGTAACTGAAAACCTTGATAAATATGAACTCGGTATTGCAGTTCAGAAACTCTATGACTTCATTTGGGATGTTTTCTGCGACTGGTATATTGAAATTGCAAAAATAAGACTTCAGGGCGATGATGAAAATGCAAAAGAGGATGTAAAAGCAGTTCTCGTATTCGTTTTAACAAATATCCTTAAGCTGCTTCATCCGTTTATGCCGTTCATAACTGAAGAAATCTATCAGGCAATTCCTCATAACTTTGAATCAATTATGGTATCTGATTGGTGCACTTTTGATGAAAAGCTCAATTTTGCTGATGAAGAAGGCAAAATGGAAAAGATTATGAAGGCTATTCGTGCTATAAGAAACAGAAGAGCTGAAATGAATATTCCGCCAAGCAAGAAAGCGAAGGTTTATATAGAAACATCAAGTAAGGATATTTTTACCGGCGGAACAGAATTCTTTAAGCGACTTGCTTCTGCAGGTGAGGTTAGTGTTGAAGAGAGTTTCAGCGACCTCGGAAATGTTGTAACAATCATAACCGATGATGCAAAGATTTATATTCCTCTCGGTGACCTTGTTGACTTTGATGCAGAGAAAAAACGCCTTGAAAAAGAACTTGCAAGTGCAGAGGATAAACTCGAATTTATCAATAAGAAGCTTTCAAATCCAGGCTTTGTAAACAAAGCTCCTGAAAAGGTTGTAAATCAGAGCAGGGAGGAAGCGGCTAAGCTTGAAGAAAAGATTTCTGCTATTAAGAAATCAATTGAGGAAATCGGATAATGAATTATAATGAAGCGTTAAACTTCATATTAAAAAAACAGAGCCTCGGCATTATGCCGGGGCTTAGCCGTATTAATATGCTCCTTTCTAAAATGGATAATCCTCAGAATAGTATTAAAATAATCCATATTGCAGGAACAAACGGTAAGGGAACTGTTGCTTCAAGTATTGCCGATGCTCTTATTCAAAACGGTCTCAATGTCGGACTTTTTACTTCTCCCTGGGTTGTTGATTACAGGGAACAGATTCAAATCAATAATGAATTTATAAGCAAGGAAGATTTTTCAAAGTATGTTGAAGAATATAAAAATAATGATTGCAGTGAATTTGAGTTTTTAACTGCTATTATGTATAAATACTTTGCTGATAAGGGTGTTGATTATGCCGTTATCGAATGCGGTATGGGTGGCAAGGGCGATGCAACGAATGTTGAGAATAAAAATCTTTCCGTTATTACAAGCATATCACTTGACCATACTAATTTTCTCGGAAATACTCTTGAAGAAATAGCCGAAAACAAAAGCGGTGTTCTGAGAAAATCTTCTGATTGCGTTATTTATTCAGATGAATATGAAATGATATTTAAGGATAAATGCAAAAGCCTTATAATAAGTCCTAATAGCGACAATCTGAGCATTGTTAATGCAGTTCTGAGACATTTGGGGTATAATGAAATACATGCTCTTAAAAAGCTTCCTGCAAGGCAGGAGAGAAAAGGGCATATTCTTCTTGACGGCGGACATAATGAAGCTGCTGCAAAAAAACTTGCTTTAGTTATTAATGATGAAACTGCTGTTATCGGAATGATGAAGGATAAGGATATTGATGGATATCTCGCTATTATTGCTCCTAAATGCAAAAAAATTATTGCAGTTGATGTTGATAATCCGAGAGCAATATCAAAAGAGAGATTATCCCTTGAAGCTAAGAAGTATTGCAAAGACGTTATAACTGCTTCAAACGCCCAAGAGGCGCTGAAATTTAAACCGACTTTAATCTGCGGTTCTTTTTATATGATAAGAGAAATATATAATTTAATTTAATATCATTTTTCGGCAAATTATTTTAAATCAGTTTGATATATTCATATCAGACTGATTTTTTTATTTGGTGATATTAATGAACGTAACAATAGAATCGAGCGGAAGTTTAATAATAGCATATCTTATCGGAGAAATAGACCATCACTCAAGCTCTGCGCTGAGAGAAAAAATAGATAATGTTATTGCCTATAAAAAACCTAAGCATTTAATTCTCGATTTTAAAAACGTCAGCTTTATGGATTCATCGGGGATTGGACTTGTTATGGGAAGATATAGATTGATGCAGAGCTTCAAGGGAACAGTTGAAATAAGAAATGTAACTCCCCAAACAAAAAAACTGATGTTGCTTGCCGGGCTCGGCAATATTGCAATTATAAAGGAATTACAGTAAGGAGATAAGTATGAAAGTAAAAAACGAATTCAGCCTGACAGTCGATAGTAAAAGTATTAATGAATCTTTTTGCAGGGTTGTTATTTCTGCTTTTGTGTCGCAGATTGATCCAACCATAGAAGAATTATCAGATTTGAAAACCGCTTTAAGTGAAGCTGTAACAAATTCAATAGTTCACGGATATAAGGATAAAAGCGGTAAGATTTATATCAATGCTAAAATAGTTGACGATAATATTGTAAGAATAAAAATTAGGGATAAAGGCATTGGAATTTATGATATCAAAACTGCAATGACTCCGCTTTATTCAACGGGTGACGGTGACAGAGCAGGTCTTGGATTTACAGTTATGGAATCCTTTTGTGACAAGGTTAAGGTAAATTCATCCCTTGGAAAAGGAACAACTGTTACACTGATTAAAAAAATATCGGGTCACAGCGCATGGTAACTCAGCGGGATAAAAAGATAACTGATAATATCGGACTTGTACATACTATTGCGAACAGATTCAAAAACAGGGGAGTTGAATACGACGATTTATTTCAGGCAGGATGCTTAGGACTTGTTAAAGCCGTTGATAATTTTGATGAGAGCAAGGGCTTCGCATTTTCAACTTATGCCGTTCCTGTTATAATGGGTGAAATAAAAAGACTCTTTCGCGATGGCGGAGCGATAAAGGTTTCTAGAGCGCTCAAAGAAAAATCAATCAAGGTCCAGGCGCTAAGAGATGAATTCGTAAAAAAAGAAGAAAGAGAGCCGACAATAAAAGAGCTTTCTGATATTTGTCAGATAAACGTTGAAGAGCTTTCAGAAATACTTAATATTATTAATCCCGTTGTTTCACTCAATTCCTATTATGACGATGAAAACGAAGAACTCGATATTCCATATGATGAAAGCGAAAAGCTCTTTAATAAGCTATCTGTGGACGAGCTTATGCAAAAACTGAGCGAAGAAGAAAAGCAGTTAATTCAGTATAGATATTATCAGGGAAAAACCCAGTGTGAAACCGCTGAGCTGATTGGCGTTTCCCAGGTACAGATATCAAGAAAAGAAAAAGCAATCCTCAAAAAGCTGAGAGGATTGCATAATTCTATTTAGTTATTATTTCAGTTGACCTGTCGAGAATTCCGTTTATATATGCAATAACCGTTCCATAGTTTGTGAAAGGAATATTTTGCTCGTTAGCTTTGTTCATTCTGCTGAGCATTTCTTTGTCACCGAGCATACATCCGCCGCAGTGAAGAACTAAGTCATAACCCGATAAATCCTCGGGGAATCCGTGACCTGATGAGAATTCAAATTGGAAATTCTTTTTTGTATATTCTTCAAGCCATTTAGGTAACTTAACTGTTCCGATATCGTTGCACTGTCTGTGATGTGTGCAACCCTCACTGATAAGAATTTTTGCTCCGCTGGAAAGATTATCAAGCTGTTTAACCCCTCTAAGAGCTGTTTCAAGAAATCCTTTGTATCTTGCAAGAAGAATTGAAAAAGAGGTCAGGGGAATGCTCTCATCAACAATTTTCATAACTTTTTTGAAAACCTGTGAATCCGTTATAACGAGAGCAGGTTTTATTTTTTTTAGCGTTTCATTAAGCTGTTCGGGCTGAACTACAACTGAAACACCTCCCGCATCAATAATATCCCTTATAGCTTGCTGCTGGGGAAGAATCATTCTTCCTTTTGGCGCAGATTCATCAATCGGAGTAACTAAAATAACAACGTCATTTTCTTTGATGAAATCGCCAACGAGCTTAATCTCTTTTTTTCTGCTTCCGAAAACTTTTGAAATTGCAACTTTGAGCTCTTCAATTCCAAAATTATCCTTTGCTGAAACAAAAATATTTATGTCATCATTATTGTAACCGCTTATTAAATCAGCCTTGTTATTAGCAATTAAATAGGGGATGTCTTTTTCTCTGAAAACGCTTATAAGTTCTTTTTCAGCAGCATTAAGTTCTCTTCCTGCCGCTGTTACTAAAACTGCGATATCGCAGAGATTAAGTATCTTTTTAGCGCTTTTGATTCGCTTTTCTCCGAGTTCACCTTCATCGTCAATACCCGGAGTGTCGATAATCTCAACCGCTCCGAGAGGAAGAAGTTCCATTGACTTTCTGATGGAGTCTGTTGTTGTTCCTTTAACGTCGCTGACAACTGAAACATCCTGATTTGTTATTCTGTTTACAAGAGAACTTTTTCCTGCGTTTCTGATTCCGAAAAATCCGATATGAATTCTCTCTGATGACGGGGTTGAATTAAGTCCCATAAAAATCACCTAAAATCTGAAATCTCTGTCGCCGTTTTCTATTTTTACAAGTCTTTCTCTAACAATTTCGCGAACTTTTTCTTTCGGTATGGTGTTAATTTCTTTTTGAATCATTTTTTCACCGATTTCTTTAGTGTCGTCGCTTGCATAGTCAATGAGAAATTCTTTTAACGTCATTAATGCGTTGGGATGACAGCAGTTCTGAATCTGACCAGATTTACAAAGGCTCATAAATCTGTCTCCAGTTCTTCCTTCTCTGTAACAAGCGGTACAGAAAGAGGGAATATAATCCGCTCTCATAAGCCAGTTTACAACTTCGTCAAGAGTTCTGTTATCAGAAACATCAAATTGCTCGGTATCATGAGGTCTTTCTTTTTCAGCATATCCGCCTACTGAAGTTCTTGAGCCGCCGCTTATCTGACTAACACCGAGACGAATAATCTTTTCTCTAACCTCTGCAGATTCCCTTGTTGAGATAATCATTCCCGTATAGGGAACAGCAATTCTGATACAAGCGGCAATTTTGCAAAACATTTCATCGCTGAGGGAATTATCAAAATCGTCGGGGTCAATATCATCAGCATGCTTAACTCTCGGAACACTGATTGTGTGAGGTCCAACACCGTGAACAGCTTCAAGGTGTTCTGCGTGCATAAGTAGTCCTGCAAATTCATACTGAAAGTTGTCAAGACCGAATAAAACGCCAATACCAACGTCATCAATTCCACCTTCCATAGCTCTGTCCATAGCCTCAGTGTGGTAAGCATAGTTGTGCTTTGGTCCTGTTGGATGAAGATGCTCGTAGTTTTCCTTATGGTAAGTTTCCTGGAAGAGGATATATGTTCCTATTCCTGCTTCCTTGAGCTTTCTGTAGTTCTCAACTGTTGTTGCTGCAATATTAACGTTAACTCTTCTGATAGCACCGTTTTTATGCTTGATTGAATAAATGGTTTTAATGCAGTCTAAAATGTATTCAATAGGATTGTTAACGGGGTCTTCTCCTGCCTCGATAGCAAGACGTTTGTGACCCATATCCTGAAGGGCTATAACTTCCTTTTTAACCTCTTCCTGAGTAAGTTTCTTTCTCGGAATGGTTTTATTCTTTAAGTGGTATGGACAGTATAAACAACCGTTAACGCAGTAGTTTGAAAGATAGAGCGGAGCAAAAAGAACAATTCTGTTTCCGTAAAAATCCTTTTTAATCTGCTCAGCAAGCGCATAGATTTCCTTAACCTTTTCTTCATCATCGCAGGCAAGAAGAACGCTCGCTTCTCTGTGGCTGAGCCCTTTTCTGAGCTGAGCCTTTTTAAGAATTTCATCAATGAGTTCAATATCGTTCTTATGCTCGTTTGCGTAATTAACAGTTTCAAGTATTTCCTCATGTGAGATAAACTCTTCTGCTTTCATTGATTTCGGATTATAATTCATCTTTGTAATCACCTCTGCTGACTGTTATTTCACAGCCTGTTTTCTTAATTCTGTTTTTTAAACATTCAATGCACTGAGCAGCCTCATCGCCGGTGCATATTTTATTGTCGTATAGTAAATAGTTCTTTTTAGCAAAAGAAGGGGAGAGATTTGGCATCAAAACATTAGCGCCTGCAAGAATGCCTTTTTCTCTACCGTCACCGTCAATTGTTCCAAGTGCCGTTGTTGCCGGTAAAAGAACATTCGGGAGAGTAAGCCTTATAAGCGAGAGCATAAATGTTGTAAGCTCAGCACTACCGTTTTCAAAATTCTTAAAAGGTGTATCTCTGTGTGATATAAACGGACCAATGCCAACCATCTGAGGTTTTATCTGCATTAAAAACAGCATTTCATCCGCTAAATCTTCAAGAGTTTGAAACGGAGAGCCAACCATAAATCCAACGCCTACCTGATATCCCATAGACTTTAAATCGGCTATACATTTAAGTCTTGTAAAGAAATCCATTTCCTTTGGATGCAACCTTGAATAATGCTCGAAATTCGCCGTTTCATGACGAAGAAGATATCTGTCTGCTCCTGCTTCTTTAAGCGTCTTATAGCTCTTGTAAGTGCGTTCTCCGAGGGAGAGAGTTATTGCACAGTCGGGATATCTCTTTTTTATTTCAGTTATAACTGAGCAGAGAAGCTCATCAGTATAATAACTATCCTCACCGCCCTGCAAAACAAATGTTCTAAATCCGAGCTTAAACCCCTCATCAGCACAACTGATAATTTCTTCAGGGCTTAATCGGTATCTTTCAACATTCCTATTTGAACGTCTGATTCCACAATAAAAACAGTCATTTTTGCAGTAATTCGATATCTCGATAAGACCTCTGATATAAACTGTATTGCCGAAAACTTTATTGCGAACTTCAAAAGCTCGCTTTGTTAAATATTCTCTGCATTTATCTCGGTTTTCAATCAGGGTTAAAAACTCTTTTTTTGAAAGGGCGCTTTCTCTTTCAAGTTTATCAATTAATGCCTTATACATTTGAAAAAGCTGCCTTTGAAGAAACTCCCTCAATCTTTCCGATTTTTCCGCAAAGAGAATTGATAACATCCTGCTCACCATCAACAACAACGGTTATGCAGTTTATATTCTTTTTAGCATAGGGAATACCCATTCTTCCGATAATAATATCTCTGTACTCGCTGAGAACATCGTTAAGCTCATTAACGCCCTCCTGCTTCTCAACAACAATTCCTATAACTGCTACTCTTGATTCCATAATTTCTCCTTTCAACAAAAAAACTGCGCTCTTAAGCGCAGTAATATATTTCTAATATATCTCAGTGCGCTTTCGGTCAGATTTTATCTTTCCGTCAGAACGCAGTTATTATAACATTTGATTAAAATTTTTTCAATAGAATATTAAAAATAAATATAATTAAAAAAACTCTTGCATTTGTATTCAAAATTTGATATAGTAATAGCGTTGCAAAAATAATATTTAGGGGTATAGCTCAGTTGGTAGAGCAGCGGTCTCCAAAACCGCGTGCCGAGGGTTCGAGTCCTTCTGCCCCTGCCAAGGAAAAAGAGGTCACTTTTGTGGTCTCTTTTTACTTCGTAAAAAATAAGGACGAGAAACGAACTCCAAGAAGACTGCCACAAGGCAGACTGATTGGGAGAAAGTGCCAGTGGCACTTTCGATAGTTGAGATGAGAGTCCTTCTGCCCCTGCCAATAATAAAAAGTCACCGCTCGGTGACTTTTTATTATTTATCTATTATATCTCTTTCGTGGATGTAGTTAACAACCTCATCAACAGTTGTAAATGCAAGAGCAACTGTTGTATCTGCAGCGCCGTAGTATATTGCAATTTTGCCTGTTTCGGAATCTGCAAGAGCGGAGCAGGGGAAAACAACATTCGGAACATCGCCAACTGTTTCATAAAGCTCATGAGGAGCAAGCAAAAAGCTGTCCGCCCTGTGAAGAACCTTCCACGGCTCGTTCTTATCAAGAATAGCTGCGCCCATACTGTATGTAAAGCCGTTGCAGCTTGTTAAAACACCGTGGTAGAACATAAGCCAGCCTTCGTCGATTTCAATAGGAGTAGGACCGGCACCGATTTTTGTCATTTCCCAGAACTTTTCAGGCTTCATAACAAATCTGTACTTGCCCCAGAATTCCAAATCCTTGCTTCTTTGAATGAAGATGTCTCCGTAAGGTGTATGTCCTCTGTCGCAGGGACGAACAAGAAGCATATATTCACCGTTAATTTTTTTCGGGAATAAAACGCCGTTTCTTGCAACGGGATATGTTGCATCCTCTTTTTGTTCCCAGGTTTTAAAATCCTCTGTTACTGCAATACCGATTGTAGTTCCGTTAGGAGTTAAGTTAACCCATGAAAGATAGTATTTCCCGTCGATTTCGCAGAGTCTTGGGTCATAACCGTTAAAGATAACCTTTTCATCGAGTTCCCAGTGAATTGCGTCTTTACTGAATCCTGTAACAATATTATGATAACGAGTTCTGTCATCTACTCTGAAAACTCCTGCAAAGCCGTCTTTATAGGGAACAACTGCAGAGTTGAAAATACTGTTTGCAAAGAAAAGATTATCCCTTGTTATTATCGGGTTTTGAGTATATCTCCAAACAGGATACTGATATCCTTCCGGTTTATCCTGCCAGGGTATGTTTTTAATTGGTTCTCCAATGATTTTTGCCATAGCATTTCTCCTTAGTCTTTAATACATATTTTTATTTCGTGACTGCCTTTATCAGATTTTAAACTGATAAGAGCAGCGCCGTTTTCATATTCTTCAATAATACTGTATTCATTATTTGTTTCAAAGGGCTTGTGAACATAAATAATAGTTTCATTTTCGCCGTCCGAAATATAATCAAGAGTGAATGTATTATTCTTTCTGTTATAAGAATATGAGTTGATTTCTCCTGCAACTGCAACGGGATGAGTTCGGGAGAGCATTTCCATAAGCGGTGCATCCATATCGTCGCCATGGTAGTCCCAGTAAATCTGTCCCCAATGATTTTCATCAAAATAATCAAGCAGTTCATATGCGTGGGGAAACCAGGAAGTATCCGTATTATCGCTGCAGCCGCCCCATTCGCCAACAACAACGGGAACATTAAGTCTTTCCTGAGTGTTCCTCATCTCGCTGAAAAACGCCTTAACTCTTGATGCATTAGCATATTGGTATAGCGGAGTATCAACTGAAAAATCGTATGCATGAGGACCGAAGCATTGATTTTCTTCTCTTACACCGTTAACTGTTATCGGCGGACAGGATTGCTTGATACCGCTGTTGCATATATAACTCTGCTCCATCATTATAATACCGTTATCGGTAACTTCTCTGATTGCGGCAGCAGTCTTATTTAAAAAAGGAGAATACTTTTCTTTGTCAAACTTTTCCTGAATAGGATCAATTTTATATACAGCATCCCTTATAACGTCTCCGCCAATGCAGTCGAGCATATTTCTTGTATCACGTTTAACGGCTGATTTAAGAAGTTTTCCTCTATTAATCTTTTTATTTATGAGAACTGTTTTTGCAACGCCTGAAACAAGGTGAGCAAACATCCTTTTGCTGTCTGTACCGGGGAAGGGCTCGTTCATAATGTCAAACCCAAACAGAGCGGGGGAGTTGCCATATCTTTTTGCAAGCATTTTCCAAAGTTCGCAATACCTGTCCTGAAGACCTTTTCCCATTATCTTATCATTGTTCCAGAAGTGGTCAAATGATTTCTGTACCCATTTGCCTAAAAAATATCCGTCAGCCCAAACAAATATAGGCATTCTCGGTTTAGCGCCGTCGGTTAAAACCGCCCACTGAGGAGCGCCGTCGCCAACGCTTTGTCCGTTATTTCCCGAAAACAAGTCCTGATGCATATCAAGAAGAATATATACCTCGTACTTTTCGGCAAGTTCAAAAATCTTATCTATTGATTTAAGATAATCTTCATTATATTCTTCAATTTTCGGCTCAAGATTTTGCCAGGTTACGGCAAGACGAATTATATCAAAACCGTTTGACTTATACTTTTTAAAGAATTCTTCATCAAGATTATAGCGAAATACCTTACAGTCACGAAGCTTGTCATCAATATTCATTCCGTTGAATATTCTTGTTCGTGCGTGAGAGTCAACAAAGCGCATCTCATCAGTTCTGATTTTATCCACGATTATCCTCCTGAATTAATTTATAGAATAATTATAGACCAAGTTGGATATACTTTCAACTTATATTTATTAATTAGTTGAAAAAATAAAATAAATCTATTATAATATATAGTAATTTATTTCTATTTTTATAAAAGGGGTTTTCGTATGACTCTTTCTGAAATACAAAAAATGCTCGACAAGAGGGAAATTAAGTATTATCTCAGAAAGTATGAAAGTGAAAAAGACTTTCTTAAGCATATTTATTTGTTTCCTGAAACTGAGGGAGCAGAAGAATGCCATGTTTGCTCTCTTGTTATTCCTTGTCAGAATGAATTTAAGGATATGGAGCTCCAGTTCAATAAGATTGACGGAGTTTATACCTTTATTGAAATTCTTTTTGGCGAATTTTGTTTTGAAATGTTTGATCACGAGGAAGAATACTTTGCCGATGATTTAATGCATATTATTTATCAGGTTATAACCGGTCAGATAGTTGTTATCGTTAGAAATGATTTAGATAAAAAACGCTGGGTAGGGGATGCCTGTTTTTATCTGAGCGACGATGATCCTGTTTTCGGAGAGCCTGCCTTTTTCAGAGAGCTCGAAAGAATACAAATGCCAAAAAACTTTATTGAAGAAAAGCTGACTTCGAAAAAGCAATACGAAATATACAGTTATAATTCATATCAATGCATAATAAGATAAAAAACCACCCCGGATTTCTCCGGGGTGGAATTTTTTATTGGTCTTAAGCACAGAAATAAACCCCCGGTTCTACCGGGGGAATGAAAAAGCTTTAGTAAAAATAAGCACGGCGAGCTTAATGCAAGCCGAAAGTCTTGGCGAGAGATAAACCTCCAAGTATAATAGGTAACG
>JAFSRX010000069.1 GCA_017445905.1 Eubacterium sp.
CACCTCATCCACCGCAAGCGGTCCCCCTTTTGCTAGCGCAGACGCTCCCCTCTGTCAGCGCGAGCGCTGACATCTCCCCGTTAAGCGGGGAGTACCTCAAGGGGAAGGTGTGAGGCTTTAGTTCGCCGATAATATAATCGGAGCGTTGCGACCTGAAATTTTGCATTTTGCTTTTTTAATTTGCTTGCACCCCTCAATTTACACATTTGTTACAAACTTTACAAAAAAATAACAAAAAAGTCTTGCATATTCATAAATAAAGTTATATTATAAAAAGATGGATGGGGACAAGTCCCTTTATTAAGTATGCAAATAATACATAAGGAGTATAAGCCGTGATTGAATTTAAGGACGTCACAAAAATATATGACAGTAACGGCACTAAAGCGCTTGATAAAGTCAACATCAAGATTGAAGACGGTGAATTTGTTTTCGTCGTTGGTGCTTCGGGTGCAGGTAAAAGTACATTTTTAAAACTAATTATGCAGGAGGAAAAGCCCACAGAGGGTGAGGTTGTTGTTAACGGATATTCCTCTGCAACCCTTAAAAAGAGAAAAATTCCCTACTACAGAAGAACAATGGGAATCGTTTTCCAGGATTTCAGAATCATTCCGAAAATGAGCGTTTATGATAATGTTGCATTTGCAATGAGAGTTATCGGCGCAAAGGAAAAGGATATCAGAAAAAGAGTTCCTTATATCCTTCAGCTCGTTGGTCTTTCTAAAAAAGCCCGCTCAATGCCGAATGAACTTTCGGGCGGTGAGCAGCAGAGAGTTTCGCTTGCAAGAGCGCTTGTTAACAATCCCGACCTCATTATTGCCGACGAGCCAACAGGAAACGTTGACCCTGAAATGAGCCACGAAATCGTTGACCTTTTAACAAAAATCAACAACAGCGGAACAACCGTAGTAATGGTTACTCACGAACATGAACTTGTTCGCTCCTTCCAGAGAAGAGTTATCGTTATTCAAAACGGTGAGGTTGTTTCCGATACTCCCGACCCGACCTTCGCTCAGTTTAAAACCGAGAAGCAGGAAGAAGTTACCGATATGTTCTACTTTGAAGAAGAGGTTAAGCAGGAGGATGTTGCCGAAGTATTCGACAATCTCGGCGATATTGTAAACTCGGAGGAACAGGACGGAGGTGAGAACTAATGACAGGCTCAAGTTTTAAATACCTCATTAAAGAGGGTTTCAGAAATACATGGACAAACCGTATGATGTCTGTTGCATCAATATGCGTTTTGCTCAGCTGTCTGGTTCTTATCGGCTCAGCAGCAATGGTTTTCCTCAACATCAATTCCCTTGTTGAGAGAATTGAAGATGAAAACGTTATAATGGTTTATATCAATGATAATGCAACGGATGCTCAGATTGATGAGATGGGCAAAAAAATCTCGGCTTTGAGCAATGTTGAAAAAACAGAGTTCGTTGCAAAAGAGAAGGCATGGGCAGAACAGCTCGACACAATGGAAGAAGCTCAGGCTCAGTTCTTTACAGAGGTAAGCACTGATATTCCGTTGCCCGATGCATACAAGGTTACAGTTAAAGACCTTTCTCAGTTTAAAACAACTGTTAAAGAAATTAAAACCTTTGATAATATTGATACGGTTCGTGAAAACACCGAACTTGCAAAGAAGCTCGACACAATCAGTCGCGGAATAACAATTATCGCAATGATTATTATTGCCGTTCTCTTTGCAATATCGCTCTTTATTATCTCAAACACAATCAAGCTCACCGTTTATTCGCGCCGTCTTGAAATCAGCATTATGAAATCCGTTGGCGCAACAAACTCATTTGTTCGGCTTCCCTTCGTTGTTGAGGGAATTATTCTCGGAATTATTTCGGGCGCCGTATCGCTCGGAGTTGTCTGGGGAATATATGAGCTTGCAACAAAGCAGTTCAGCGACCTGTTTAAGTCAATAGGCATTATGCCTCTTGCGTTCACCGATTATGCGCTTATTATGCTCGGCGTTTTCCTTGCAATAGGAGTTATAAGCGGTGTTGGCGGTTCGTTAATAACAATGAGAAGATATCTTAATAAGGAAGGCAGTGAGATAAGTGCAATCTAAAAGAATAGTCAAGTTGTTATCCCTGATACTCAGTTTATGCTTTGTTTTAACATCATTTGCAGTTTCTCCCGCTTTTGCAACGGATACAGCCTCTCTTGAAAAGAAACAGGAAAAGATACAGGATCAGATAGATGAGGCTGAAAAAGAGGTTGAAAAGCTTTCTTCAAAAAAGAAAGAAACTCAGGAATACATAGCTGCTCTTGATAAAAAGATTCAGTTAAAGCAGGATAAAATTGATGTTCTTCAGGAAGATGCAAACGCACTTCAGTCAGAGATAACTTCAATCGAAAGTTCAATAACTAAAACAGAAGACGAAATTGTTAAAACTCAAAAAGAAATAGACAAAAAACAAGCTGAATTTGATAAAACCTTTGATGAATACTGTAAGCGACTCAGAGCAATGTATGTTTCAGGTCACGCAAGTAATCTTGAAGTTTTGCTTACCAGCACCGATATCGGCTCAATTCTTACACGTTCACAGATGATTAAATCTGTTTCTGAGCAGGACAGCGCAACACTCGATTCGCTTATGGCTCAGATGGAACAGATAGAAAAAGACAAGGCTGAGCTTGAAGCAAAAATCAACAAACTCGGCAAGGATAAGGAAAAGCTCGAAAAAGATAAAAAGAAGCTGACAAATCAGATTTCAACAATCGAAGCCTCTAAGAGAGAACTCGATGCCGAAGTTGCTGAATGTAATGCATTAATCAAAAAACTCTCGTCACAAAGTTCCGAATATATGGAAGAAATCGACGAAAACAAAGACCAGCTTCAGAAGGTTGAAGCAGAAATTCAGGCAGCCTATGCAAGAGCTCGAGCTGCCGCAAGCGGCTCAATCAGCGGTTCAACAGGCTCGGGCGCACACAGCGGAGCTCTCGGTTATCCAACAAGCTATCGCTCAATCTCGGCAGGTTATCCGAACTATTCGAGCGGACGTTACCACGGCGGAATCGACTTCCCCTGCCCGACAGGAACAAGCGTTCATGCCGCTGCTTCGGGAACAGTTATTCTTGTAAGACCGCTTTACTATAGCTACGGTCACCACATCATTATCGACCACGGTAACGGACTTTCAACTCTTTATGCTCATAACTCGGCGCTTCTTGTCAGCGTTGGACAGCATGTCAGCAAAGGACAGATTATCGCAAGGTCGGGTTCAACAGGAAACTCAACAGGACCCCACTGTCACTTCGAAGTCAGAGTTAACGGAACAAGAGTTAATCCTTTAAATTATCTATAAAAACATTCGCCATTCTGGCGCTTAGGCAGAGCAAAAAGGATTCATTTAAAATAATATTTTAATAATAAAATGCGGTTGTCTTCAAAAGTACTGAAATAACCGCATTTTTTATTGGATAATAATTATCTTTGTGTTATAATCGAGAAAAGGAGTAATTATTATGAAAAAAATAATTAGTATTATTCTTGCTATTGTTACATTGGTAGCTTCTGTTTCACTTGCATCAGTGGCATATGCTGACAACTCAAAATATTATATTCAGAGGCAACAATACAACAGCCATAACATTTCAGGTGGATTTTATGGAAAAAATGCATATTTTATCAACAACCATACTGAAAAACTCTACATAAAAAAGAGCTTAAACGAAAAGCCAAAACTCGTCAGAAAAGGAATATGTGCAGGCGGCACTCATACGATATATAAAAATTATGTCTATTTTATCGGTGAAGACGGCGTATTGAAAAAATGCTCAATAAACGGAAAAGTTAAAAAGAGTATAGTCAGCGGCATTGGTATTAATAATTATATCGTTACAAATAACAAAATTGTATTTGTTGCAGAAGATCCTTTCGGTGATATCGGAGTATCAGGTTTATATGTTAGTGATCTTAACGGAAAAAAGCTAAAAAGAATCACCAAACATTTAACATATTCACTGTACTCATGGGGCAAAAACGTATATTACTATGATTTCGATTCAAATTGCTTCAAAAGGTATAGTTTTGAAAAAAATAAAGTATATAAAGTAAAATTTAACAAAAAAATATATTCTCCTGAAATTATAGCTATGGAAGGAGCATCAATATACTATTACAAGGAAAACGGTAATCTGATAACCTTTTACAAAGCTAATACAAAAACTAAAAAGGTAACAAAAATTACTTCAAAGAAACTTTATGGGAACTTATCCTTCGCAATCGGAAACGGAACAATTTACTATGCTTGCAATGATGATTATTATACTTATTATTACAAGTTTGTTAAAAGCAAGAATAAGTTTAAATTATTGAAAACCATCGACGCTGAAAAGGTTTGTTTCAACGATATGGGATTTTATCGTAACAAACTTATTACAGTTAAATATAGAAATAACAGCCCAACATTTAAGTATTATGTTATTGATACAATTAGTTAATTAACAGAATACCCCTGTGACACGAAAATGTCACAGGGGTTAAGTTTTATAATGATAAATCAGGATAATTTTCAGTTTTGAAGTTTATCAGATTTGAAATGTTTTTTTCTTCGGTTTTGAAATTCTTTTGAATATATCCGAAATCCTTTGCGTTTATTATTCCGTCCTGAACATAATCATATGTCACAACGCCTATCGGGTCTGATGAATGGTCGTTCTTTGATGCGTTAACGTCAACCGTTATGTTGAAATCTCTCGTTATAATATTATTCCCGCTGACCTTTGCATTATAATAACCCGGTGAATAAACAAATGAAAACTTTCCGTCGGAATCCGTTAGGGCAACCTCGGAATTATTAATGGTTATTGAGGCGCCTGAAACGGGAGCTTTTGTTACATAATCGCAAACCTTTCCATAAACATTGAAAAGCGCTTCCTGATTGATTTTAACATCATAATCGGTTTTCTTGTTAAGAATGCTGACGGTTATATAATTCCCCTTATATCTTTCATCCTGTTTCGGATACCAGTGGGTTTCAGTCTGATTACTTGAAAATTTGATTTTGTATCCATCAAGTGTATCCGCTCCGAAAACGCTTGAAACCTGACCGTTTTTATAATGAATGCTGACAGTCATATTCTGGAGTATCTTTGAATAGCTATATCGAAAATATGACTCCCCTGCTGAATCGGTTTCCCAGCTTCCGTCGGTGTACCAGGTGAGCTCGGCGTTACTGCTTGCCTCTAAATAATCAATAACTTCGTCTTCGCTGCCCTCATAAATTAGCTTAACCTTCATTTCTCCGCTTGTTCTTTCTGTGTCCCAGCCTGCTGCATAATAGTAGGTTTTTCCTGCTTCAAGCTGATACGAAAGGCAAAACTGATATTTGTTCGGCTGTCCGTAATACTGATAATTCGGGCTTGAATTTGAATATCCAAGCTGGGTATAATTCTTTCCCTCAACCTCAAACAAATAAGCCTCTGCATAAAGAAATCTGTTGAACGATAAGAAAGTATATAGTCCTGTTTGTTCAGGAGTGAAATAATACCAGTTTTTATCAGTATATCCATCCGTTGTATTGATTATCTCTGTATCAAGAATCAACTGCTGAGTTTTGGCTGATGCGCTGAATAAACCCGAGGCAAAAGAACAGAATATCAAAATTACGGCAAGAATAAACGCTGCCGCTTTTTTGTTTTTCATAATTTCGCCTCCTTTTCGGATTAATTTATAATATTATAGCAGAAATTAATTCTTTTGTATAGTTACAAATTTTGTTTGCTTTAACTGTAGTAAAGAGATAACGTCTATTCGTACGCCTCGTCCATCCTCAACTGAAGTAAAGAGGGAAAACACCTCATCCACCGCAAGCGTCATCCTTTTGTCTCGCAAGCTCGACATTTCCCTTATCAAGGGAATAACTCTTTTGCTAGCGCAGACGCTCCCCTCTGTCAGCGCGAGCGCTGACATCTCCCCGATAAGCGGGGAGTACCTCAAGGGGAAGGTGTGAGGCTTTAGTTCGCCTCGTACAAACATATTACGGGATTAAAGAATTTTGCGAGCAAAATCCTAACAATCCCTTCATATGTTTCTCCTCTCAAATCAAAATGTTTTGCATTTTGATTTGTATTATAATTGGAGCG
>JAFSRX010000070.1 GCA_017445905.1 Eubacterium sp.
ACTTCTTGGGGAAAAGGAAGAACATATGTAGCGATTCATAGCATTTTGTTCAAAATGCTTCAATCGCATAATTTGTTCTGACGCAGGTAATGCCGACATAAAGAAAGCAGGTCATTTGACCTGCTTTTCTTTATGTCTGTATTGGTTGGCAGACTTTTTTGTGAACGAAAAACAGATGACTTAGGACCAAATGTAAATTTTTAAATATTAACTAAAAATTAACAAATTTACTAATTATTGTCATATTGAACAAATCGAACATTTAATAATTTAATATTATTGATAATAATTATGAATAAGTTTTGAATAATTTTATACAAATTTTATTGTTTTTTATAATTATATATGCTATAATTCTTTTACTAAAGAGAAGTGGGTATATTGCACCATTTTTTAAATTTTATTTTAGTAAAATTCAGGGAGGATTGTGCTATGCATAACACAAACTCAACTTTCAAAAAGATTACATCGCTTTTCTTAAGCCTTGTATTCGTTTTAACTACCTTTGCTGCAGTTGATTTTTCACAGTCAGCGGCTGTTGAGGCAAAGGCGGAAGAAAATGAACATTTCCTGATGGCTTATTTCACAGGAAATCTGCAAACTGAACAACAGATTCGTCTTGCTGTTTCAACTGATGGACAAAATTTTAAACCTTTATATGGAGGAAATGCTGTTCTTCAGGAAAAAAGTACAGACACAAATAATTACGATGGTTATACATACACAGACGGTGTTCGTGACCCATATATTTTTGACGGTCACGACGGCTATTATTACTGCATTGCAACTGACCTTGAGGCAACCGCATATGGATTCTGGGGCAGCCAGTCTCAGATGGTTTTGTGGCGTTCGCTTGACTTAATCAATTGGAGCGATGCATATTATATTAATATTGCTCAGATTTGTAATTCAACAAGAGGAACCTCTTTTTCAAATAGCGATTTTCAAAGAACATGGGCTCCTGAAGTATATTATGAAAACGGGCAGTATATGATTTATTTTGCACTTGCAGGCGGAGATTATCAGGCTACAAGAATGCATTATATGATTACAGATGACCTTATGGACTGGACTCATTATTCTGCTCCTCAGGTATTATATGACCCTGGTTATGATGATATTGATGCTGATATCGTTAAAGAAGGTAGCACATATTATATGTTCTATAAGGACGAAACACCCGGAAGAAGCACAGTTTGCCTTGCTACCGCATCGGATTATACAGGTCCTTATACATATGTAGGTCAGTTTAATACTTCATCAAACACTGGTGCTATTGAAGGCTGCGAGGTTTATACAGTTGGAGATAACTATTATCTTGTTGCCGACAGATTCGGCGCTGCAGGTAACTTCGCAATCTATAATATGGGACCAAGCTTAGCTGCTGTTGCTGCAAAAGGCTCTAATATCAGTGTTTCAGACGGTAATCCAATTTCAACTGTTGAGGAGTTATACGGATTTACAAATCTTACTCCCCGCCACGGTTCAATAATGCATATTAGCGAAAGTCAATATAATGCGTTGGTTGCTGCTTCAGGCGGTGTAACTAATGACGATATTATGTATAATTTCACAACTGCTTATGATATAAATGCAACTGGCTGGAGATATGAAACTTATAACGATTCTTCTCTGAAAGATATCAATGTCATGATGAAAGAAAACGGAAGCTCGATAAAAATTCCTCATGACGGCGGTTATGCAACATTAAAGAACACAACATTTTTTGTTAACGACGATGATGTTCGTTCAATGTTACCTGATGATGTTTACACGGTTTCGTTTGATTATTCTTTAGAAAGTGCTCATTCAGCTCCGATATTTGCTCTTGGAACAGGTTCAGGTGCACCGTCAGCAAATACTGACTATGTTATGATTTTTGGAAATGGTGATATCTGGGTTAGAAAATCGGGTGAAAACAGCGATACTTGGGTTGCAAACAAGGCGTTGACTCTCGGCGTTACATATCACTATGATATTGTTTCAGATGGAACAAATATTACCTTCTTTAGAGATGGCGAACAAATCGGCAAAATAGCTGCAACAGTTGATTTTCCAGATAGTGGAACAAGATATGCCGCTTTTGGATTCACAGATGGACATTCTTCATCAGGCTACGGCTATGGAACATATTCACATCTCAGATTTAGAGACAGAGCTGTAACTGAGCGTGAGCTTCATACTGAATTTGGAAATAATCTCATTTATCGCAGAGATGACGGAACATCAACAGTTAATGATATGGCTAATGTTCTTAATGTTTCTCACAGCGGGGATCACAATGTTGTTGACCCGATAGTCAGCCGCACTGCTGCATCGTATTCACTTGCAGGTTGGCTTAATCCTGGTGATGCTGTTAACGGAAATGTAATAATGGGTATTGGTAACAACAAGTGGACTCCTGCACCTGCAGGAAGATATTTAGCTGTCAGAGAAGACGGAATGATTTTATTCAACTATTGCAGCGGCAGTAACAGCGGCGGAAACTGGAGCGAACACTTTGTTGATATCAGCGGAGCGTTTACTCTGAGCGCAAACACCTGGAGTTATATTCAGATAAATATTGTTCCGATTAGTGCGAATCAGGTTAAGCTTTGCGTTTGGAAAGACGGCGTTTCAACATATAGCAATGATATAACCTTAACAACTAAGATTGACGGAAATAATCAAACAGGAAATGATTATTCCTACGGTATGCTCGGCATGCTGCAGCTTCCGACTAACTATGTTTTCCTTGGTAATATGGGAGTTCCAAGCTGGTGGCAGGCAGAAAATGATACATCATATGTTAAGGATGTTCGTTTCTATGCTCAGGCTTTAGACCCTGCAAATCTTTATCAGGAGGCTGTTGATAACAGAGATGCAGCAGTAGCAAAAGAATATGTTGAACAGAATTTAGAAAGCTATGATTTAACTGCCAGTGAAAACAGATTTACCGGTCTTGCATATCATATGGGCGATGTTGCGACTAATGGATTTAGCAATGTTCTTTATTCTACAACCACAACAGAATGGAAGACTTGTGCTTATAATTCAAGCGGCGCTCGCAATCAGTATGATAATGATACCGGTCATGTAAACCATTTGTCTTATAAGATGCCAATGCCAACAAATACAGTTTTAGTTTATGACGGAGTAAATGATGCTGCAGTTCCGGTCGAACTTGAACTTTGGTCTTACGGCGGTTGGGGAAAACTTGGCGAGCTTTATTATAAGGGTACTGATATTAATGGTACAAATTTCGATAAATTTATCCTTAACGATTATTGGTATGGCTTCACCCAAGCTAACGAAGATGGAAACGCTTACCTGAAGTGGGTTGGAGATCCTAATGACGGCGGATTTGACGAGAACAATTACAGAGCTAAAAACGATGATTGGAACGGTAAAATCAGTGGTCGTAATGACATATATGATGATACAAGACATGACGGAACAAATCATATGTTCTGGTGGAATAGATTAAATTATAAAGGTAGTGGTGATACAACAAATTATTACGAACACTTTAATATGATAACTTTTGGTGTATTTTCAACAACAGACAGTAATAGTTACAATAGCTGGACCACAGAACATGTTCAAAATGAAAGCAGCAACATATATGTTATTAACTATGAACCAGTTTATAATGCAATAACTACTGAAAAAAATTGGTACACAACAAATCTAAAAGGAAATGAAAACCTGTATACCGAAAATTCTCTTAATCAATGGTATCTTGCAGTATATAAGCTTTTAACCTGCAACCCAAATGATTATAAGAATACATTTAGTTCTGACAATGTTGCTTCAACGGTAACTTTAGCATCTAATGAAATTAAAGATGCTATGTATGAATATAATAAGGTAAATATTAAACTGAGAGCAGATTTTACCGAGCTTGACCAGAAATATGAAAATGCGCTTAGAATTATTGCAACAGTTGGAAGCGATTCTCAGGAATATACAACAACTTCAATATCTGAATTATCATATGCAATAAGTAATCTCTACTATGAGCCTGATGATGGCGATCCATACAGACCTAATGTTGAAGGATTTGCATCAAGTTCTGCAATTATAGCTGAAAAAGATGCTATTGATGCTGCAGTAACAGCTCTTGATCCTATATATGATTTTGATCATAATTATAATTATACAAATTTCTGGACAAATGATGATAATATTCCTAATACGCTTTCGTACAATGCTTTGTATGATTTAGCAAGCGAATACACTGCCAAAAAGGGAACGGATGATCAAGACAGAACAACATCTTCTTTAACAGCATTAGAAAATGCGATAAGTTCGTTAACTTATTACAACTATTCCGATAAAAAGAATTTAGGCGAAAAGAAGGATGGAGCAGCTATTGAAAATGAAGTTGTTGCTCTTAGTAAAAAGGTTTATGATTTAGAACATCTTCTCAGCTATACTACTGTTGATGAAGCGTTTGCTGAGGGCGAAACATTGCTTAACCGCATTAGCGGTGAATTTCCGCAATATACCGAGAGCACTGTCAGTGCATTAATAACTGCAATGAATAACGCAAAATCAGATGCAACTGCTTCAAGAACGACAAGGCTTGATAATGCTTACAGTAGCTCTAAGCAAACAGCCATTGACGATAAGGGAAGATCAATAACAACTGCTATTTCTAACTTGTCCTCAAAGGATCTTGATTTATCGGCATATAACGAAGCAACTTCAAAAATGCTTAATATAGACCCTGACATTTATGATTACGTTAGTGATGATGTTGATGCACTGATTCAAGTTCTTTCCGGCGCAATCAAGGGCGAAGATGTTGAATACACAGATAAAAATTCTGTTAAACATACTATTCAGACTCTTAATAACGATGCAACGGCTAGTGATGTTGACAGTGTAACAAGTCTTTGCTTATCTTCTCTTTCAGATCATATGATTGATTATACAATTACTCTGGAAGAAGGCAACTACAGCACTGAAATTGAGCCTGTTGTTGCAGATGGCAAGTATTCCGGAAAAATTGAAACTGTAACTGCTCGTTCTGTTTACAAAGGCAAAGCTAATACAAGAGCGGTTATTACTGCATCAACTCCCGAAACAGCTTGGTATATGAGTTATAAGGGAGCGGATGGAAAAACAAGAAGATCGAAGCAGTATCAGGGATATGGACAGGAATTTTCTACTTCGGTTATCGGTAATATCAGCATCTATGCCGTTCAGGCAACAAATGATAAGCCAAACAAGGTATCAATTGCCCGTGATCTCGGCGATAATCAGTCAACTCATGGAATTTCTTGTATTGACTTTGCAGGTAGTAGTTTTGTACTTCCGACACCGAATATTGTTCCTTATTACACATTTGTTAACTATACATATAATGGCGTTGAATATAATCCCGGAGATGCAATTTCCGGAATCACAAAGGATGTTCGAGTTGTTGCAAACTACAAAGCAAGTGCCTATAGTCCTTATGCTATTAAGGTAACGGGAGTTGGCGCAATCGAAGGAAACCTTTTCAATGACTCTGCTAAATATAATCAGAAGATTGAAGTTAAAGATGATTCGGCTTATGCATGGGTTGAAACACCGGAAGGCGGTAGCGGAAGAATTTATTACATCGGAAAAGACTTAACCTTCTATGCAAACGATAGCGCAAATATTCAGGCAATAACTAAAGCCGAATATGATGCAGGTATTTCAAACTCAATATATAAAGTTCCTTCAATCAACCTCAGAGCAAGCGGATTTAATGTTGCAGATGCAGGTTCAGGTAAGAAGAAGTTAACATTTAACGCAAACTATGTTAACGGAAATTATTCAGTTGTTGAATACGGCATTCTTCTTGGTAAGGAAACAAGCGGATCAATGACCGATGATGATCTGATTGTTGAAAACACCGGAAATAAGGGAACATACAATGTACTTCGCGCTAAGTCAACCAAGCTTGTCGGCGCAAACCAGTTTACAATTGGCGTTAATACAAATATGACAGGCTCATTCAGATACAGAGCTTATCTCATTTACCAGGATGGCAATAAGCTCACAACTGTATATAGCCCTGTTATAAACGATTCAATTTCTTAAAGGTGAGGAGGCTTATAGTTTATGAAAAGACATTTTGAAGAAGCTGAAATCGAAATAACTGAATATACTATATCCTCCCAGATTACCATGAGTGATGACTTGGGTAACGGCGACGATTATGATTGGGAATTCTAAATGATTAACAATAAAGCCTCACTTAGTTTTATAACTTTGTGAGGCTTTATATTTTCTGAATATGGAATAACGATTTTAATCAAATTTTGAATTATCACACAATTTGATTTGATTTTTATTGTTAAATGAAAACAAAATTTGATATTTAACTGAGTTTACAATATGTTCATAAATAGATTGATTTTGTATAAAATTTATAATATAATAAGTATGAGAGTATGTTTTAATATTACTATTTAAGGGGGAAAACATATGAAAAAATCTATTAAAAAATTAACCTCGCTGATGCTGAGCCTTGTTTTAATTGCAAGCGCTCTTTCAGCAGTTCCTTTTGTTGCTAAGGCTGCAACATCATGGACTCCGATTGCATCATCTGATTTTACCCAGGTAACTGCTGTGAGCAATGGATCTCTCGGCGAGGTTCCAACCTATAACGGAATGGGTAATACGATGACCTGGTCAACAGGTGTCTGGACAGGAAGCGGCAATGCTGAAAATTCAAGCGACGGCGCTGTTTATATTCCTGACGGATATATGTATCTTTCGGGTTATTCGGGTAACTGCGTTCCAATCAACGGTCATTCAAAATGGAAAATTGATTTCGGTTTCCGTTTTAAAACCACCAACAGTGGCGATGATAAGTATTATAACAGCGATAATTATTCCTTTATGAAATCGTATGTTTATACCGGTGATTTAGAGGATCCCGCTCAGAAGAATAATGCTTACTGCCATTTTGCTCAAAATGCAAACGGTGTTATTTATTCTTGGGAAAACGACGGTCATAACGGCGGAACTCAGTCACAGGCAACATCAATAACAACGGGTAACGGAAATTTATCTGCAGGCGTTAATTATCACTATGTTGCTGAGTTCACAGGAACTTATCTGAGAACCTATATAACCGATGATAACGGTCTTGTTGTTCAGGAGATTGCTCATTCAACTGATGCAACCTTAATGGACAGACTTGATAATTCTGGAAATGTAAGAATCAACAGCTTCAAAATCGGTGATGACGATAAATCATACTATTTCAAAGGTCTTGAATACAGAAATATAACCTTCTATTCAGGCGATGTTCAGGATTCAGATCCTGCACCTTCAAGCACAGAGGATAAATACCTCTTTACATATTTCACAGGCAACAGCAACGAAGGAGAAAAGCTCCGCTATGCTGTTTCTGAGGACGGAATTAACTTCACAGCGCTCAACAACGGTGAGGCTGTTACTGAGGTCAATGTTCCTGAAAGCGGTGAAGGTTTAACTGTTTATCCTACAGGAACTGCAACTTCTGCGTGGTCAACAGGGCATATACGCGACCCCTATGCTTTTAAAGCACAGGACGGTAGCTATTATATTCTTGCAACGGACCTGAACACTGTTACAGCGGGCTTTAACAATAACTCAAAAATGCTTGTCTGGCATCTTGATGATCTTGAAGATATTGATGAAGTAACTCCATGGGCTATAGATGTAACGGGAATGTTTAATGCTGGCTGGGTGTATAGAGCGTGGGCACCTGAAGCAATCTGGGATCCAGTTGAGCAAAAATATATGCTTTATTTCGCTGCAAGAACATCTCAAAACGGCGAAACAGTTATGTATTATGTTTACACCTCGGATTTCAAAACCTTCACATCAACTCCGAAACGCCTTGTTAACTATGGCAATGCGGATAATATCGACGGTGATATAACATATAATCCGAGCGATCATCTCTATTATCTTTGGTATAAAAATGAAAACAATTCAACCCTTGGTTATGCAACCTCGCCAACCTGCTGCGGACCGTATATGAATACTCAGACCATTTCAGCAAATGTTGGTCTTGAGGGCTGCCAGGTTCATCAGCTGACCGACGGCACCTATGTTCTTCTTGCAGATGCATACGGAAACGGCTGTTTCAAGGTTTATACTTCAAACACACTCAGCGGATTTTCTGAGCCGGTTGCATCTAATATCAGTACACTCAATGCGCGCCACGGATCAGTTGTTAGAATTACAACAACTCAGTATAATAACCTTGTTGCAAAATTCGGTTTGGCGGAGCCTAAGGAAATCAAATATAATTTTGATATTGATGTTAACGGAACTGGCTGGATAGGAACAAGAGCAGATTCCTGCGGCTATGGTTATCAGATAAGCGCACAGGGAACAAACGGTCTTGCATATTCAACTTCCGATAACAACTATATTTCGCTTTACGGCGCAAACTTATTTGTTAATGACCAAGCGGTCAGAAACATAATGGCTTCACCGAATTTCACCTCCTCATTCAATGCAACTGTTTCATCAACAACAGGAACAGCGCTTTGGGGACTTTGTTCAGGAACTAGCGGTTCTGTTACAGACTGGGTTCAGATTCTTGATAACGGAAAAGTTTATCTCAACAGCGGAAGCGGACTTAGCGAAGCTGGTTCGTTTACAATTGAAACAGCTGTTGAAAACACCTTCCATATTGTTTCAGATGGTACAAATCTTAAAATTTATAAAAATGGCGAACAGGTTTTCACCCATGCTTGGACGAATAAATTTGATAACAGTATGGAAATTGGGCATATAGGTTTAGGATACACCGATGCAAACGGCGTTGCCGCAAGATTTAAGGGAAGCGTTTCTGCTCTCAGAGTAACTGCTAAATCGTTAACAGCATCGGAGGTCGCTTCTGAATACAGCGAAAAGCTCTACTATCAATTTAATTCAGGCAGTGAAACACTCGACGGAATGCCGAATGCAATTAATGCTTCATCAGGCTTAACAGATACTTACAAAGGAAGCAAAGTTAACACCTTCACTGTTGCAGGCTGGGTTAACCCGGGAAATAATGTTGGCGGAGGCCCAATGTTCTTCTTCGGCAACGGTGGAAAAGGCGCAAGCGGCCAGTATTTCACACTTCGTGAAAACGGAACTCTTAACTATCAGTGGGGCGACGGAACAAACGAGCACTATGTTGATATAAACGGTGTTGGTCCTTTCAGCGCAAACACATGGTATTATGTTCAGGTTAATGTTATTCCTTATAAAAACACAGTCCGCATTAAAACATGGGTTAACGGTGCAGAAAAAACAGATAGTTGGCTTGATAATTCATCAACATATGCAGGCGGAACAAATTTAACCGAGGCTCTCAGCAATATGCCTATAAATATGATGAGCCAGAGCAGCGTTCCTGTTTGCTTCGGAAAATATTCAGACGGCACCTATGACGGCTGGGGCTGGGGAGGCGACGGCTCAAGCTATATCTGCGATTTCAGAGTATATGGCAGAGCAATGAACGCCGAAGATTTATATAATTCAGCAAATCTTCACTATGAAGGTGCAAGCGCAAAGGAATATGTGTTAACAAATCTTGATCAGCTCAGCGATTCAGCATCGTTTACTGCTCAACCGAAACATGAGGGTGACGGCATTAATAGCAACGCTTATGCAAACTACGCTTATGCAAGCAATACATCAAGCTGGTCGGGCAACGGATCAACTAATACTGCAAACGGAGTCGGAAGACTCAGCTTCAAACTCGCATTCCCGAGATATAATGTTTTAGTTTATGATGGTGCAACAACTCCTGTTCTTCCCGTATTCATGGAATCTTTTGCAAATGAAACAGGTGGTTCTGCTTATCAGATTAAATACTTCCAGCTTAATAATGCAACTGATTTATTTGAATTTAACCAGAACTGGAAGGGTTACACAACAACATGGAACAGATGGCCTGGAAATATTGATATGGTCGGCACTCAAGAATTTTCGTGGTATAGCGGCGGAACAAAATCATCGGAAGACCATAGAGATACTAATTCACGCTTCTGGTGGAATAAACTTACATATAAGGGCAGCGGAAATACCGATACTTATTATGACCACGCTTCTAATATAGAGGTTTACGGTTGCACAAAATATCATTCAGGAACAAGTGATTCTGATAAATATGGAAGTGTTTACGGACTTACAGATGTTTATGTTATCAACTACAAGCCAATTCACGATATTCTTAATGGCGGTTCTGATTTAGCATATTACAATGCAAACATCAAGAACAAAGAAGATCAGTGGACAGAGGATTCACTTAATCAGTGGTATATCGCAATGAGCTATCTGCTTAAGGCAAATCCGAATAACTATTCTTATTCGGACTGTGCTACTGATGTTGCAACCTGCGCTAGTTATATCAAGAAGGCTATTGCAGCTTATGATAAAGCATATCCTCTTGTTGAAAGAGCAGATTTTAGTGGATTTAATACTGATTATAATTCGGCGCTTGATTATGCCGCAACTCTTGGCGGGGCAAATCAGGCATATACTACAACGTCACTTACAAATCTTCAAAATGTTATCGATGGTCTTTACTATGCTCCCGATGACGGTTCACCGTATCGCCCGAACATAAAGAAGAGCGTTGAACAGTCAGCTATTGATGCTGAAGAAGACGCACTTGAAGATGCAATCGCAGCTCTTGATCCTCGTGCTAATGTTGCAACGCTCACTTCTTCATTTGATACTGCTGATACCTTCCTTAAGGGTCTTGAGGGTCAGGATGCAACATATACTGAAGACTCTATTCAGGATATTATTGACGCTCTCGGCGCAAGCGGAGTTTCAACCTATTATAATGCCGACACAACAGACCTGAGCGGAAACACTTATCAAACAACTATTAATAGTCTTGAAAGCGCTATCTCAACTGCATATGCAGCAAGAGAGGCGGTTAACTTCTCTGCAGAAGCAAAATCAGGATATGAAGCAGCGTATGCAAAGATAACAAAGCTTGACCCCGATACTTATGAGGAAAATCAGGAAGGATCAATTGCAGCAGCTAAAAGAAGCGCAGAGGCATTATTCACAACAGCAACCTACGGCAGCGAAACAATTAATGTTGTTACTGAGGGTGTTGCATCAAGCGATATGGATCATGCAATAACAACAATGCTCAGCGCACTCACAACCTGCATTAAGAGATACACTGTCAGCGCAGACAGCGGAGTTGCGGAAATTGCTGCAAACGACGGCGAATATAAAAACGGAAAAGCAACCTTCGGAACAAAGCTTACTTTCACAGCAAGCGATCCCGAAACGGTTTGGTATCTCGATGTGGATTCCGGAACAACGCACAGAAAAAATGCATTCCAGGGATTTGGCGATAAGCTTGAGGTTAAAACAGTCGGCAATGTTACTGTAATAACCAAAACAAGGGGCGCAAATCAAAAGAGAGTTCGTATAACAAGAACATATGATAACGCAACCTCTCAGGCAATTCAGTTAGTTGATTTTGTTGACGGTAGCTTTGGACTTCCTGCAGCTCCTGCGCTTGCATACTATAATTTCTCAGGATATTATTTAAAGGGAAGCGATGAAAGACTTGATAATCCTTCAAATGAATATCCTCAGAATATCAGCATAAGTGCCGATACTGAAATTGTTGCAAAATATACCTATAACGGTGAAGCAAGCTGCGCAGTTAATGCAACAACTCTTGAAGGGGGCTCGGCATCAATTCCTGATGCAGTTGCTTATAATACAAGAATTGAGCTTAAAGGCGGAACTAATGCATATGGCTGGTCGGTTAACCTCGGAAATGGAAGCTACAGACCGTTCTATGTAGGCGCTGATTTAACAATGTATGCAACCGATTCAATGAATCTTGTTGCAGAAGATGAAGCGACATTTAATGCTCATGGCTATGCTCTTCCGAATATCTATCTCAGAAGCGGAACTGTTTCAAGCGGAACAAAAACAATCTTTAATGCACAGGTTGTTGCCGCTGATATGGATAAGGTTAAGGAAAGCGGAATTCTTGTTGCAGTTGCAAACGGCAAACAGCCCGGAAGCGCTGAAACTGTTGACCCGGTAACTCCAACTGATTCACAGATAACTGTTGAAAATTCAGGACAGCAAACCGGTTTTGCAGTTCTCAGAGCAAAGTCAACAAAATATGTTGGCGCAAATCAGATTTCTATCGCAGTAAACAGTCTTCCAAACGGATATGCTTACAGAGGATATTTAATCTACGAGGATAGCGAAGGTCAGCTTCAAACTGTTTATACTGATGTTATAAGATAAAAATCAAATCCCACCCTTTAGGGTGGGCGACTCAGTGATTTAACAGCCTCAAAAAACATCTTTTAGCGTAATACTGCGTTAAAAATGCTCGGAATAAACAAATTATTCCTGTGCTTTTTGCCTTGTCTTACACAAAAATCTGCTTTTTTGAGGTGCAAAGCAATTTTGAAATAGCAATTTTTCGTTAGAACAATGAACAAACAAGGGTTAAGGCTGACGCCTTAACCCTTGTTTTGAAGCCGTTATAATGGAAAAGAGCATTTCAAAATCTGTCAAATCCCTAAGTTGCCCACCCTTTGGGGTGGGTGATTTTTGTATATTGCAATTATAAGTTTTATATGATATAATATTAATAGACATAAGTTGATAAACGGAGGTGCTATTATGGCATACTATATTGTTTTGCCATTCGGACTTATTGTTTCATTGATTTTTTGTATCAAAAGAGCAGGGGGATTCAGTATTAGTAATCTAATGCTCAAATCTGTTTCAAGTCTATGTTATCTTCTGACTGCCGTTTTTGCATTAATATCAAATCCGAGTGCACATATTTTTGGTTCACTGATTATTTTTGGAGGCGCTCTTGGACTTGTAGGAGATATTCTTCTTGATTTAAAGGGTATTTATAAAAAGGATGAAAGCTCTTATCTTATGGGCGGATTTTTGTTCTTTTTATTCGGGCATATATTTTATTCGGCAGCTATAATATTTCAGACGAGAATGAAATACTGGATTATTATAATTTGTGTTATTTGCAGTTTCATTTTCAGTTATCTTAATCTTTTATCTGCAAAATTTACAAAGGTGCATTTTGGAGCATATCGAAAAATTGTTTTCGGATATACAGTTTTTCTTGCATTTACTCTCTGCCTTTCAATCGCTGCTGCAATAACTAATCATTTTGAAAAGCCCTATGTTATTCTTGTAATAGGCGCTGCACTTTTTACATTGTCTGATGCAATTCTATCAAATACGTTCTTTGGAAGAAATAAGGATAGCGCAATGTATTTCTTTACAAATCATTTCTGTTATTATGCGGGGCAGTACTTAATTGCAGCCTCAACTCTTTTTATCAATAATTAAAAATATTATCTTTTAAAACTATTGACTTAAAAGTAAAATAGTGCTATTATATCAAAGCTGAGTTTTAACGGGCCATTAGCTCAGTTGGTCAGAGCAACCGGCTCATAACCGGTTGGTCCGGGGTTCGAGTCCCTGATGGCCCACCAAAAAATAAGGATACCCATTAGGGTATCCTTATTTTTTAGAGTCAGGGACTCGAACTAACTGCTCCAAACTCGGATTAAGCAATACGAGTTTGGGAGAAAGCTCCAGTGGAGCTTTCGATAGCAAGTTGACGACCTTAATGCACTAAAAGACTTATCGGCGAGACATTATACCCATTAGGGTATCCTTATTTTTTTTGAGTCAGGGACTCGAACTAACTGCTCCAAACTCGGATTAAGTAATACGAGTTTGGGAGAAAGCTCCAGTGGAGCTTTCGATAGCAAGTTGACGAGCCTAATGCATTAAAAAACTTATCGGCGAGACATTATACCCATTAGGGTATCCTTATTTTGTGTGATATATCAAATTATTTTATTAATTTATTATATTTACTTTCTGCATTATAAAATATATAATTAAGATGATGTATTTTACCCAGAAGTGGAGGCACGAGTTATGAATAAAACATTTAAGAAAATATTGGCTATAATGCTTTCTGTAGTAATTTCTATGCCTGTTATTCTTACTTATCCTTTTGGCGCAAATGCTAAAAATGATGAAGACGAATATTTCAGCAATCACCTTGTTGCTCAGTATTTTACTGATCGTGAGCTAACTGTTGACATGGTTGGAAATAATAACCTTGAAACAGTTGGAACAGGAGCGAGCTGGAATACAAGCGGTGTTGTTAATGCTGCTAAGTTTCCTGGAGGTAACACCGGATCCAAAACTAATTATTATCGAGTTAAAGTCAATAATATGCTTTCAACGGTTACTGCGAGTAGCGGTTTAACAGTCAGCTTTTACGCTCAGAGGGGCGGAGATGATTGGCAGCGATATTTTGAATTTTCATCAAGAGGTGGCTACGGGAATGGAAATGATACTTCTTATCTATATTTTTCCTGTAACGGCAACTCAAAAATTAAGAATATGAGCTATGGTAACAGTGAAACAGGTTCTCCATATATTAATGATGACGGAGCATGGCATCAGTGGACGATAACCGTTAAAAAGGGCACTATTTTTGTCTATAGAGATGGTGTTTATAGCGGAATGACTGAGGATACTTCTCGTATTATTGAATCGTGGTTTAGTAATATTAAAGATGGGTATTTGATTATTGGCGCGTCTTCTTATGATTCTGACCCTTTATTTAGCGGATCTATTTCTAATTTTAAGGTTTATGATGTTGCTTTAACGTCGCTTCAGGTACGTCAGGAAGCATATTCTAAACCCGGAAATCACAACAACGTTAACGTTCGCTATGAAACAGCTGTTAACTTCCACGAATCCGAAGGCGTTGGGTATGCAATAAGCAATGATTCTTATTATTTTTCACCTCAAAACTCTGCATACGGTTTAACAAGATATTCAAATGAACAGTCAATCCTTTGGGACGATTCGCTTAAATATTTTCGTATGTGGTTCAGTAATGATAAGCTTGTTTATAATGATAGCTCAAATACTGAAGAGGGAGTTTTCCGGAATGAAAAGGATTTCAGATTTGATGTAACTCTCGGCTCACGTTTGGATTCTTCTTCTGAATATTTAATTGGAATATTTGACAGAAACGGTAATATCCCAATTAAACTTCTCAGAAACGGCAACGTCAGCGTTAACAATAACGAAATAGGATGGATTGATTCTGTACATAGCGGAGATAATGAAAGATTTTATAATAACTATACTTTTTCATTTGATTATAGTGAACAGATTCTTCATTTTTCATGCTATGGTGAATATACTGATTCAAGCCATAATTTTGCAATAGAAAAGGATATAAAGGTTACTGACTACGGTCTTAACCTCAATCCGGCAAATCTTGCGGGAATCAATATTCTTGACGGTAACGGCGACGGTCATACCCGTTTTGGCGGAATATTTTTCTATACGCCTTATTCTCCTGTTAATAATAATCTAGCAGGATTAAAACAGGCTGTTGCTACTTATGAAGAGAAGATGAAAAGCGGTAAAATATATACAAATTCACTCGAAGCATATAAAGCATATGTTCAGGCAAATAAATATATTGATGCTGCTGAATACGGTAACCGTATTTTTACTCCAGATCAATATAGTGATGTTGCTTTAAACCTTGAAAGAGCAACAAATAATCTAAAGGTCTGGACTCCTAAGCGCGGAACATATCACGGAAGATTTTCGGGCGATAATGATTTTGTTTCAGACGCAGATTATGCAAAAACATATTGCAATGTTCTTTGGTCAAATGATGTTTCAACTGATTACGAGGATGCTGCAATATGGGAAGAGGAAATGGCTATTTACGGTGGATCGGAAAAATGTAATGTTAAGCTCTTCCATCCCTCAGCAGTTCTTTTGTATGACGGAGAAAATACGCCTGCAATTCCTGTTATGAGTTATTTCAGACATTGGTGTTCAGCTGTTCATACATATAATATTTCTTATTCGGCTATTTTCCTTAATTCTCACGGAGATCAGCTTGAACTAAACGAAAAATGGCGCAACGGTGCAGGCGGAGGCGTTAACGAAAGTTTTAACTATCAGTGGCACTATCTTAATAACAACGGAAATGAAGTAAATATAGTTAATTACGATACTTTTGATGTTTCTCAGCATTGGGGAAAGCATTTTTCAGCTTCAATGCAGTTCCATTTTGGTTTTGCAAATCAGATAAGATTCAAAGGCTCTCTCGCTGATAATGAAGCGTCAAGAACTCTTGATAATGTTAACTGGGGATTTAACTTCTTTAATAACGGAAATGATCTTAAACGTGTAAGAGTTAATTCAGGAAAGCCAATTTATATTATCAATTATAAAAAGCTAAGGGACGCTCTTTCATCGTCAACATCAAAAACCGCCAATATTGATAAATTCAAAGAGGGCGGAATGCTTGAATACTTTACAGCGCTTGACGGAGCAACTGCTTTTGACCCACAGATAGCTTATGATTATTCATCCGATACTGCAAGTAAGGTAAATCAGTGCGCAGATAGAATTAATTCATTCTGCAATATTCTTAATTCATCTAACTATGGAAAAGTTGATACATATCAGGTGCTTCGCGATGAAATGAAAGTCAGCCATGATTCACCTACAGGTAATTCTGCCGAAACTGATTACAATACATCTAACGAAGAACTTAACAAAACATATACTGCAATCTCTATTTCTGCGTTTAAGCGCGCTTATAAGGATTCGGTAAGAGAGATGTATCTTCTCGTTGAAAATGGGTATTCAAGCGCTCCTGCAAGCTATAATAAGCTTTGTGAGATGCATTCAGGACTTGACAGGCTTGCTGATTTTACTGCGCTTGACGCAGCCAAGGATAAGGCAATAGCCGATTCAAAAAATATCGATGAGAGCTTATATACTCCTTCATCCGTATCTTCGTACAGAGAATACCTTACAAGCTATTTCGAATTCCCGTATGTTTATATTGGCGACAGAGCTAACACAGGAGTTTCAAAGCAAGCAGAAGTTGATGCAGAGGCAGAGAAGTTTGCTAATGCTCAAAATATTTATTTAAAAGTTCGTTCTTCATTAGGTTATTTCGATAAAACATATAACGATGCAGTTGAATTTCTTGAGGGTATGGCTGAATCGGCTCCTCAGTATATGGCTTCTGATGTAAACGCTCTTATCCAGGAACTTGATAGCGAAAATGTTCAGAAATATGCAAATCAGAGCGCTGATGATAGAGCTGAATATGCTCAGGGCGGTGAAGAAGAGCAGGAGGCTAATGCGCTTGCTGATTCTATCAAAGCGGATATGCTTGCAATGAAAAATGCTGAATCTGAAATTGATATCAGCGCATATCAACAGGCAGTTTTTGTTGCACTTGATATGGAGCAGGATGCTTATGACTACCCTAAGGAGGAGTTAAACAGGGATTTAAGAATTGCAACAAGTTCAATTTCAATTAATATTGAATATAACGGACTTACACTTAAAGCAATTAAGGACGGAGCTAAACAGTCAATAGTCAATGCGGTTACTTCGCTTATTCAAAGCTCTCTTACAACGCATATAAGAACATATTCAATTCAGATTATTGAAGGGGATGTCAGTGATTCTGATGGAGTTACATTTAACGGCGGAACTCATTCATACGACGGAACAACTGATACATACTATGCAACTTATAATACAACCCTTAATCTTAAATCTGATTCATATTCGGCATGGTATATGGAATTTGAATCTCCGAGTATTGCAAGGAGTATTCAGTATCAGAAAAGCTCAAACCGTTATTCAACAAAGGTTATAGGCAATATAAAGGTTTATGTTTATAACTCAAAGGATAATTACAGAGTTACTGTTTCAAGAAAGTATTCCGACAGTGATAAAGAGCCAAAAATGCTTGAAACGTTTACAAAAGGGGAATATACGCTTCCTGAAGCTCCTGCTATTGCATTTTATACCTTTGGAGGATATACAGTTGGCGATAACTCTTATAATCCCGGAGATATTATCAACATAACTAAGGATACAATTATTTACGCTAATTATAATCTTAGCGAAACGCTTTCCTGTGCTGTTAATATAGACGGTGAAACAGGCTTTACTGCAGGATATAACGATAAAATAAGTCTTAGCGGTAATGATGATACATATGCATGGCTTGAACTTGATAAAAAGAATAATACTTTTAAGCCGTTTTATATCGGAAAGGATTTAACATTCTTTGTAACAGAATCAATAACTCTCAAAAAGGTTACTGAGGAGGAGTTTATTTCAGGCAAATATAAGCTTCCTGCAATAAATGTTCGTCAAAACGGAGCTTATATAACTAATGCCGACGGTGTTAAAAAGGTTGTTTTCAACGGTCAGTTTGTAAGCGACGGAAGTTATGAAATTGCTGAATATGGCATTCTTCTCGGAAAAGCAAATGCCGAAGGAGATATTGAAAAAAGCGATGTTGTTCTTGAAAATATCGGAGTATCCGATGAATACACGCTGACAAGGTTTAAGTCAACAAAGAATGTCGGCGCAAATCAGTTCACAATAGGTGTTAAAAACCTGAGCGGAGATGCCATTTATAAGGGATATATAATCTATAAACTTGCAAACGGCGAATTCTTAACGGTTTATACCGATGCAATCAGTGAAACACTATAATAGAATTCAACAAAAAGAAAAAGCTGACCTTGCGGTCGGCTTTTCCTTTTGCTGCCCTATATCAAATCAATATAATAATATTGCTTTGATCAATTAATAATGATTTGCCTGTAAGAGTATTCAGATTCTGAAATACCGCTGAATGCCTTTATATAAAGCAAATCTTTTGCATTTATATATCCGTCGCCGTTTAAATCAACGAAGGATAGATATGACGGGTCGTCTTTCTTTGCGGAAATTATCATCTGGAAGAGAGTTATATCCTCATCATTAATAATTCCGTCTTTACTGAAATCGCATCCGATAATCGGAATCGGAGTATCATATTTAATATCTCTATCTTTAACAACGATGTAAATTGTTCTTGTAAAGCCATAAGCATATTTAATATGAGCAATGTAAGAGCCTGTTTCAATTTCAAAACTGAAATCTCCGTTCTCATCAGTTTTTGCAACAACGTTATCATCAATAACAATACTTGCGTTTTTAGCAGGAGAAATTCCTCTTCTTGCATTCTTATCCGCTGCTATTTCAACTGTTCCGCTAACAGTATGAACTTCAGTTTCAAATTTTTCGTCAAGCGGTGAGGTGTATGTTGTGTATGACTGATGACATTTACTACAGGTGTAAACCGATATTCCTTTAGTTGTTTCAGTTGCAGGAATTTCAGTTGTAAGCTCATAATTGTGACCGTAAGCATCAATATGAATTTCTTCAAGAATTTCGCTGCAGTATTCGCAAACGCCGATAATAAAACCGTCGTTATCGCAGTCAGCTTCATATACAGTCAGATACTGAATATCGCCATGACCGTCCTCTTCACAGTAGCCAAGATATCCTGCAAGAGCATCAATCTTTATTGCCCATTCATCATAGAACAGTTCTTCATCTGTATATGCAGAATAAGGAATATCAAATTCTCTTGCATATCTGTATGCATCAGTTCTGACCGGAGTGAAGATATTCAGCTTCTCGCAATTTGCAAATGCATTGCCACCGATTTGGGCGTTCCAGATATAAGCATATTTTAGATTGGAGCAGTTCATAAATGAAGCGTATCCGATAATTTTGAGATTTTCGGGGAAGGCAAGCCCTTCAAGCTTAACGCAGCCCTTGAAAGCATTTTTTGCGATTGTTTCAAGCGAAGCATTGAAAACTGCGCTGACAAGCGATGTGCAGCCCTCAAAGGCGCTTTCTCTTATTGCGAGAACAGTTTCAGGAAGATTTAGAAGCCTGAGCTTTACGCAGTCTTTAAATGCATTTTCGGGAATTTCGCTGATATTCTCTGAAAGAGTTATTCCAACAAGTGTTTCAGAAGATGCAAACGAGCTTTTTCCGATTGCTTGAATTGAATCGGGAAGAGTTATTGATTTTGCACTTGTTTTATAAAGAGCATAGTCGGAAATATATTTTGCTGTCGGCGCAATTTTAACATCGCTGAGTCCCTGAGGATAGAGAACCAAAACATCGCCCGATTTGTTATATAATCCATTATCAATAACCGAATATGTTTCGTTGTTTTCTGCAGTGATTTCTTTCAGCTTTCCGAAATACTGCTTGTTTTCAAGATTATTAACAGTTGGGCTGAGATTCAGCGTTGTTACCTTCAAGCCGTCGAAGAATTTGCAGTCAAGCGTTTCAACGCCGTTTCCTATATTTATTTCAATGCCGTTTGTGTATGCGCCAAGATTCGGGAAAATCTCTCTTTCATTCGTTATTGCATCTGAATTAACCTCTGAATTAAGATTGATTTTTTCGCAATAGAAAATATTTGCAAATGCTTCTTTGCCAATGCTTTCAACATTGCCTGAAATATTAATCTGCTGAGCCTGAACGCAGTTATAAAAAGCGCGGTAGCCGATTGTTTTGATATTATCGGGAATGTTGATTTCCTGAAGGTTAACGCAGTTATAAAATGCCATATCTCCGATAGTGCCCATGTTATAACTTGTTTTGTTTTTTAGGTTAACAAATTTAAGCTTGTTGCAGTTATAAAAGGCTTTTTCACCGATATTCTGAAGAACAACATTTCCGAGGTCAACTGCTTCAAGATTTCGGCATTCGTTGAATAATCCGTCTTCAATCTTAGCCATTCCGTAGCCAAGACGCACGTTTTTAAGCGAGGTGCAGCCGCTGAAACAATATGTTCCCGCAGAGCTGAACGCCATGGGAAGTTTTATTTCTTCAATTCTATCGCAACCTGCAAAGCTTCTTTCACCAAGGAGCCTTAACGCGTTATAAACCTCAATTTCCTTTGGATTGAATAATGAAAGAAAATCAGGACAGGTGAATTCAAGAATTCTGTCAAGAGTGACTTTATCGGGATTCAGATTCATAACGCCCGTATGATAGGTGTTGCCGACATAGGAGGTTATATTGCTGTCGGGCTGGTATTCATAGAATTTGGCTGCATTTGTACTAACAGTCATATTGCTTGCAACAGGGCTTAATATAAGTGAATTATCTTCAATATAATATTTCCATTCCATCTGAGAGGTATTTAAGGTAGAGCTGCTGTCTGCAAATGTTCCTTCTCTATATGGAACGCCGAGATAATCGGAGGTATGAAGTCCGAGCGATTTGCTGTATGTATCGCCGACTGAACCGCTTCTTGTTAACACCCAGAGATTGCCGTTAACTTTTCCGTTTGCAATTCCAAACGCATTGTTATTGAAATCTTCGTCAGAATATATTTCTGTAACAGAGCAGGGGACATAGAGAGAAGTCATATTTTCGCAATCAGCAAAAGCTCTCTTTCCGATTTTTGTAACCCTGCCATACATTGAAACATTGTGAACGCCTGAGCGATAAAACAAGCCTTCCGGGATTTCGGTTATATCTTTCGGCAGTTCAAATTCAGCCTGAAGTGAATCAGTATTAGCAAAGGCATATTCGCCGATATGTGTTACATTCTGAGGAATGTATGAAGAATATACGCCGCTACTGATTTTGCTTGCCCTTGCTGAATTATAGAAGGCAACAACAGAAGTTCCGTCAAATGCGTGCGCGCCGATTGATTTCAGGCTATTCGGCAGGCGAACAAAGTTAACGCCTACTCCTGTTTCATCATAAAGGAAGTTATCGGGAACTGATGTTACTCCTTCGCCGATATAGAGAGTTGATATGTTGAACTCTTCAATTATATCTTTGATAGAATAGGTATCGCCCTTGCTGTCGGTTAATTCAGGTGACAGCGTTCCGCTTCCTTCGATTCTTAACGTTTTGTTTGAGGAAACAATAATATCCCATGTGCCGTTTTCCCATCTTCCGTATGTATGTGAAATATCCAGGTTATCAAAATCAGTGTTTTCCGGATCTTCAACAGAATCAATAGGAAGGAAATTAATGCTATGATTATTTGCGTATTTTTGTGCAGTTGAATCAGAATAGCCATATACTGTTCCTGTTGTATCATAGCTTCCGTTTCTGTAGAAGAATGAGTATGTATAGAAGTTCATATCTCTGTTGAGAATAACTGCGGATTTAAGCGGATTTTCTGCAAAAGCATATCCTTCAACAACCGTGCATGCTGACGGAATAGTTATACCCATAATATCACATTTATAAAAAGCATAGCTTCCTATTGATTTAACATTTTTAGGAATTTCAACATCACGAAGCTTTGAACAGTTATAGAATGCGTTTGTGTTGATAAGCGTTAGTTTTGAATTTTCACTGAATTTAACAGATAGAAGATTTTCGCAATATCTAAAAGCCGCTGATTCTATTGTTGAAACATATTCCGGAATGTTCAGTTCAGTAATTTTTGTGTATTCGAATGCTTTATTCTTAATTGTTGTAAGCGAAGTCGGAAGAGTTAAACTTGTTATTCCCGATTGTGAAAATGCATATTCATTTATAACCTGAACACCGTAAGGAATATTTGCTTTTTTAAGCGCAGTGCATTTATAGAAGGCATAACTTTGAATAGTTTTGTTTTTGCTTGTTGTTTCAGAAAACTCAACTTCTTCAAGATTTGAGCAATATGAAAATGCATTGTTTCCCACTGTTAAGCAATTTTCGGGAATGCCTACAGAAGTTATAAGAGTTTTTGAAAAAGCGTATTTTCCAATATATGTAGCGCTTTCCGGTATATTTATTTCGCCGCCTACCTTTGTTTCATATAGGAAATAATCCGGAATCGCAGGGGAATATTCAGGGAATATAAAGCTGATTAAGTTTGAGCAACCTCTGAAGGGTGAGCTTCCAAAGGTAACTGAACTGTTGTAAAGGTTAACGCTTTTAAGATACTGGCAATTCATAAATGCTTCCTTACCGATTGAAACATTATCCTTGTTCGGTAAAATCAGTTTTGTTATTCCTGATTCCTTGAAAGCGGATTCACCGATACTAACAACTGAACTTGGAATATCCGTCATTTCGAGGCATTGATAGAATGCTAAGTTTCCAATTTGTGTTACAGTTGAAGGAATTGTTATATTAAGATATGCATCTCCGGAAAATGCCTTATCAGAAATCTGAGTTACTTTTCTCGGAATGTTAACGCTTTCAAGTTTAGTGCAGTTTTCAAAAATACTTTCTTCAATAGTTTCAAGCGATGAAGGAAGCTGAACTGTTTCAAGTGAAGCGCACGCTGTAAAAGCAGCCTTTGAAATTGTAGTCAATCCTTCGGGAAGAGTTATATCATCAAGATTTGAGTCATATGCGAATGCGTATGCTCCGATTGTTTTAAGATGGCTGCAAATGTTCAGTGACAATGATTTCATTGCAGTGCATTTCGAAAATGCTGAACCGCCGATATCTTCAAGCAGGCTTTCGTCTGAAAGAATAACATTTTTAAGTGCAGCATCATTGTAAAAAGCGCTCGCACCAATATGTTTAACAGAAGAGGGGATATTTATGCTTTCAAGTGAAGTTAAATTACTGAAAGCGTAATCCTTTATTTCTTCAAGCTGACTTCCATTTTCAAAATTAATCTCCGAAAGATTAGTGCAATCTTTAAACGCCCTGATACCTATATTTTTAACGGATGCAGGAATATCAATTCTTTCAAGCGATATCATATTGGAAAATGCTTCTTCGCCGATTTCCTGAATCTGACTGCCGCTTTTAAAGATTATAGTTGAAAGGTTATCACAACCGCTTAAAACATAGGTGTCAAACACTTTGATTGATGAAGGAATCTCTATACTCTGTAGGTTTTCGCAATCCGCAAAAAGAGCTGTTGAAAAGCTTTCAATAATGCAGTTATCGTCTGCAGTAACCTTAGTTAAACTATTACAACCGTAAAATGCCGATTCGCAAATAGACTCGATTGAAGATGAAATATTGAAAGATTTGATAGTTGAAAATGAAAACGCATTTTCGCCTATTACAAGATTTTGAATTTCATTAGAAAATTCAAAGCCTTCTTCGGGCTCAGCTTCTTCAAAGCAGGATTCAGGTATGTATTTAATACTCTTACCGATATAAATCTTACTTGCACATGCACCTTCAAACATTCTTTGAGAAAGCTTTGAAACATTATCTGCAATAATAATATTTCCGTTTATATCTGCGTGAGAAAAAGTTTCATTTTCAAGATATTCAAAGTCTTTTGTTAAATTAACGTTGCCTTCAACTTTAATATTATAAAATGCCCGATTACTAATTGATTCAACTGTTTCGGGAATATTCAGATTGCCGTTAATGACAGCGCCATAAAATGCCCTTGTGTCGATTGTTTTAACAGTGCTCGGAATAGAAAAATTATTAAGCGTAGCTGTACGAAACATTTGTTCTGGAATTTGCTCAATTTCCATTCCATTAAAATCAATTTCAATACCTTTGCAACTCTGGAAAAGACCTGTTCCCAAAAAGATTTCTTTACTACCCTGATAGTGAGGAAGTCTAATGTGTTCAATATGACTTAATGCAAAGGCATAGTTATCAATTTCATAAACCGAATCGGGAAGAATAAGCCTTTTAACCTTTACTTTCTGAAAAGCATATGGACCGATATATTCAAGTTTTGAATTTTCCTCAAAATCAACTGTTACGAAATCTGTTTCAGTCCAATCTGTTATACCAAGACAGTCTTTTTCAAGCTCCTCAACATTATTTGAAAAAACAATATGTGAATAATCTCCTGTCCAAAGAATATCTTTTCCGCTTGCGCTCTTATATACAAGGGGAAGCTGTGTTTCGGTGAAAATCTTCGCTGTTGTAATTGTTTTTCCGTCGAGATAAAGAGTATCTGTTTCAGCATTATACGACCAGTTAAGCGGTTTTCCGCCAAGGCTTCCGTCATAACTTCCCGAAACGCTGTGTTGCTCGGAATCATAGTCACTTTCAGGCTCAATTACAGTAACATTTATATTGCTGCCTGTGAAAGAATTTGACTGAACAGATGTTTCACCTGTGTTGTATGAATAATATGAAGCATTATCAACTATACAGTTTTTAAATGCAGCAGCGCCGATTGTTTTTATTCCTGACGGAAATTCAATGCTCTTAAGATGTGAATTATAAAAAGCGTATTGATTTATGTTTTCAAGAGAATCAGGAAGAACTATGTTGTTCTTAATAATTGCACCTGCAAAAGCATTGTTGCCGATTGTTTTAACACTGCTTGGAATATTAATCAGCTTATTAACAGTTGCATCACAAAAGCAATAGCTTGGAATTGCGTTTGTATTGCAATTATTGAAATCCATTTCGTCAATAGTTGAATCCGTAAAGATTCCGCTGTCAAGAATTAAAGCATTTTCACTATACGAAGGTAATTTTATGCTTTTTATATTACACTCGGTAAATGAGTTTGCCCCAATATATGTAACTGAATCAGGAATAACGATGCTTATGATGTTGTATCCGAAAAATGCCTCAGGCTCAATTGTTTCAAGTTGAGTTCCTTTTTCAAAACCAACATAAAAGCTGAAACCGTCGTTATATCCAAGACAATTTGAGCCAAGCTGTTTAACATTATTTGAAAAAACTATGCTGTTGAACGCTCTTTCAACGAGATATTCGGTTCCATCCTGTTCAACATAAATCGGAAGATAGAATTCATAGTCGCCGGTATCAGGGTCCTCAATCGGAATTGATTCAATTATTTCACCGTCGAGATACAGAGCGTCCATCTCGGAATAATATGTCCAGTCAAAACTGTAGCTGTCATCATCTGGGCTTTCATAGTGTCCGCTGATTATTTCAGGTTCTTCCTCATCTGCAAGCGCCGTCAGCGGTGCTGAGGAAATGGTCATTAAAAGAGCAAGAATAATTGAAATAAATCTTTTAATCTGTTTCATAAAATAATTCTCCTTTCTCACTCAATAACAGTGTAGTTGATTTTATTATCTATTGCGTATTGATAGGGGACTGTGTCTTTATAAACGCTCATATTCATCCTTGTGCTCTTGAATATTGCATTTTCTCCGAGCTTTTCAATATTCTTTCCGAAGCTGATATTCCTGAGCCTTACTGAATAAAGTCCGTATGTTCCAACCTTTTCAACACTATCGGGAACATTCAGTTCTCTGAATTCAGTGCTCATAAAGGCATAATCATCAATTTCCTTTAAGCCTTCGGGAAGGTAAAGCGTTGAAATATGAGCTCCCCTGAATGCGCCTTCGGGGATAATTGTTGTTCCTTCGGGAATTGTGACTTCCGTCAGTTTATTGCAGTATGCAAAGGAATATTTATCAAATTCTTCAATATCCTTGCTGAGTTTTCCGAAATCAATCTTTTTGCAGTATGCAAAGGCATATTCTCCTGCTTTTTTTATATTTGAAAGTGAAGAATCCGTTTGTGCATTTTCGCAATTATAAAATGCGAAGTCATCTGCTGTTATAATATTATTGGTATTTTTAAAATCTTCAAGTGCGCTGCATTCTGAAAATGCACTCTTTGAAACAACTTTTGTGTTTTCGGGTAAAACAACTGATTTAAGCTGCTTACAGTTTTCGCAGAGGCTTTCGGGAATTTCGCTTAGGCTTCCTGTAAGCGTTAATTCTTTAACTGCTGAATCCCTGAATACTGCTTCACCGAGATAAGTTATATTATCGCTGAAAACGGCATTTTCAAGCTCTTTGCAGTTTTCAAAAGCTGAGGCGAAAATCTTTTTAACATATACTGCTGTTATTTTCTTTATATTGCTGTTTTTGAAAACATTAGCACCGATTGCATAAACTGATTTACCTTCAATAACATTCATATTTATTTCAGTATCCGAGCCTTTATATCTGGTAACATATGCTCCCTTTGATGAAAGAAAGTAATCAAAATCGTCATTACTGCAAATTTCAGAGCCCCTTGTTTCTTCATCGGGTCGAACAGTAATCTTGATTTTTACAACGCAGTTTTCATATATAATTCTGAGAGTATAGTCGGCTGTTGTATTCATATTAAGACTCTTTGTATAGTCGCAATCTGAAAGAGCAACCTCCTTTTTACTTTCGTCGCTCATTACAGCCTTTAGTTTAAGTCCGTTATAGCTTAGCTCCTCGCCATATATATAATCAGTTTTAAAATTATCATATTCGGCTTCAAGTGCTTTAACATATGCCTTTTCAGGCTCATATTCAGGCTCAACAATACTTGCTTTTTCAGTAGTATTTTCGGGCTGTTTTTTTGTTGTTGAAGGAGTTGTTGTTGTTTCATCGTCCTCTTCATCATCGCCTAGCTGGTCTATATGAGGTTTAGTTGTAGTTGTTGCTGTTGATGTAGGAGAGAGTGAGGGAACATTTTTAACTGAAACAACCTTTTCTTTTTCTGTTGTTATTTCCTGATGAGTTGTTGTTTCCTGAGTATTATTTATTTCATTAGTTTTAATCGGGTTTTTATTATCTTCGATTAACTCGATATCATTATCATTTTGTTTATCAGTTTTAATTATGCCGCTGTCCTCAAGTTTTGTTTGAATAACCCGGGATAGATTTTGGAGTAAATCAACTCCCGTTGCGTTCTTGTATGCAGCATTTGCTGTAAGTGCCGAAGCAGCGAGAATTGCAGCAACTAAAGATGCGCGGGCAAAAACGTTCAGGCTTTTAAATTTATTCTGTGTTGGCTGTAGCTTTTTAAGAAAATCACTTGAACTCATCAAAGGAATAAGAACTTTGAAGGAATTATCTTCTTCCTTTTCTAATTCCAAAAGAGCGTCAACACATTGGTCAATAAGCCCTACATTCATACGGCTTACATCTTTAGATAACTCTTTATCTATTATTTCATTCAGGGCAGCAGCAATATTTTCGTTATTAAAGTTGCATAGTACTTTTGAATCAATATCAATGCAAGCCATGTTTTCTCCTTTCCGAGAGAGTAGCTAATCGGAACTTTCAATCAGCGTTCTTAATTTTTCTCTCATTCTTGATAATCGCGTTGAAACATTTGTAACGGTTAAATTCAGCCTTTCGGCTATTTCATCAATTTTAAGTTCTTCTGAGTATCTTAGTGTAAAGATTTCTCTGTCAGTGTCGTTAAGTGCATCACTTATCATTCTTGAATATTCTTCAAATGTCAGTCTGTCGTCTATATCAACGCTATGGTTAACAACTTCTCTGATATCATCAATACTGACAATGTTTTCTTGCTTTTTAAGCTGAACATATCGCTTTTTAATCAGATTTGAAGCCGTTTTATATAAGAAAGCAAGAGTATATTCAAATTTTTCTCCTTCAAGCAGTCTGTTATATAAAACAAGATATGTTTCCTGAACACAGTCATCAACATATGTAACATCGTTTTTCAGCTTTGAAAGACAGAATTTATACAATGTTGAATAATATCGGCTATAGGCATTTTTCAGCTCATTATCAGCCGCTTTTTTCAGATTTCTGTTTGACAAATGATGCACCTCCTTTCACACTTTTTTTAACCTCTTCATATGTATGTACTTTTAAGAGGGTAAAACGTCACACTTTTTTTGAAATTTTTTTAAAAAATTTTTTTACAGCTATATAAACACTATATCATAGAATGAAAATAATTAACAGAATATTTATTTGTAATATATTCCCATTTATTTGCATATCATTTTTTAGGAACAGAAAGGAGCAAATAAATGGAATATGAAAAAAACTATTCGTGCATTGAAAAGAACGAGAAGGTATTTAGTAAAAACATTGATATAGAACAGGATTTCAGCGAGTCAATTCCTGCATACTGCGATGATATTTATAGGATTGTTAAATGCTTATCCCACAGCTTTATAACATCAGTTAGCGTTTCGTCAAACGAAATACTTATTTTCGGAAAAACCGAAATTATGCTGACATATTATAATGAAAGCTCTTGCCTTTGCTATGCAGATTTTGATGAGGAATTTTCTCGTAATATCAATGTTGAAAATCTAAGCGATTATGCATTTGCCTGCGCGGATATATGCGATAAATATACTAATTTCAGAGTTATTAACCAAAGAAGAATTGATGTTCATTCGTCAGCTGTAATAAATCTTAATGTTTACGACAGAATAAAATATCCCTGTTTGCTTGATTGCAATGGAGCAAAGCTTAACAAACAGGGAATAAAAAGCTCAGATATTATTGCATTTAATATTTCAAAAATTGAATTTGATGAAGAATTTTCGCTTCCTTCCACTTCATCTGAATTAAAACGGATTATTTCATCAAACTGTTCTGCATATCTGACCGAAACAAAAATAATTAAGGATAAAGCTTTGATTAAAGCGGACATTGATTTTGAAATTCTTTATACTGTCGGCGACGAGGATGAAATACAATCCGTTCGAAATACCGTCAGCGTTTCAAAAATCATTGACCAAAGCTCGATAGATGACGGCGATATTTCAATCAGCAATGTAACTGTTGGAGATGTTTTCCAAAAAGCAAAAGCTGTTTCAGGGGACAATCTTGATACTATTGAAGTTTTCGGCGAAATTGAAGTTAGTACTCTTTTCATCAGAGAAAACGAAAACGCCTACATAACAGACGGATACATACCAAAAAGAAAATGTGAATGTTCTTACTCTGATTACAAACTGATAACTAACGGAAGGGAACTAAAAGACAATTCTGTTTTCAATGTTGCAACTGATTTTTCAAGTGATATAAAAGAGATTAAAGAAGTTTCAGTTAATCTTTCAACAGTTAATATGAGAAACAGTAAGCTCGTATCAAAAGTTGATATTTCAATAATCTATGAAAATGAAAGTGACTCGCTTGCTTCAATGAACTCAACATCTGAAATTGAATATGATTTAAAAGGCGCAGAAAATGCATTTGCAGCATTTAACCTCAAATCGCTCGATTATGCCTTGCCAAGTTCAAAAAGAGTTGAAATAAGGCTTAATGTTGATATAAACGGCTATGCGTTTGATGAAAGAAATATCAAAATACTTTCTGATATTGAATCAGATGATGAGGAAATTGATTCACCATCAATAACAATCTATTTTGCAAAACAAAGCGACACTGTCTGGGATATTGCAAAGAGCTTTTCTTCAGATGAAGAAATGATAAAAAAAGAAAATAATCTCCAGAATAGTGTTATTGATAAAGACAGAATACTGATAATTCCAAGAGTTTAGGAGGATGATTAATATGAACAATAATATATATCGCGATATATCCTCAAGAACTCAGGGGGATATTTATATAGGTGTAGTTGGTCCTGTAAGGTCGGGCAAATCAACCTTTATTAAAAGATTTATGGAAACTCTTGTTGTTCCGAATATTCAGGGAGAATTTCAAAAGGAAAGAGCACGGGATGAGCTGCCTCAATCTGCTGCAGGAAGAACAATAATGACAACTGAGCCTAAGTTTATACCTGAGGAATCAATAGAAATTTCTATGCAGGATAACATTCAGCTAAAAGTCAGAATGATAGACTGCGTTGGCTACATCGTTCCAAGCAGCGAGGGTTATATCGAGGATGAACAGCCTCGAATGGTTATGACTCCATGGTATGAAGAGGAAATTCCTTTTAATATGGCTGCTGAAATAGGGACAAAAAAGGTTATTCAGGAGCATTCAACAATAGGTCTTGTTGTAACAACCGACGGCTCTATCAGTTCAATAGACCGAGCTGAATATGAAGAGGCAGAGGAAAGAGTTATAAGCGAGCTTAAAGAGCTCAACAAACCCTTTGTTGTTCTTATGAACAGCATTGATTCTAAGAGCGATAATGTTAAAGCTCTTGCCAAAGATATGAGTGAAAAATATTCAGTTCCTGTTATACCTGTTAACTGTCTTGAGCTTGATGAGGATGAAATAAAAGAGATTTTACTCAATGTTTTATATGAATTTCCGATTAACTCCATAGGTATTAATCTTCCTTGTTGGTTCTCATCTCTCGATGATGACGATAAACTGAGAAAGTCTGTTTTGAATACCGTTAAAGGTAACTGTTCTGAAATATCAAGCGTTCGTTCAGTATATAAATTTGCAGGCGATATTAACGAGGATGAATATATTCAGTCTTCATCAGTTGCTAAAGCGGATTTATCAAACGGAAATGTTTTAATTAATCTTGATATAGATAATAAATATCTGTTTAAGATTATCAGTGAAAAATGCGATGCTGATATTAAAAACGAAGAGGATTTGTTAAATCAGTTAACCGATCTTGCTCAGACAAGAAATAAGTTCAATAGAATTGCAAACGCACTTGAACAGGTTGAGCAAACAGGCTACGGCATTGTTATGCCAACTCTTGAAGAGCTTTCTCTTGAAGAGCCTGAGATAATGAAGCAGGGCGGAAAATACGGCGTTCGTCTTAAAGCACACGCACCGTCAATTCATATGATTAAATGCAATACTTATACCGAGGTTGCTCCAATAGTTGGCAGTGAGTCACAAAGCGAGGAATTAGTTGTTTACCTGCTAAAAGAGTTCGAAAACAATCCTGCTGAAATATGGGAAACAAATATTTTCGGAAAGTCGCTCAATTCCTTAGTAAATGAAGGATTGAACAATAAACTCTATCGAATGCCCCAGGATGCAAGAGATAAGTTCAGAGAAACTATTGAAAGAGTTATTAATGAAGGCTGCAGCGGACTCATTTGCATAATTTTATAAAAAATATGCCTGTGAAATCACAGGCATATTTTAGATATAAGTATTAAAACTATTATATTCAAAACAATCAGAATCGGCATTCCAATCATAAAGCTTTTATGCTTTGTTTTATGTCGGATTATTTTCATAGTTGCATATGAGCAAGGGGCTCCGCCAAGAAGTCCGATAATCCAGAGCGTTGCTTCCTTAATTCTCCATTTATTATGTTTCGCTTTATATTTATCAAGACAGTTAACAATAACACCGAGTAAATTAATAGCTAAGAAATAATATATAACATAATTAAACTTCAAATTTTTCAGGCTCCTTTAAATCGAAATTACCGATTGAAAGTTTTTCTCCTTTTTTGAATGTATCTGCTTTATCTTCATCAACTGTGAAAACAGAGGAGCATTCAGGACAAACAAGGATAAAAACATTGCACGTCTTATAAAAAGGAAACTTAGAATCAAGTCTTCCGTCAGAATTTGAAAACACAGAAAAACTGACTTTTTTATCACAATTTGGGCAGGTGAGTTTTTCTGTTAAGCCATGCTCTTTAATCTTTATTGCATTACCAAATCTGTATTCCATAAAATAACCTCGCAAATTTACTGATAATATGATACTACATAAATCGGAAGTGTTCAAGTGAAAAAAGTAATATTAATCGTTTTATCCCTTGCGTTAATTCTTTGCGGCTGTTCTCTGAATATGGCTGAGGAAGATAAAACCTCCATTCAGCCCTTCATTGAAAGCGATGCAAAAGAAGAATATATCAAGTCTGTCTGGATAACTTACTATGAACTAAGAGATTTGATAGGGGATAGTAATGAAAATGAGTTTAAAATAAAGATTGATAATGTTTTTAATGACCTTAAAAATTGGGGCTTTAATTCTGTTACCGTTCAGATCAGAGCGTTTGCGGACTCCTTTTATAGATCTGATTACTACCCGCTTAGTAAATACTGTTTTGGTGTAGAGGGCGGAAAAATGAAATATGATGTTCTTGAGCTTCTTTGCTCTGCAGCTGAAAAATCCGGCATTAAAATTGAAGCATGGATTAATCCCTACAGAGTTAGTTTTGATAAGGATATAAAAAAGTTGAGCGATAATAATATTGCTAAAAAATGGTATAAAAATAAGGAAAAGAAATCCAATGTTTATATTTGTAAAAGCGGAATATATTTTAATCCTGCATCAAAAGATGTTACTAATCTGATTATAAACGGAGTCAAAGAAATAGTTAAGAACTATAATGTTGATGCAATTCATTTTGACGACTATTTTTACCCTGAAACAAATAAAAAAATTGATAGTAAGGAATATGAAGAAAACGGCGGTAATATTAGCCTTTCCGATTTCAGACGAAAAAATGTAAACGATATGATAAAAGAGGCTAACAAAGTTGTTAAATCAACTAAGAGCAATGTTAAATTCGGAATAAGCCCTGCTGCAAACATTGATAATGATTATAATTCCTTATATGCAGATGTTGAAAAATGGGCAAGCGATAATGAATTCTGCGATTATATTTGTCCTCAGGTATATTTTGGCTTTAAGAATGTTTATCAACCTTTTATGTTTACGGTTAAGAAATGGACAGAGTTTACAACAAATGATTTATATATCGGACTTCCGCTTTATAAATGCGGTAAAAAAGATAAATATGCTGCCGAAAACGATTCGAATGCAATTAATGAATTTAAAAACAATAAAAATATAATTGCAAGGCAGATAAACTACCTTGCAAAGATTGATGATATTAAAGGATTTTATGTTTTTTCATATTCATCGATAATTGATGAAAAGAACAGGGAAGAGGTTGAAAATATGATTAAAGCAATCCGAAACACACATCCGAATCAGAATCAAACTCAGTGATTTTAACCTCAATTTCTTTTCCAATTAAGTCTTTTTCTGACTTAACTCTTATTGGAATATAGCTTTTTGTGTATCCCTGATAAATGTTTTCGCTGATTTCATTTTCAAAGAGAACAATATCCTTCATTCCAATTAGCTTTCTGCAATAGCTTTCTCTTATAACATCAGTTTCGTTTATCATAATAGATGCTCGGCGTTCCTTTTCTTCTTTAGGAACGCTGTCTCCTTTTTTGGAGGCGGCTGTTCCTTTTCTTTCAGAATATGGGAAAACATGAACTTTTTCAAATGCTATTTCTTTAACAAAATCAAGGGATTTATTAAAATCATCGTCACTTTCGTTATTAAAGCCAACCATTACGTCGGTTGTAATCGTAGCACTTTTAAACGAATTTCTGAGTTTAATGCAAAGCTCTTTATATTCCTCAGCAGTGTAGTGCCTGTTCATTTCTTTAAGTGTTTTATCGCAACCGCTTTGCAGAGAAATGTGAAACTGAGGGCAGAATTTTTCAATTTTGCTCAGACCATTTATAACATCATCAGTTATATGATCGGGTTCGAGCGAGCCAAGACGAACTCTTTTTATCTTTTCATTTTCCGAACAGATATGAACTGCGTCAACTATGTTATAATCTTTTCCTTTTCCGTATGACGAAAGATTAATACCAACTAAAACAATTTCTTTAATCCCGTTATCGGCGAGCGCTTGAACTTCTTTTCTTAAATCTTCAGGCTCCTTAGAACGAACAAAGCCCCTTGATTTTGGAATAATGCAGTAAGAACAGTATCTATCGCATCCGTCTTCAATTTTAACAAATGCTCTGATTCTTTCAGAAAATCTGTTTATAGAGCATTTATTAAATTCATCACCGTTTTTATGCTCTTCAATCTTAACGATTTTACTTTTCTGAATATTATGCTGATTGATTAAATCTAAAATATCTGAATTGTTTTTATTACATAATATAATATCTGCTTCGTTAAGCTCTTTTGCCTTATCAGGAAACGCCTGAGGCAAACATCCTGTAAGAATAATTGTTGAATTAGGATGCTTTCTTTTAAACTTACGAACATTCTGCCTCGTTTTCTGATCCGCGGTTGCAGTAACCGTACATGAATTAATTATGTAGTAATTTGCATCCTCGCTTGGTGCAACAATCTCAAATCCTGCACTCTTTAAAAGCTCAGCCATATATTCAGTTTCATACTGATTAACCTTACATCCGAGAGTATAAAACGCCGCTTTCATAAAATAATTTAACCTCTTTGGCTCCCTTGTTAAAGGGAGCTGTCACGAAGTGACTGAGGGATATCCTCCAAAATAATTTTATTTATTATATCAAATAAAATTCATTATTACAAGAATTATAGAATAATAATGTAGTGGTGATGATTATGAAAAAAACAATAACATTTATATTAGTCCTGAGCATTCTTTTGGTAATTCCTGTTTATTCTTACGCAAAGGACGATAAAGTTAAAGCACAGGCTGCTGTCTTAATGTGTATGGATAATAATGAGGTGCTTTATAAGAAAAATGAACTTGAACATCTTTCTCCTGCTTCAGTTACAAAAATAATGACTATTTTACTCGTTATGGAAGCTTTGGACAGGGGAGATATAAACCTATCTGATAAAGTAACCGCATCAAAAAATGCTGTTTCTATGGGCGGTTCACAGATATGGCTTGAAGAGGGAGAAGCAATGACTGTTGATGAACTTCTTAAAGCAGTTGTTGTTGCAAGCGCAAACGACGCCTGTACTGCACTGGCAGAGCACATTGGAGGTTCCAGTGAAGGTTTTGTAAAAATGATGAATGACAGAGCTGAAGAGCTTGGTTGCGAAAATACTCATTTTGAAAACTCCAACGGACTTGATGATACTACTAAAAACCATTATTCATGTGCTTATGACCTTGCATTGATTTCTTCAGAAGTATTCAAACATAAAAAAATTACTGATTACACAACAATATGGCTTGATTCTCTGAGAAACGGAGAAACCGAGCTTAATAATACAAATAAACTTATAAATCAGTATAATGGCATAACGGGGCTAAAAACAGGTACAACTTCGAATGCTGGCTTCTGTATTTCGGCGACTGCCTGCAGAGATGATTTAAACCTTGTTGCTGTTGTTCTTAAAAGCGATACCAGTGATGATAGATTTAACACAGCCTCTTACCTTCTTGATAAGGGATTTGCCGATTATGAAGCAATTACTCCTCTTATAGACCAGAAGAAAATAACTCCTGTAAAGGTTAACGGGGGAGTGTTTAAAGAAGTAACACCCGTGGTTTCCGAAAATAATAAGATTATTACACCAAAAGGTAGTAAGGATATTGAATATGTTTATGATATAAGAAAAACTATAGAAGCTCCTATTGAAAAATCCGATGAGCTCGGATGTATAAAAATTAAGAGTGGTGAAAAAACTATTGGTGTAATAAAACTTACTTCTCCCAATTCTATTTCAAAGGTAACATTATCTTCAATTTTTAAGGATTTGCTTTGCAAAATATAATATATATAGATTTTTGTTGATTTTTTGAACGATATGTAGTAGAATAATGTGCAATAATAAAAGGGAGAATAAAATAATGGCTTTAAAGTTTAATTATAAGTATTCGAGCCTTGTTGATGCTGCAGATATTGAAAACATTAGAAATAAAGCAGTAGAGGCTATTAGAACTCTTGATAATAAAACAGGCGAGGGAAATGATTTTCTCGGCTGGACTTCGCTTCCCGAAGATTATGATAAAGATGAATTTGAGAGAATTAAGAAAGCTGCTGAATATATAAAGAATAATGCTGATGTTCTTATTGTTATCGGTATTGGAGGCTCGTATCTGGGCGCAAGAGCTGTTATAGAGGCGCTTAAATCATCTAACTATAATCTTCTTGCAAAAGATACACCGCAGATTTTCTTTATTGGTAATTCAATAAGTCCAACTTCTCTTAATGAAATTGTATCTCTATGTGAAGGCAAGGATTTATGCGTTAACGTTATTTCAAAGAGCGGAACAACAACTGAACCCGCTATTGCTTTCAGAGTTTTCAGAGAGCTGGTTAATAAGAAGTATTCAAAAGAAGAAGCGGCGAAAAGAATTTTCTGTACTACTGACAGAGCAAAAGGAACTCTTAAAGGTCTTGCAGATAAAGAAGGGTATGAAACATTTGTTGTTCCCGATGATGTTGGCGGAAGATATTCTGTTCTTACCGCTGTTGGACTTCTTCCAATTGCAGTTGCCGGAATTGACATAGATGCTCTTATGATGGGCGCACGCAACGCCATGAAAGAGTATAGTGCCTATGACATTAATGATAACGACTGCCTTAAATATGCTGCGGTTAGAAATATTCTTTATAATAAGGGAAAAAAACTTGAATGTTTTGTATCTTATGAGCCATCAATGGCAATGTTTAATGAGTGGCTTAAACAGCTTTTTGGCGAGAGTGAGGGTAAGGACGGAAAAGGTCTTTTTCCTGTGTCCTGTGTATTTTCAACCGATCTTCATTCTCTTGGTCAGTATATTCAGGAAAGCGGAGCGCCTTTGATGTTTGAATCAGTTGTAAACTTTAAAAATCCGCTCAGCGAATATATCATTGATGAGCAGGAAGGTAATATTGATGGACTTAACTTCCTTGCAGGTGAAAAGATGAGCACTGTCAATGATAAGGCGAGACTTGGAACTCTTCTTGCTCATACTGACGGCGGAGTTCAAAACCTTATTATTGAAGCTGATAAAATTGATGAAGAACATATCGGTAATTTAATATATTTCTTTGAAAAAGCATGTGCTGTTTCCGGTTATATTCTCGGTGTAAATCCGTTTAATCAGCCAGGTGTTGAAAGCTATAAAAAGAATATGTTTGCTCTTCTCGGAAAACCCGGATATGAAAATGAAAAAGAAAACCTTGAAAAACAATTAGGTTTGTGATACTATATATTTGTAAATAAGCTTACCTACTTAGGAGGATTAAAAATGATCAAACTTATCATCGGAAACAAAGGCGCAGGAAAAACAAAGAAATTAATTGACCTTGTTAATCTTTGCGTTGAAAAGTCAGACGGAAATGTTGTTTGCGTTGAAAAAGAACCTAAATTAACTTATGATGTTTCTTCAAAAGCACGTCTTTTAGAAACTGATACATATGCCATCAGAGGGCATAAGGCATTCTATGGATATCTTGCTGGTATCTGTGCAGGAAACTATGATGTTACTGATATTCTTGTTGATGCAACCTTCAAGATTGTAGGAAGAGAATATGAAAAGCTTCCTCAGTTTTTTGAAATGCTCACTAATCTCAGCAACGCAACAGATATTAACTTCTATTTCACAATCAGCTGCGATAAAGAAGATCTTCCTGTTGAAATATTTGATTTCTGTGAAGAAATCTAACCTATACTAAATTATTAAGGGCGGATATAATCCGCCCTTAATTAGTTTTAGATATTTTTAATATGTTAGAAAAATAAGTATTGACAAATTCCAATCTTATATATATAATACTTAGTGCAATCTTAAAGGTGAGAATATATGCAGCTGAACTTTTCTAATTTGTTTAATTTCAATAATGAATCAATTGAAATAGATACAAAGCTATTCTTTAACGATTTTGAATACAGCACCTATAAACCACTCAAAAACGGTGTTGAAGTTAAAGGAAGAGCATATTGCAAAGCAGACGTTGTTTATATGGACCTTAACATTTCTTTTGATTTTTTCGGCATCTGCGACAGATGTGCTGAGGATTTTGAAAGAAAATATAGCTTCGAATTAAATAAAGTTGTTGTTCGAAAGCTTGAAAATGAAGATGATGATTTCGATGATTTCGTAATCGTTGAAAACGAAGTACTTGATTTAGACGATTATGTATATCAGGAAATTCAGTTATTTCTTCCGCAAAAAATGCTTTGCCAAGAGGAATGCAGAGGATTGTGTCCGAAGTGCGGAAAGAACTTAAACAAAGAAGAATGCAGCTGTGAAAAAGAGGTTGATCCGAGAATGGCGGCTCTTTTACAGCTTCTTGATCAAGAATAAGGAGGAAACATCATGGCAGTACCTGCAAGAAGAACTTCAAAGACAAAAAAGAATAAGAGACGTTCAAGCGTTTGGAAGTTAAATGCTCCAACACTTGTTAAATGCCCGAATTGTTCCGAATATACTGTTCCGCATAAAGTTTGCCCAAGCTGCGGATATTATAACGGAAAAGAAGTAATCAGCAAAGACTAATAGTTTTTATTTGGCGGCTTATTGCTTATAAGCCGTCTTTATTTATAATTCTGAATAAAAGAGGTGAGATTATGGCAAAACCTGTTGTTGCAATTGTCGGCAGACCGAATGTTGGAAAATCAACTCTTTTTAATAAACTGATTGGTTCAAGGCTTTCCATTGTTGATGACACTCCGGGTGTCACAAGAGACAGAATTTACGGTGACTGCGAATGGCTAAATCGTTCTTTTTTACTTGTTGATACAGGGGGAATTGAACCCGATACAAATGATATTATTTTCTCGCAGATGCGCTCACAGGCAGAAATTGCAATAGATACTGCCGATGTTATAATTCTTGTAACAGATATCAGAAGCGGTGTTGTTGCAAGCGACTATGAAGTTGCCTCAATGCTCCAGAAGAGCGGAAAGCCAGTTGTTTTATGCGTTAATAAATGTGACAAAATCGGTGAAGTTGATCCTGAATTTTATGAGTTTTATAATCTTGGTATCGGTGATCCGTTTGCTGTATCTTCTGTTCACGGACATGGAACGGGGGATTTGCTTGATGAAGTTATAAGTCTATTACCTGAGAACTCTGATTCTGAGGAAGAGGATGAAGAGGTTATTAATGTTGCAATTATTGGTAAGCCAAATGTCGGTAAATCATCTCTTGTTAATAAGATTAGCGGACTTAACAGAGCCATTGTTTCTGATATAGCTGGAACAACAAGGGATACAACTGATACTTTTGTTGAAAACTCATTCGGAAAATTCAATTTTATAGATACAGCGGGATTAAGACGTAAAAGCCGCATTAATGACGATATTGAAAAATACAGCATAATAAGAGCAAAAATGGCTATTGAAAGAGCTAATGTCTGCGTTATAATGATAGATGCAACTGAAGGCTTTACTGAACAGGATTCCAAGGTTGCAGGAATTGCGCTTGATCAGGGAAAAGCTTGTATTATTGCTGTTAATAAATGGGATGCAGTTGAAAAAGATAGTAACACAATGAAAGAATTCAGAGAAAAACTTGCTGTTGACTTTTCGTTTATGAGCTTTGCTCCTGTAATATTTATTTCTGCTCAGACCGGTCAGAGAATTGATAAACTGTATGAGATGATTGTTCATGTTCATTCTCAGAACTCAATGAGGATTTCAACAGGTAAGCTCAACGAAGTTCTTTCTGTTGCTACTGCAAGAGTTCAGCCTCCGACAGATAAAGGAAGAAGGCTTAAAATATACTATATGACTCAGGCATCAACCCGTCCGCCAACATTTGTATTCTTTGTTAACAGAGCTGATTTATTTCACTTCTCTTATCAAAGATATCTTGAAAATCAGATTAGAGAGATTTTTGGTCTTGACGGAACCCCTGTAAGATTTATAATCAGGGAGAGGGGAGAAGGAAATAAATAAAAGTATAACACGTGTATTATTGCACGTGTTATTTTTTGTTTGACATAAATTTAAAATTACTATATAATAATTTTGTACAAGTATATAAATTTACTTACACATTCTGAAATTTGCAATTTTTTCAAAATATTTGTGATGTTTTTATGCATTAAAAGTACATATAAATGTAGGCAATTAAGTCGAATAATTATTAGAGGGTGATTATTATGAAAAAATCTAAAGGACTTTGCAGTATAATCAGCGTAGTAACTGCGCTATCGATTATGCTCACTTGCGTTATTCCTGCATTTTCTGCTTATGCAGACGGAGGAATTTACCACAATGATGAGATCCAGATTTATTATCAGGATAGCGATACCATGGTTCCTGACACGGACGATGAGGGTAACTCATACAGAGAGGTTATGGTTGAAGGCGATAAGCTTCAGCTGACCTATAAGCTCATTGAAACGGGTATGCCCGATGGCGGCTCTGTTTATTGGTATAGCGATACGCCGACCCTTGTTAACGTTGACCAGACAGGTCTTGTTCGTGCTTTTGATTCTTCAAAGGGAGCGGCTATTCAGACCTGGATAGACAGCAGCGTTAAAACAATTCCGCTTATCGGAGGCGCAATCGGTTCTCTTATTGAGGGTGCACTCTTTAATGATGTTGTTGATCTTGATTCAATGGACACGGACCAGATTGTTTCTGTTCTTAAAATTGCTTTCGGTAATAATTCATATGCCGATAGCGTTTTAGATTCGCTTCAGAATTATCTTGATTCCTTAAATTCAATTATTCACTGTCAGCTTAAGGATGCACAGGGTAATGTTGTTTGCGAGGATACTGTTAAAATTCAGGTCAAAAAGAATGAAGCGTGGTATGCAAACTTCCTTCCTAACGGAACACATATAACAAATAAAGAGGAAGTCAGCACAACTGTTGCAGTTGGTTCAACTGTTCAGTTAACAGCAATAACAACGCCTCTCAGACTTCACTATGGTGTTAACTACAGCATAAGAAGCTCCTCTATTTTCAATAACGGCGCTGAAATTGCAACTGTTGATGAAGACGGATTTGTTACCTTTACAGGAACAGGTACTGTTACCGTTACAGCCTCACCCGATTCAGAGGATGTTCTTGAAGGCGTTAAAAAGATGCTTATATTTATCGACGGAATGCTTGATTCTGCCGAGGGCATGGATACGGACGCAGTTGCAGATGTACTCATTAACTATCTTGGCGTTAATGTCAGCAAAACTGTTTTAAAGGGCGCCCTCGATTTAATGGTTGCAGCAAGACAGAGAACTGGCGGAATTTCTGAATACCTTGAAAACTCAAACGGAACACTTCAGACACTTGCTAACTATGCGCTTCAGTTTGCTTATAACGATTCAATCACCTTTACTGTTATCGATCCCGTTCCTCTTGAGGATTTCTCTCTGAGCGGACTTTCAAGTGTTCAGGAGGGATCTCAGATTCAGCTCAGCGTAACTGATATTGTTCCCGAAACAGGGGATAAAAATGAGGTTAGATGGTCTTCTTCCAATCCTAATATTGCTTATGTTGATGAAGACACAGGCATTATAACCGGACGTGATTCAGGTGGTTCACTCAGTACCTCATCGCAAGAGGTTACAATTAATGCAACCTCGATTGAAAATCATATTTCAAGATCAAAAACAATTAAGGTAACCGGCAAAACAGGTCAGTATCTTTCAGATATTGTTATTGAGGGACCCGATTATATCGATACAAATGAAGAATGTGATTTCACTTATACGGCTTATCCGTCAAGAACAAGTTCCTGGGACTTAACGGTTAAATGGGGTCTTGTTTCGGGCTACGATGATGAAGGTAATGAAATAATAAGCTGGGCAACAGGTGAAACTCCTGCTGCTGATAACTTTGCTGAAATAGATAAAAACGGTCACTATACTTCTATTGGCAACGGCACATCAACGATTGTTCTTGAAGTTAAAACAGGATACGATTTAAGTGACGGAAGTTTTTATGAAATTTCTTCAATTACTAAAAAGCATGAAATCAGCAACAGCACTCCTGTTAAATCAATTAAATTATCACCCGAAAAACTAAGCAATTCTTCAACACCTGATGTTAAAGAAGTAATTGTTAACGGAGAAACAACAACTTTTGTAACTGTTAAGGAAAGCACAGCTGCAATTCTATATAATAAAGGAATTAAAGTAAGCGCTGCCGTTAATCCTGAAAACGCTGCGAATGCTAATATTATCTGGCATATTGATAACGATAGCTTCCAGTTTAAAAATGAAAGCACTTCTGCTAAATCAGTTGAGGTCAGGGCTAAATACGGCTCTGAAAGCGCCGCTTCTGTTAATATCTGGTGCGAAAGTGAGGATGGAAATGTTAAGTCCGACACTATAACCTTAGTTCTAACAAGAAATAACGCAGCATCAAATACCATTGATGGAGATGAGTTTGAAGTAGCAAGAGGAAAGTCGCTGAATGTTACTCATACAATGACCTTTGATGGCAGTTTAACAGCAAATCTTTATGCTTGTGACGACGCGCACTGGTATTCGGATAATGAAAAGGTTTTGAAAGTTTCCGATTCATCAGACGGAAATGCAGTTATAACAGGTGTTGATGTTGGATATGCTAATCTTTATTGCGTTAGTGCAGACGGAGGATTAATTGATTCAAAGCCTGTTACTGTTGTTGCAGATAAGGATTATCTGAGCAATATTGTTAATCTCTGCGACAGAACCGTTATACAGAAAACTGATGAAAATAAAACGCTTTACAGCGAATATATGAAGAAGCTTGACAAGGCATACTTTGTTTTATATGACTATAAAATGGCTTCTCAGTCAACCTGCAACACATATGCAGATAATTTGCTTGATGTTTTCAACAGAATCGGTGCATATGTTCCTGTTGGCGGAGTAAGCATAACTTCAAGAAGAAATGAAGCTCTTGCTAAACCATATGTTTCTGTTAATGTCGGAACTCTCAGCAGCTATACTTCAAGCACATATGACTTGAACTATGCTCTTACTCCAAGCAATTCTATGTATAGCAAGATTGAATGGGTTTCTTCAAGCTCTGCTGTTTCAGTAGATAGCAGCGGCGTTTGCCGTCCAACCTCTAATAACGCATGCGCAGCTAAGATAACCTGCAATGTTTTTGATTATCTCGGCAATGTTATCAGCGACAGCGTTTATATTGCATTTTCAAAAACTCCTGCAACGGGAATTGAGCTTAATACATACAGCATTGAAGAGGGAAAATTTGATGAAACCTATACTTTAGGCGTAACTGTTCTTCCGAATGAAAGATTTAATTCAGTAAGCTATAGTGAAGTAGCTTTTAAATCAAGCGATGAAAGAGTTGCAAGCGTTGATGAAAACGGCGTTATCAGCTTCAACAGAGGCGGTCAGTGCGTTATTACTGTAACAACTATCGACGGTGGCTTTACTGCTGAATGCAATGTTAATGTTGTAACAAACTTCAATAAGCTCGGGGCGCTTATTAGTTCATATGAAAGCGCTGGTTTACAGAGAACCGACTATTATCCGGCAACCTATGACGCATTTGCTGAAGTTCTTGAGGAAGCAAAGGAAATGGTTGATGAGGCAAGCGCTTCTCAGGATGAGGCTGATGCAATGTATGATAAGCTTGAGGATGCATATAATTCACTTGAAGTTTATCACTATATAACCTCAACAGAGCTTTATCTTGATGGTGAAAAAGCTGCTGATTATTATCAGGAAAAGGTTGGCTTGCTAACTTCATATACATCTGCTTCTCAGCAGATTAATGTCAGACTTTATCCATATAATGGCTCATATGAATCAATCGAATGGAGCTCATCAAACAGTGATGTAACCGTATCTGATTCGGGACTTTGCAAGCCCGCTTCAAATAAAGCTTGCTACAGCACAATAACCTGCACAGTTACCGACCATTTTGGAAATGCTTTTGAAGATTCTGTTCATGTTTCATTTGCTAGAAACCCTGTTACATCAATTGAGCTTTCAACAAAAGAAATTTTCGGTGACATCGATGAAACAGCAAAGCTCAGCTACACAATAAGCCCGAGTTCAGCTAATATTAAAGCCGTAACCTTTGCAAGCGACAACGAAGATGTTGCAACTGTTGATGCAAGCGGAAATGTAACCTTTGTTTCAACGGGTGCAGCAAACATTACTGTAACAACATGTGACGGCGGATTTACCGATGTTTGCTTTGTTGCAACAAAGGGTGACAGGGAAGCTTTAGATGAAGCTGTTGAAGCATACAAGGATATTAACTATCTTGATTATGAATATGAATATGGAATTGCATTTAAAGAGGCGTATGAGGCTGCTGTAACCTCTCAGACTGATTATTTCTTAAATCAGGATCAGATTGATGAGAGAGTAGAGACTCTTAATTCTGCATATGAAGCACTCAAAGAGCATCCGTTTATTGAAATTGAAGAAATAAATCTTGATTATGTAGGCAAAAATGGATACGGAACTGAAAAAGAGCGCGGAAGCGTTGATGAGAGAAATAGTGTTTCAATCAGCTTCAGCAACGGATATTCAAATATCTTTACAACAAATACATGCGCTATAACAGCGTCAGTTTATCCTGAAAATGCAATGTATTCTAATTTGAGAATTGAAACCGTTGATTCAACTCGTATGAGAGTTCAGACCAGCGGAGCAACAGCAACCTGCAATGCAACTCTCAGAAACGGCGGCATTGCAAATCTAAAGTTTATCTATACCGACGCATATGGAAGAGAAACCTCAAGAACGATAACCGTTGTTATGGCTGAATATACTGTAACGGGTATTAATATTGAACAGGATGATTTCAGTGTTGTTGCAACCGATGGTTCCGCTCAACTCACAGCAAATCTTTCAAGCGGCGGAAGCCTTAGCTTCAGCGATATTAAATGGACTTCAAGTGATGATGAAACTGCAACTGTTGACTCAAACGGTCTTGTTACATTCATCAATGACGGTGAAGTTACAATCACTGCAAGATCAGTTGACGGAGGATATACAGATTCAGTTACAATAACAATTCTTGCAGATTATTCAAAGCTTGCTGAAAAGGTTGCAGAATATGCTGAATTAATAGAAACAACAAGAGGAAAGTTTGTTTATACAAATGAATCCCTTGATGTTCTTGAAGCTGCTGTTAATGAAAGCGCAGCAATTGTTGAAGAGGCAACAGCAAGGCAGGCTCTTGTTAACGAGAACTATGATAAGCTTGTTGCGGCTTATGAAACGCTTGAAAAGTATGTTCCTTGCGAGAGCATAACTCTTGGCTTAAGCGAGGATGAAACGAGCGCAAGTGTTGTTAATGAAGGTTATATTAGACTTTCAAACAGCTCACTCAACAATAAAACAATTAAGTTAGCTGTTGAAACATCCCCGGCTCGTTCAAGATATGAGGAAATCAGCTGGGAGAGCAGCAATTCAAATATCAGCGTTGCAAGTGACGGAACAGTTACAAGCAACAATTCATCTTCGAAGGCTGCTCTTATAACCTGCACAGTTACTAATTATGACGGTGAAACTCATACAAATACTATTTACGTTTCATTCGTAAGATATGGCGTAACTGGTATTTCATTCTCGGATAATGATGTATATGGTGTTTCGGGTGCTACTGCTTCAATCAGCCCAAGCATAAGCTATTCATCTTCATGGATACTTTCATCATCATATGTTTGCAATGATTGCATCTGGACTTCTGACAATCCTGAGATTGCAACAGTTGATGAAAACGGAACAGTAACCTTTGTTTCCTTTGGTAAAGCAACAATAACCGCAACAACTATGGATGGCGGATATACTGCTTCTAAAGATGTCTATACAACCTGGGATACAACTGCACTCAATGCTGCAATCAGCGAAGGCAGCAAAATTGAATATACTGATTACGCTTACTCATACGGAATGGATTTTAAGAATAAGTATGAAAGCGCAGTTGCTGTAAGCAAGAATTATCTTGCGTCTCAGGGGGAGATAGACAGTGCATGCGAGCTTCTTATGGAAGCAATGAGCGCGCTTGAAGGACATGAGTTTATCAAACCGAATCCTGCAATTATGGTTAACGGTGAGTCAATTTCAAACAATGCTTCAATTCCTACTGATGAAAACAATCAGGTTGAAATTAATGCATATATTGTTGAAAATGCAATGATAAAATCATCATCCTTCACATACAGCAATGCAGAAGGTTTAACAGTTGAGCAGAATGGCAATCAGCTTGTTTTAACAAGGACTGAAGATAAAGGATATATAACTCTTAACCTTAATGTTGTTGATGATTATGACAGAGAATACAGCCTCGTCTATAACGTAACTATTGTAGAGCAGATAGTAAATGCAACTGATATTGTTTTAACTGCAAACGGCGAGGAAATTGGTTCAAACTACGCAGTTTCATGCTCAGGAAGCTATAGTAACTTCCCGGGACTGACCGTTGGCTATAATACTGTTCCTGCAAATGCGAATGCAGTTAGCAGTGTTTCATACAAAACCAGCTCCTCACTTTCACCGATTAAAATCAATTCATTAACAGGTGTTGTTAATCTCAGCGGTGCAAGCTCCTGGTTATCAAGCTACAGCGTAACTATAACCTGCACAGTTACAAATACAGACGGCTCAACAGTAACCAAATCATTTACTCTTAAAGTCACTAAGGCATAGGAGGGCGATATAATGAAATATAGATTTAAAAAGCATATGTCGCTTCTTCTTGCCGGGGCACTTGCTCTGAATATTGCGATTCTTTCAATAATGGCATACGCTTTTGACGATGTTGAATTAAATGAGGATAACTTCCCCGACGCAAATTTCAGAGCGGCGATTGCTTTGATGTATGATATCGACAGCGACGGAATTCTGACAAGCAGGGAGAGAAGCACTCAGACAATGACTGTTTCGGGTATGATTGAAATGCTTGCTTTTGAGCTTGACGTTGATGAGGATAGCCTTAAGGTAAATGATTTAAAGGGTATTGAATACTTTGAAAACCTCAAAACCATAAGATGCAGCAGCATCGGAACAATTGAAAGCCTTGATGTTTCGTCTCTTTCAGCTCTTGAAGTTTTAACCTGCAACGATTTGGGATTGAAAAGCCTTGATGTCAGCGGAAATTCTGCTCTCAGAGAGCTTTCAGTCTGCTCAAATGAGATTGAAGAATTAAACCTTGATAGCAATGTTAATTTAACAAGACTTCACTGCTACACTAATCCAAATCTAACAGAGCTTGATTTATCAAATCAAATTGCTTTAGCCGATTTAAGATGCGATTATTGTCATTTATCAGAGCTTGATTTATCAAATAATGTTAATCTTGAATATATCAACTGCTCATATAACTATTTAACCAAGCTTGATTTAAGTAATAATACAAAGCTTGTTTCAGACGGAAGGGCAATAACAGAGTATAATATCGGTCATCAGCAAACAACAGCGTTTGTTCAGGTTAAAGATGGAATGATTGTTGTTCCAATGGATTTAGCAAACGGCAACGTTGCTTCAACAAGCCTTGACGTTAATGAGAATGTTTCTTTTGCAGACGGGTATTTCTTTACCGACGATTTTGATAATATGAAAAACGGTATTGATTATTCATATAACACAGGAATTTCTGATACAGCATTTTTAACTGTTCACATTGACGTTATAGAAAACGAGCATGCATATGGTTTTGCCGATTTTGATTTTGAAAGTAATGAAGCAATTATAAAATGCTTAATCTGCAAGGATGAATACCGCCTTGATTTCGAAGATGCAATTAATTCAAGAGAGAATGAAGATGAATATAGTAGCTTCCTTGATGTTACTCAAGACGGAATAATCAATGCTAAGGACTTTGCAGCAATAATAAATGAATATAAATAAGCAAAAAAATAAAACCGCCGAGAATCGACGGTTTTGTTTTTTACTTAATTAAGCTCTTTCAACCTTACCTGAACGAAGGCATCTTGTGCAAACATAGATTCTCTTTGGTGAGCCGTTAACAATAGCCTTAACCTTTTTGATATTCGGCTTCCAGGTTCTGTTTGATCTTCTGTGTGAGTGAGATACCTTAATACCAAAGGACATTTCTTTTCCGCAGCATTCACATTTAGCCATTTGCGTACACCTCCTTAAATATAACGGATATATATTAACAGAAAGTTATAAAAAAAGCAAGTGTTTTTTTCATTTATTTTTTTAAGGCGAAAATTATTGTGCTTTTTAGTATATTTTCTTGATTTTAAATACAATATTTAGTATAATAAACAGGATATAAAATAAAGATACGGAGGAATAATTATGGCAACTAATAAAAATGCATCAAACATAAATAACGATAAAAAAGTTGCACTTGATTCAGCTCTTAAGCAGATTGAAAAGCTCTATGGAGCCGGGGCAATTATGCGTCTTGGAGAAAACAGCGGTCTGAAGGTTGACGCTATTTCAACCGGTTCGCTGACACTTGATATTGCAACTGGTATCGGAGGACTTCCAAAGGGAAGAATTATCGAGATTTTTGGCCCTGAATCATCGGGTAAAACAACTCTTGCTCTTCACTGCATTGCCCAAGCACAGAAGGAGGGCGGCGAGGCTGCCTTCATTGATGCCGAGCATGCTCTTGATCCTGTTTATGCCGCTAATCTCGGCGTTGATGTTGACTCTCTTCTTGTTGCACAGCCCGATAACGGTGAACAAGCTCTTGAAATAACCGAGCAGCTCGTTAGAAGCGGCGCTATTGATATTATTGTTGTTGACTCAGTTGCGGCTTTGGTTCCAAGAAGTGAAATTGACGGTAATATGGGTGACTCCCATGTTGGTCTTCACGCAAGACTTATGTCTCAGGCATTACGAAAGCTTGCAGGTGCAATAAACAGATCGAATTGTATTATTATCTTTATCAATCAGCTTCGTGAAAAAGTTGGCGTTATTTACGGTAATCCCGAGGTTACAACAGGTGGACGTGCGCTTAAATTCTATTCATCAATGAGAATTGATGTAAGAAAGAGCGAACAGATTAAAGCACCAGGAAATGAATTTGTCGGCTCTCACACAAAGGTTAAGATAGTTAAAAACAAGGTTGCGCCTCCGTTTAAGACTGCTGAATTTGATATTATGTACGGAACAGGTATCGACAGAGTTGGTGAGATTTGCGATCTTGCAGTTAACCTCGGAATTGTTAAAAAGAGCGGCTCCTGGTTCTCATATGGTGACCAGAGATTCCAGGGTAAGGATAAGCTCAAAGAATTAATTAAAACTGAGCCGGAATTCGGAGAAGAAATTGAAAACAAGGTTCTTGCTCTTATGAACAATAACGGTGAAGCTGTTAAGGACGAAGCTCCTGAAATCAGCGAACCTGTTGCTAAAGCTCCGATTTCTCAAACAAGAGCAGATGCAAAAGCAAAGTTTGATATTGAAATTGACGACGAAGACTGATAATGAAAATTTCGTATAAAAACGGACGGGGAAACAAAATTCATCTCTTCATTGACGGTGAATATCGGATAACAACAACTTCTGACTTTTTTGCTGAAAACTACTATAAAGAAAACAGCGAAATTGATGATGAAGAATGGTCCGAACTTGTTGATAAGATTAATTATTCAAAGGCTGTTGGAAAATGCTATGATTTATTATCCAGAAGAGCGCATTCCGTTAAAGAACTCAGAGATAAACTTATTAAGTCATTCGACAGAGAAACTGCTGATAAAGCGATAGATTTAATGCTTGAATACGGTTATCTGAATGATGAAGAGTATGCCAAAGAGCTTTTTACATACCTTTGCGAAAACAAGAAGCTGTCCGAAAGATTTATTGTTCTTGAAATGAATAAAAGAGGAATTTCAAACGAAATAACTCAAAGTTTAATTTGTGATGCCGACATTGATAATGTCGGCACTGCATTTGATGTAATAAATTCAAAATACCTAAATAAACTTAATCAGGAGGGCGGAAGACAAAAGGTTATTGCCGCAATGTCAAGAAAAGGTTTTTCATATTCTGACATTGTTTCTGCACTCGAAAGAATAGAAAACTATGATGAATTTTAAAGCGGGAATGATTTCGCTCGGCTGTCCGAAAAATCAGGTTGACGGTGAAATCATTCTTTCCAAACTCAAAAAAGCAGGTTTTGATATTGTTTCAAATATTGAAGATAGTGATGTTATGATTATTAATACCTGCGGTTTTATTGAAAGCGCAAAACAGGAGGCTATTGAAGCGATTCTTGAAGTGGCTGAATATAAAAATGCAGGTCTTATTAAAGCAATAGTTGTAACGGGTTGTCTTGCTGAGCGTTATCAGGATGAGGTTTTAAAGGAAATGCCTGAGGTTGATGCAGTTGTTGGTATTGGTGCTAACTCAGATATTGTTAAAACCTGTCAGAAAGCGCTTGTCGGAATTAAAACATCTCAATTTCCAAATAAATGCTATCTTCCTCTTAGCGATGAAAGGCTTATTTCAACGCCTTCTCATTGGGCTTATTTAAAGATTTCTGACGGATGTGATAACAGATGCTCCTATTGCGCAATTCCGTCAATAAGGGGTAAGTTTCGCTCCAGAGAAATGGAAGATATTCTTAATGAAGCAAAAACACTTGCGTCTTATGGAGTTAAAGAAATAATACTCATCGCTCAGGATACTACAAAGTACGGTCAGGATTTATACGGTGAATATAAACTTGATGTTCTTCTAAAAGAGCTTGTAAAAATTGATGGAATAAAGTGGATAAGGCTTTATTATTGTTATCCTGAAAGAATAACGGATTCGCTTATTGATGTAATTTCCAATGAAGATAAGATTTGTAAATATATTGATATACCGCTTCAGCATGCTGATAAAGAGGTCCTTCATAATATGAATAGGCTGGGGGACTCTGAAAGTTATAAATTGCTGATAGAAAAAATGAGGAAGAAAATTCCCGATTTAGCTTTAAGAACAACATTTATGGTGGGTTTTCCCGGTGAAACTGAAAAGCAATTTGAAAACCTCTGCAATTTTGTAATCGATATTCATTTTGATAAAATGGGAAGTTTTACCTTTTCTCCCGAAGAAGATACTCCCGCTTTTGATATGGATAACCAGATTGACGAAGATATTAAATTAAGACGTCAGGAAATCCTTATGGATGAGCAATATACAATAACCGAGCAAATCAATAAATCAAAGATTAATAAAATATACCAGGTAATTATTGATGAGTTTAACGGTGAAAGCTATATTGGCAGAGCATATTTTGATTCTCCTGAAATTGACAGCGGTATTATTGTATATTCTGATAAAGAACTGAAAATCGGTGAATTTTACGATGTTAAAATAACTGATTTTGACGGATATGACTTAAAAGGGAAGTGTTTGAATTGAATTTACCAAATAAGCTGACTGTGTTCAGATTTGCCTGTGTTCCGTTTTTATTCTTAAGCGCACTTATTGAGTTCAGATATCATTGGACTGTTACGCTTATAATCTATTTTATAGCTTGTATGAGCGACAAGGCAGACGGAATAATTGCAAGAAAAAGAGGGTTAGTTACCGACTTCGGTAAATTAATGGACCCGCTTTCAGATAAGTCACTTGTACTTGCTGCATTTTTGATTCTTATGAATCTTGGCTGGCATACTGATATTGTTATTATGATTATGATGGCAAGAGAATTTCTTGTTGCAGGAATGAGGATGGCTGCAATTAATGAAGGCGAGGTTATCGCTGCTAACGGTTTTGGTAAAGCAAAAACGTTTCTTCAGATGTCAACAACCGGTCTTGCATTTTTATTTCTTTCAATTCTTGAAAAAGACGGCGAGATTGTTATATCAACTACGCCAACAACTGCTCCAAGTTGGTTATTCGTTTTCTGCACAGTGTCCTTTTGGATTGATGCACTGGTAACTTTGCTTAGCGGTTTAAAATATGCAAAGGATGGCTGGCATCTTATTAAAACAAAATAACTGTTGCAAAAATTTTATAAATGTATATAATATAAGTAGTTAATATCTAAATGCTTTGATTAGGAGAAGTAGCCGATAAACAAGGTATTAAAGAGAGCGGGTTGTTTGCTGAAAAATCCGCATATTTTGGCGGTGAAATGCACCTATGAGCTTCTTGGAGGAAATTAAGTATTCCGAGACGGTCGCCCCGTTACAGGCTTTGAGTATAAACAGGAGTGGAACCGCAGTAACTATTGCCTCCGTCGATTGATTTCGGCGGAGTTATTTTTTTGAAAGGTGATTTATGAGTTTTATATCAGACTACAGAGAGGACGTTAAAAGCTTTTTAGAACACGATCCCGCCGCATCAAGTGCATTCGAGGTTGTAACGCTTTACCCTGGTTTTAAGGCACTCAGAAGTCATAGAAAAGCTAATTGGTTTTTCAGACATAATATGAAGCTTATTGCAAGGGCAATTAGCCAACGATGTGCTCACAAAACAGGAATTGAAATACATCCCGGTGCAACAATAGGCAGAAGGGTTTGTATTGACCACGGAACAGGAATTGTAATCGGCGAAACAACTGAAGTAGGGAACGACTGTATTATTTATCAGGGCGTTACCCTTGGAGGTACAGGTAAGGATACCGGTAAACGTCATCCAACCATCGGAAACGGTGTTCTTGTAGGCGCAGGAGCTAAGGTTTTAGGACCTATTAATATCGGAAACAATGTTAAGATTGCCGCAGGTGCAGTTGTTGTTAAAGATGTTGAGGATAACAGCACAGTTGTCGGCGTTCCGGGAAGAATAGTTAGAATCGACGGTGAGAAGGTAGATGATCTTGACCAGATACATCTTCCTGACCCTGTTATGAACGCAATAAGAGATAACGCTATTCTTATCAGTGATCTCAGCAAAAGAATTGAAAAACTGGAGGAAAAAGAAAATGAGAGTATTTAATACATTATCAAGAACAAAGGAAGAATTTGTTCCTATCAGCGAAAATGAAGTTAAGATTTATGCTTGCGGACCGACTGTATATAATTTTATTCATATCGGCAACGCAAGACCGCTTTGTGTTTTTGATGTTTTGAGAAAATATCTTGAATATAGGGGATACAATGTTAAATTTGTTCAGAATTTTACCGATGTTGACGATAAAATAATCAGAAGAGCAAACGAAGAGGGACTTAGTTTTTCTGAGGTTTCTGAAAAGTATATTAATGAATTCTGGACTGACGCTAAGGGGCTTAACTTCAAGGAAGCAACTTATCACCCGAAAGCAACTGAAAATATTGAAGAAATAATTGAAATTATCAAAACTCTGATTGAAAAGGGCTATGCATACGAGGCTAACGGTGATGTTTATTACCGCGCATTGAAATTTAAAGGATATGGAAAGCTTTCTCATCAGCCGATAGACGACCTTCAGAGCGGAGCGAGAATTGCAGTTGATGATTTAAAAGAAAACCCTCTTGATTTCGCTTTATGGAAAGCTGCAAAAGAGGGCGAGCCTTATTGGGATTCGCCTTGGGGCAAAGGACGTCCAGGTTGGCATATCGAATGCAGCGCAATGAACAGAAAATATCTTGGAAAAACTATTGATATCCATTGCGGCGGTCAGGATTTAGTCTTCCCTCATCATGAAAATGAGATTGCTCAAAGTGAAGCTGCAAACGACGCTCCTTTCTCAAATTACTGGATGCATAACGGATATATTAATGTTGATAATGTTAAAATGAGCAAGTCCCTCGGTAACTTTAAAACAGTTAGAGAAATTGCAGATGTTTATGGATATGAGGTTATTAGATATTTTCTTATTTCCTCTCATTACCGTTCACCGATTAACTATTCTCTTGAAATTATTGAACAGTGTAAATCAGCACTGGAAAGGCTTTATACCTGCAGAGAATCACTCTATTTTGCTATAAAAAATGCAAGGGACGATGTTGCTGACGATGAAGAACTTATTAAGCTTATCGACTCAAGAAAATATCAATTTATAACAGCAATGGACGATGACCTTAACACCGCTGACGGACTTGCTGCAATATTTGACTTGGTTAAGGACATTAATACCAAGATTCTTGAAAAAGAAGTTTCAAAGAATGTTTGCGAGAGAGCAGCAAAAATCTTTGACGAGCTTTGCGGTGTTCTCGGAATTCTTTATAACAGAAAGAATAACGATCTTGATTCTGAAATTGAAGAGCTTATTGAGCAAAGACAAACTGCTCGTAAGAATAAAGACTGGGCAACCGCCGACAAAATCAGAGATGATTTGAAGGCAAGAGGAATTATATTAAAAGACACACCCAACGGTGTAACATGGACAAAGGAGTAAAATTATGATTGACAGAGTTAAGTTTAAGGATATTGAAGTATCCCGTCTTGGACTCGGAACAATGCGCCTCCCCTGCAAAACCCCATTCAAAAGAGAAGCAAACCCGTTAATTGACTATGATAAAGGGTGCGAATTAGTTGATTTAGCATATAAAAACGGAGTCAACTATTTTGATACTGCATATATGTATCATGCCGGTAAGAGCGAAAAATTCATTGGAACAGCGCTTAAAAAATATCCAAGAGATACATATTATCTTGCTGATAAGCTTCCAATTTGGATTTGCACAAAGAAAAGCGATATGGAAAGGGTTTTCAATAAGCAGCTTGAAAGAACCGGTCATGATTATTTTGACTTTTATCTTCTTCACGCTCTCGATGGCGGTAACTTGAAAAAATGCCTGAAATTTGGAGCTGTTGAATTCTGTGAGCAAAAAAGAAAAGAAGGAAAAATCAAGTATTTTGGATTTTCTTTCCACGGAAGCATTGAAGATTTAAAAGAAATAGTTGCGGGTCATAAATGGGATTTTGCACAGATTCAGATGAATTATCTCGATTGGAAAAACCAGAACGCAAAAGAGCAATATGAGATATTAACCGAAGCGGGTATTCCGGTTATAATTATGGAACCTGTTAGAGGAGGAAAACTCGCCGATCCACCGAAATCTGTTAAAGAGCTCTTCGATAAATCTTTCCCGAATAAGAGCTATGCTTCAACTGCAATTCGTTTTGATGCAAGTTATGATAATGTTTTAACCATTTTAAGCGGAATGAATGCGCCTGAACAAATGCTTGATAACATTGAAACACTAACTGATTTTAAACCCTTCAGTGATACAGAGCTGAAAATTTGTTTCAATGCTGCATCTTTAATTAACAAAACGGATATAATTCCGTGTACAGGTTGTGACTACTGTGCTGACTGTCCTAAATCTGTTAAGATAAGCAGCATATTTGCACTATATAACAATGTTAAGAATGACGAAATGACTCCTCAGGAAGCTCAGGAGGCATACGATAAAATTGATATAAATGCATCAGAATGTGTTAAATGTAATAAGTGCAAGGAACACTGTCCTCAGGGAATTGATATTCCGTCACTTCTTGAAAAACTTAAAAACGATTTCTTTGCATAATTAAAAGGCTTTCCGTTTTTGGAAAGCCTTTTAAAGTTTTAAATCAAGTTCGTTTATAATGTCGCTAATCATTATTGCTGTTTTATTATTAGTAAAAAGATTTTTTATTGCTTTTTTATTTGATTTACCTCGTTTAAACACAGCATCAAATAGCCTGTTAAAAAATGCAATAGGCAAAAGTAGGTGGCATTTATCAGCATACTTGTAAGTTCTGTATAAATATAGCTTTGAAGGGAATATCATTGAAATAAAAGCAATTAATGGTGATTTAAACCCTTTATTTTCTGTTGAATTAATGCTTTTGACAAGTCTTCCCGTAGCATGGTCACTGATTGCAAATCCGAAAACACCACCCGTCAGAATAACCTTTTCCAAGGATGACTTCAACTGTTCATCAATATTGAAACCGATATCTGTTGGAGTATTGAAATATTCCTTTGACAGTGATATTAACACCATAGAAGACTTTTCAATGTTAAGTTCTTTAACAACCTCAAAAAACTTATTTATATCGATTTCATGACTTCTCAACATAACATCAACATCCATAAGCTGCCTTATTCCAACTCCTCCAGTAGTCAGATGTCTGAGAAGATGAGAAATGATATAAACCAGGTGATATGTCGGCTCAAGATTATATGAGTATTCTTTAACTTTTATTGCTTTTTTGTCAAATGGATTGCTGAAATAGTTTTCACAATCTGAATTAACTCCGTCAAGATAGTTTTTTACTTCATATTCTTCATTATTGAAAAACAGAACATTCTGAATATCTGAAGTTTGGGAAAGAGTGAAACCGTTTTCAACAAGAATTTCCGCTGCCTTTTTCAGATTATCATTTTCAACTATAACGTCAGTATCTCCGCTTGTTCTGACCTCTCCCGAGGGGTAATATTGCCGTATTGCAGCGCCTTTGACAAATAAATGTTTAATCTTGTTTTCGTTTAAAACTACTGTAAGTTTATCAATTCCCTCTATTTTATTTTCATAGCTTTGGATAGTCATTCCAAGCGCCTGATTAAATAGATTCATTATTTTTGCAGGCGGTCTTGATTCAATAGGTAACTTTTTAATTGAAAGAGTAATCATTGCTGTAACATTATGGAGTTCACCAAGCTTAAAAACTCCCATCCAGTCTGTCTGAGGGTCAGACAGAGGAGGGGAGTTATTTAAATAAGATGATAAAAGATGTATGAAATACTTCTGTGTTTTATCCATAATAATTATTTAACAAGTTCACCCATATCATACATACCGGGTGTTTTACCGCACATAAACTGAGCAGCATTAACAGCACCAACGGCAAAAACTTCTTTACTTCTTGCTGAATGCGAAAGGGTTATGTTTTCATCTCTTCCTGCAAAAAGAATTGAATGCTCGCCAACAATAGTTCCGCCACGAATTGAATGAATACCGATTTCATCCTTTGTTCTTTTTTCTCTTTTGGAATGGCGGTCATATTCATATTTCATTGGTTTATCAAATTCCTCGCTTATTGCGTCAGCAAGCATTAAAGCAGTTCCAGAGGGCGCATCAATTTTCTGATTATGATGCTGTTCAATAATTTCAATATCAAAATCATTTCCGAGAACGGCAACTGCTTTTTTAGCAAGAGATGCAAGAAGGTTAATTCCAATGCTCATATTATAAGTAAAGAATATCGGACACTGCTTAGAAGAGTCAACAATTTTCTTTTTCTGACATTCGTCAAAACCTGTTGTAGCAATAACCAGCGCAGTGTTATTTTTTGTTGCATAATCGAGCAACTCATCAAGAAGCGAAGGATTGGAAAAATCAATAATAACATCCGCCTCTTCCTTAACTTCTCTGAGAGATGAATAAACAGGGAAGGGGGATAAATTATCATTGTATTTGTCAACGCCTGCAACAATATTACAGTTTTCTCTTGCGTCAACAACGCTCTGAATAACTTTGCCCATTTTTCCGCAAGCGCCTGTTAAAATAATATTTGTCATTTATAAATCCTCGGTTTTATTTAGTAAGTCCGTATTTATCCATTACTTTCTTAAGATACTGAGTATGTTCCTCGGTCATTTCACTGAGTGGCATTCTGCAGCGTCCCATATTCCATCCCATCATATTGCATGCCGCTTTAACAGGAATTGGATTAACCTCAACAAACAGAGCGTTAGCAAGCTCTAAATATTCAGCCATCATATCGGTGCATTTATTAGCATTACCGTCAAGATAGTGTTGAACGATATCATGTGTTTCCTGGGGACAAACGTTTGAAAGAACAGAAATAACTCCTTTTCCGCCGCAGCTCATTACAGCAGGAATCTGGTCATCATTACCGCTCCAGATATTAATATCATCACCGCAGAGCGCTCTGATTTTCATTACCTGGGAAATATCTCCCGATGCTTCTTTAACTCCGTTGATTCTAGGAAGTTCAGAAAGCTTCTTAACAGTTTCCGGAAGAAGATTAACGCCTGTTCTTGATGGAACATTATAAAGAATGATCGGAATGTCTGTTGCGTCATGGTATGCTTTGTAATGCTCATATAAGCCTTTTTGTGTACACTTATTATAGTACGGTGTTACAAGAAGAAGAGCATCAGCACCGCATTCGCAAGCCATTTTTGCAGTTCTTAAACCGTATTCTGTATTGTTTGAACCTGCGCCGGCAATTACGGGTACTCGTTTATTAACATAATCAACACAGAATTTAACTGCTTCATAATGTTCAGCAGTTGAGAGAGTTGATGCCTCTCCACTTGTTCCACAGATAACAATAGCGTCTGTTCCGTTTTCAATCTGCCAATCTATAAACTTTTTGAATTCTTCATAATTAACGGCTAAATCTTCGTTAAAAGGTGTAATAATAGCAACAGCTGCACCAGTAAATACGGGTTCTTTCATAGTTTTTCTCCTTATAATTAATTGAGTTATTCCATATATCCTTCGGCTGCAAGAAGTTCTGCAAGTAAAACTGCGCCTCCGGCTGCGCCGCGAAGAGTATTATGGGAAAGGCAAACAAATTTATAATCGTACTGTGTATCTTCTCTGAGTCTTCCGATAGATACTGCCATGCCGTTTTCAAGTTCTCTTTCGCTCTTAATCTGAGGTCTATCCGGCTCAGTGAAATAGTTAAGGAATTTTTTCGGAGCAGAGGGGAGATTAAGTTCCTGCGCTCTGCCTTCAAAACTATTCCAGATTTCAATCATTTCATCAATTTTAGGCTTTTTATCAAAGTTTACAAAAACAGCGCCAAGATGTCCGTTAGAAACAGGAACTCTTATACACTGAGCTGTGAAATTCGGCTTATCTGCTGAAACAATTTCATCGCCTTCAATTTTACCCCATAGTTTAAGAGGTTCTTTTTCGCTCTTTTCTTCTTCTCCGCCGATATACGGTATAACATTATCAATCATTTCAGGCCAGGTTTCAAATGTTTTACCTGCGCCGCTTATTGCCTGATATGTACAAACAAGAACATCTTTAACTCCAAATTTTTCATGAAGAGGGAAGAGTGCGGGAACATATGACTGAAGAGAACAGTTAGATTTAACAGCAATAAAACCTCTCTTTGTTCCAAGTCTTTTTCTCTGAGAAGGAATAATACTAATATGCTGGGCATTAAGCTCAGGAACTACCATAGGAACGTCCTTTGTAAATCTATGTGCTGAGTTGTTTGAAACAACAGGGCACTCATGTTTTGCATATTCCTCTTCAAGTGCTTTAATCTCGTCTTTCTTCATATTTACAGCGCAAAAAACGAAATCAACAAGTGATGTTATCTTTTCAATATCATTAGTTGCGTCCATAACAACCATATCTTTAAACTTATCAGGAATTTCTGTATCCATACACCATTTACTTCCGATAGCTTCGATGTATTTCTTTCCTGCACTTCTTGAAGATGCAGCAAGAACAACTACATCAAACCAGGGGTGTTCGCTTAAAAGAGTCATGAAGCGCTGACCAACCATACCGGTTGCGCCCACAATACCAACTTTGTATTTTTTCATATTTTTTCTCCTTTGAACTTGTAATATTAATTAATATGCAATATAATATCATTCAAGCCGCAATAAATGCTATATTACTCAAATTAATATTATTTATATAATACTATTATATTATTTTATTGTCAATTATACAATTTGGAGAATATTAATGAAAACATCAGATTTTTTCTATGAACTTCCACAAGAATTGATTGCTCAGACTCCCATCGAGCCGAGAGATTCATCAAGACTTATGGTTCTTCATAAAGACAGCGGAGATATTGAACATAAAAGATTTTATGATTTGATTGATTATCTGAATGAGGGTGACTGTCTTATTCTTAACAACACAAGAGTTATTCCGGCACGAATTTACGGAGTAAAAAAAGAAACGGGTGCTGTTGTTGAATTTCTTCTTTTAAAACAAAAAGAAAACAATATTTGGGAATGCCTTTGTAAGCCGGGTAAAAGAGCGAAAATCGGAACTGAATTTGTTTTTGGAGAAGGCATAACAGAATGCGAAGTAATTGATATTACAGACAACGGAAACAGAATTATTCAGTTTAAATGCGACAGCAAGGAAATATATAACATTCTTGATAAAATTGGGAAAATGCCCCTTCCGCCATATATAACCGAGGAACTAAAAAACGGCGAAAGATATCAGACAGTTTATTCAAAAGAGCTTGGTTCTGCAGCCGCGCCAACAGCAGGTCTTCATTTTACTGAGGAAATGCTCAGTAGAATTAAAGAAAAAGGCGTTAATATTGGATATGTAACTCTTCACGTAGGTCTTGGAACCTTCAGACCAGTTAAGGTTGATGATGTTACTTCTCATAAAATGCACAGCGAATACTATGTTCTGCCAAAAGAGACTGCTGATTTAATTATTAATACAAAGAAGAACGGAAAAAGAGTTATCAGCGTCGGAACAACGAGCACAAGAACTCTTGAGAGTGTTGCAACAAAGCTCGGTGAAATTCGTGAAGATGAGGGAAATACAGATATTTTCATATATCCCGGTTATAAATTCAAGATAATAGATGCTCAGATAACTAATTTTCATCTGCCTGAAAGCACTTTGATAATGCTTGTAAGTGCTTTTGCAGGATACGATAAAACAATGAAAGCATATAACGAAGCCGTAAAAGAGGAATACAGATTTTTTTCATTCGGCGATGCGATGTTTATAGTTTAAAGGATGTATAAAAATTCACATCATATAAACCGTAAGCATCGGCGATGCAATACTGATTATATAAAGGAAAAGCTATGAAATTTACATTAATTAAAGAAGAAAATACGGCAAGAAGAGCAATATTTGAAACTGTTCACGGAACTGTTCAGACTCCTTGTTTTATGAATGTTGCAACCTCTGCAGCTATTAAGGGAGGTCTATCTACAAGGGATCTGGAGGATGTCGGAGCACAAATAATGCTTTGCAACACATATCATCTTCATGTTCGTCCGGGTGACGACCTTGTTCACGATATGGGCGGGCTTCATAAGTTTACTAATTGGAAAAGACCGATTTTAACTGACTCCGGTGGTTTTCAGGTTTTTTCTCTTGCTAAGCTCAATAAGATAACTGATGATGGAGTAACTTTTAACTCTCATATCGACGGAAGAAAAATATTTATGGGTCCTGAAGAAAGCATGCAAATTCAGTCGAATCTTGCTTCAACTATTGCAATGGCATTTGATGAATGTGTTGAAAATCCTGCAAAATATGACTATGCAAAAGAAGCTTGTATGAGAACATTAAGATGGCTTGAGAGATGTCAGAAAGAAATGCAGATACTCAATTCTCTTGAAACAACAATAAACAAAAATCAGCTGCTTTTCGGAATTAATCAGGGTTGCACATACGATGATTTAAGAATCCAGCATATGAAAGAGATTGCAAAACTTGATTTAGATGGATATGCTATCGGAGGACTTGCAGTAGGGGAGACAAAAGAGGAAATGTATCGTGTTATTTCTGCTGTTGAGCCTTATTCGCCAAAAAACAAACCAAGGTATTTAATGGGTGTCGGAACTCCCGGAAATATTATTGAAGGAGTCAGCAGGGGAGTTGACCTATTTGACTGCGTTATGCCGTCAAGAAATGCCCGTCACGGACAGCTTTTCACTAAAGAAGGCGTTATTAATATTAATAATGCAAAATATTTTAAAGATGAAAAACCCATTGACGAAACCTGTTCTTGTTCTACGTGTAAAAACTATTCTCGCTCATATGTTCGACACCTATTCAAAAGCAATGAAATGCTCGGTATGAGACTTGCTGTTATTCATAATCTTCATTTTTACAATAATCTTATGCAGGAAATAAGAGATAATATTGAAAACGGATCGTTTGAAGATTATAAAAATGAATACTGTATAAAACTTGATAAAAGAATATAAAATAAAACTTGCAATATTAAACAATATACTATATAATCAATTTGTTATTTAAAACTATGGAGGAATAATATATGTTTAACTTTTTATTAATGCAACAGGCTGGGGGAACTGCTCAACAGCAGGGAGGAGCTGCTCAGTATTCCGGAATTATTTTAATGGTTGTTTTAGTAGGTGTTATGTATTTTCTTATGATAAGACCTCAGAAAAAACGCCAGAAGGAAGAACAGGAAATGAGATCATCTCTTGAAATTGGTGATGATATCATAACAATAGGCGGTATTGTTGGTAAGGTTGTAACTATCCGCGAAGAGGATATTGTTATTGAAACAGGCTCAGACAGAAACAAAATGAAAGTTATGCGCTGGGCAATCAATACAAACCTTACAAAAACAGAACAGCACAGAAAAGAAGTTGAAGCTGCAAAAACAGCAGCTCAAGAAAAGAAATCTAAGAAAAACAGCGATGTTCCGGAGATTTCTGATACTGCAAAAGAAGCAGAAGAAAAAATCGAAAAATAAAGTTATAAATAAAAACTCCCCTGAATATCTTTAAATAGATATCGGGGGAGTTTTTTATGAAAAAATATAGCACGTCGTCAACCGAAAGACTTCTTATTAAATATGTTTTAAAGGTTGTTTTAACTAGTTTGATAACAATACTACTGTTTACATACTTCTTTTCTCAAACAGTTTATAAACTTGACCTTGACTTAGAAAGCAACAGCATTTTTTCAGTATTTATTGTTCTTATTTGCAGCTCTTTAACAGCATATATTTCTGTTTTATCTATAAAAAATAACGGCGCATTAATGGGTGTAATAGCCCAGATTCCGCTTATTTTTTATTCTGTTATAAATCTGATATTTAATGATAACAGCTTTATTTTATTTTTAATAAAACTTGCTATATCACTGTTTTGCGGAGCGTTATTCGGTATTCTTGCATCTAAAAAATCAAGCAAATTCAAGGTGAAATAATGCAGGATTCAATAAAGATAAAAAAAGATTTATCACAGATAATTGTTGGAAATAAGGATTATATTTATTCCTCAATGTTTTACCTTGCCGGTCTGATTCTCGGAGCATTCATTTTCAGAATTACTAATAACTCTGCGCTTTCAAAACTTATTGAAATAATAATAAAAAGCACTCAGACGACCTTCTCGGCGGTATTTTTGAATAGATTTTTTCTTTATTTTTCTATATATGTTTTATGTGTTTTGCTTGGAATGTGTTTAATCGGATTTCCTTTGCTGAATTCAGTTCCTTTTATCATTGGTCTTGAGCTTGCAATAAAAATATCGTATTTTTATGTAAATTATAAAATAAAAGGAATAGGCTTTTCACTATTAATGATTATTCCTGAAGGTGCAGCGGTAACAACGGTTTTAATATATTCAATTAAAACAAGCACTAATCTTAGCAAAAAAATCTATGCTTTATCAAAAGGAAATGGCAATGAAATCGGGATTGATACAAAAGAATATTTCAAGCAGTACATTCTTTATGCTTTGATAATAACTGCAATATCCCTTATAAATGCGCTTATTTCATTTCTTATAGGCGGAATTGTTAAGATGTAGATTATTATTTATTATCTGTAGTAGAAATATTGGCAAGAGGATTGGAGTTTATTGCATTTCTTGTTGCATCGGATGTAATATGAGTATATATTTCCGTTGTTCCGAGATTTTCGTGACCGAGAATCTCTTTCAAGAGCAATAAATCAACATTACCGTGTTGATACATAAGAGTTGCAGCAGTATGCCTTAACTTATGAACTGATAAACCTCTTCCTCCAAGACCCGCTTTTTCAAGATAATTACTAACCATTATTTCAACCATTCTCGGGCTTATTCTCTGATTTCTGCTGCTTAAAAATAAAGCTCTGTCACGAACTCCATCGTTCGGACGAACTTTCATATATGCAGTAACTGCATCAAGGCACGCTTGATTGAGATATATCGTTCTTTCCTTATTTCCTTTACCGGTTATAACTATAGTTCCGTCTGATTTTATATCTGAATAATCAATCGAAACAAGTTCTGCAAGACGCATTCCGCAGTTTAAAAACAGGGTAATAATCGCATAATCACGCTCTTTATTCTTACCGTCTATAACACTAAGAAGTTTTTGAGCCTCTTCCAGAGTTAAATACTTAGGAAGAGATTTTTTTATTTTAGGAGTATCAAGATTTTTCATAGGATTGGTCTTTAATAATCCTAAATTATCTGTAAGATAAGTATAAAATCTTCTTATACTGACAACTCTTCTTGCTCTTGTTGCTTCGCTGTTTTTTCTCACATTTCTGCAATATATAAGGAATTGATAAGCGTCGTTAAGAGTAACAGAGGAAATAACATTAATATCAATACCTGATATATCTATTAAATTTTCATCAATATCAGCAGGGGATAGATGCTTCTGAACAGAAATATACCTGAAAAATGTTCTTAAATCACTTGCATATTCAATTACTGAAAGCTCACTGTGGCCTTTTATTGCTTCAATATAGATTAAATAATCCTGAACAAGCTGAGGTAGCTGTGAAAACTCTTCTCTTCTCATATTATCACCTGAAACATTTAATTTCGCAAAACTTTTTAAAATCACGAATATATAATACCAAAAGGGAACTAAATAATCAAGTTTTTATATAAGGTTTTATTATAATAGTTGAAATCATCAAATAACAAAAAAGAAATAGAACATACTAACATTTCAAATAATTCTATCGTCTGGAAATCAGATACTAATATGTTTAATTGACACCAGCTTTCTTTTAACGCATAACATTTATTATTCATAATTAAATGAATTATATTTTTTCGCTAATGCTTGGAAGCCTAAATTTTTTATCAAATAGAAAAGATTGAAACGATAGAATGTTCATTAAAAATATTTCTATCGTCTCCTGAGCAGAGGTTAAATTTCATAAAAATATAAAAAAGCTCAAAAAAGCCTTTATTGGGGCGGTTTTGAGCATGTCGGGGGCTATTTAATAATTTTTTGAAAAAAAGTCCCCTACATTTCGCAAAATATTAATTTTGCGAAATTATTAATATTTTTTAATGTAATACTTTCTTCCCTGCAATCGATAATTATTTTTTTGAATTATTTATTGCAACAACAATAATGGCAATAACTAATATAAGAATTATGGGAAGAACAAATAATAATGATAGCGCGTTAAACATTTAATCTCCTTTTATTCTGTTACTGCTTCGAAAGCAGCTCTTATTGTTCTTACTGGTACTATATCAACATTAATCTTAATATCTTTTGATAAAGATTTATAATTATGAAAAGGTATAACGCATTTTGTAAAACCAAGCCTCATAGCTTCGCTTATTCTCTGTTCACAGTTATTTACAGCTCTTATCTCCCCTGCAAGTCCTATTTCTCCGAATGCAAGAGCATTATCATTGATAACAACGTCTTTTAGCGATGATATGAGCGCTATTGTAACGCTTAGATCGGCAGCCGGCTCATATAACTTTAATCCGCCTACAACATTCAGATAAGCATCCATTCCATTAAAGAAATATCCTGCTCTCTTTTCTAAGACTGCAATTAGCATACTCATTCTATTATAGTCGAAGCCTGTGCTCATTCTTCTCGGAGTTCCGAATCCTGATGCAGTAACAAGTCCCTGAACTTCCGCTAAAATCGGTCTTGAACCTTCCATAGTGCATGCAACACAGGTTCCACTTGAATTTTTAGGTCTTCCTGAAAGCATTAAAAGCGAAGGATTTTCAACCTCTTTAAGCCCGCTTTGTGTCATTTCAAAAACACCGATTTCATTTGTTGAACCAAATCTGTTTTTTACACTTCTTAGTATTCTGTATGAATAATTGCGTTCCCCTTCAAAATATAAAACAGTATCAACAATATGCTCAAGAACTTTCGGTCCTGCAATAGCGCCATCTTTATTAACGTGGCCAACAATAAAAATAGGAATTCCCATACTTTTTGCAAGGTGCATAAAAAGATTTGTGCTCTCTCTTACCTGTGTAACACTTCCTGCAGTTGAAGATATGCCGTCAATAACCATGGTCTGGATTGAATCTATAATAACAACATCGGGCTTCTCTGCTTTTATTGTTTCAATAATTGCTAAAACGTCTGTCTGAGCAAGAACGAAGAGATTTTCTGTCGTTACTCCGAGACGGTTTGCCCTAAGCTTAATCTGCCTTGCTGATTCCTCACCGCTGATATATAAAACTGACTTATTTTTGCCAAGATACTCGCATATCTGAAGAAGAATTGTTGATTTACCTATACCGGGATCACCGCTGAGAAGTATTAAACTTCCCTCAACTATGCCACCGCCTAAAACGCGGTCAAACTCGCCTACTCCCGTTAAAATTCTTTTTTCAATAGTGCTGTCTATTTCGCTCAGTCTTTTAACAGACATTGCAGCTCTTGAAGCAACTGAAACGCCTTTCCCTTTTGTCTGAACTGCCGGAATATGTTCCTCCATTGTATTCCATTCAGAACATGAGGGGCATTTTCCATACCATTTAGCGCTTTCATATCCGCAATTTGAACATACATAAACACTTTTAACTGCCATTTTTATCTTCCTTTGTTATACTATATTACATATACCGCTCATTATACAGTATGCCATATCGTTTTGATATTCTTCCTGTTGAAGTAGGTTGTTTTCTCTAACATTGCTCATGAATCCGCATTCAATCATAACTGACGGAACAGAGGCCTTATAAAGCAAATAATAGCTATTATCAGACTGTTTATTCTCTCTTTTATTATCAGGTTGAATAAGGTCTTTAACGTTATTAAGTATAGAATCAGCAATCTCTTTGCTTTCGGGAGTATTGGCTGAATACCAAATCTGAGTCCCCCACTCCGATTCACTGTCAAAATGATTTTGATGAATTGAAATTAATACTGCGTTTTCTGTTGAATTAACAAAATCAAGCCTGTTATATAAATCAGATTTATCTCTTTTTTCATTCGGTGCATAAAATTCGCTATCGTCATTTCTTATCATAACAGAGCTGATTCCGCTGACTTTCAAAAAATCATATAAGGATTTAACAATGCTGAGGTTGATATCTTTTTCCTTAACACTGTCAACTCCAATTGTTCCGGCGTCTTTTCCTCCATGCCCGGCATCAATAACAACAGTGTATTTTGAGGAAATCTCCTTGCTGTCAACATTATTTGCTTTATTATGTATATGATCTGCAAAGGAGCAAGAAGTAACAACAATTATTAATGATAAAACAACTAAAACAATTCTTTTCAATAATATCACCATTAATAATATGATAATATTATACATTATATTTATTTTATGTTCAATAATAAGTTGATTTTATTAGTTTTAAGAGATATAATTTGTACAGAGGTGAGGTTATGAAAATAGTTAATCTTGACGGATATTCAACAAATCCGGGTGATCTATCGTGGGATTGGTTAGAAAAATACGGTGAGAGCGTAGTTTATGAAAGAACAAAACCTGATGAAATTATAGAAAGAGCAAAAGACGCTGATTGCCTTATTATCAATAAATCTCAGATTACTGCTCAGATACTCGATAACCTTCCGAAACTAAAATATGTTGGGCTTCAGTCAACAGGATATAATGCTATTGACTGCAAGGCTGCGAAAGAAAAAGGAATTATTGTTTCAAATATTCCATCTTATTCAACAAATGAGGTTGCTCAGCATGTTTTTGCATTAATTTTAGAAATAACAAATCAGGTAGCTCTTCATTCTCAGGCAGTTCACGATTGTGAATGGAGCACCTGTCCCGATTTCTGCTTCTGGAAAAGTCCACTTGAAGAGCTTAATAATAAGACTATTGGAATAATCGGATTCGGTTCAATCGGAAAAAGGGTTGCTAAAATAGCTCAGGCTTTCGGTATGAAAGTTTTTATTAATACCCCCCACCCTGCTGAAAATGACTATTCAGAATACAGATTTTGTTCTTTGAATGAATTACTTACAAAAAGCGATATTATAACCTGCCATTGCCCATTGAATGAGAATACAATAAATCTTATAAACAAAGATACTATTTCAAAAATGAAAAGAACTGCAATTTTTATTAATACTTCAAGGGGCCAGATAGTTGATGATAAGGCGCTTGCCTTTGCACTTAACAATAATATGATAAAAGCTGTCGGACTCGATGTATTAAGCGAAGAGCCGCCAAAGAGGAGTAATCCTTTACTGACGGCTAAAAACTGTTATATAACCCCTCATATAGCCTGGGCAGCAGTTGAAACAAGAACAAGGCTTATTAAAACTCTTGAAGAAAACCTTAAAGCATTTACCGAAGGAAAACCGCAGAATGTTGTAAATATGTAAAAAACGAGTGAAGAGATTATCTCTTCACTCGTTTTGGTGCTGGTGACCGGACTTGAACCGGTACGGTATTTCTACCGAGGGATTTTAAGTCCCTTGCGTCTGCCTATTTCGCCACACCAGCTTAACAACAAATATATTAATTGATTTTAACTTCAATGTCAAGTATAAATAATCAATTTTTATTGCAATTTTTAATGTTGCTTTTTCTTATTTTGATATTGACTTAGCCAAATAATATATGATACTATTCAATGTATTTTTTATTACGAATAATAATTAATTGAATTATTTATTAAAAATTGGTATTTAATTATCATAAAAAATAAAAATTTGTAAAAAATATTGAACCAAACGCTTTAGTTATTCGTCTATATAGTATGACATTAATAATTAACGGTTTTCGGAGAAGAAAATATGGAATCATGGAAATTAAGTCTAATAATAATTATAGTTTGTCTGATTGCATTCATCCCGTTTGCGTTGGAAAAGAATAAAAATGAAAAGAATTTAAAGAAACTCGATGTTAGAATAAACGTAAACGGAATACGTGGAAAATCCACTATCACAAGACTTATTACTGCAATTTTGAAAGAAGCAGGTTATCATGTAGTCGGCAAAACAACAGGTACAGCAGCACGGATTATTTATTGGAATAAAGAAGAGGAAGAAGAAATTGTTCGTAAGCCGCGTGGAGTCAGTATAAGTGAACAGATAAGGGTTATTGATAAAGCGGTAAAAGCAGGGGCAGATTCGTTAGTGTGCGAATGCATGGCGGTTCGCCCACAGTACCAAAAAGTATATCAGCATGAAATACTAAAAGGCAACATTGTTGTTATTGTTAATGTTATTGAAGATCATCTTGAAGAGATGGGTCCAACATTGGATCAACTGGCATGGGCATTCGGAGACACGATTCCATATAACGGGACTGTCGTTGTTCCTGACTGCGAATACACTCCCTATTTCAAAGCAATTGCGAATGAGCGGAATACAAGAGTAATTGTTGCAGAAGAAGGGACGCTTCCGGAAGGTTATCTGGAGCGATTTTCTTACAAAATATTTGAAAATAACTGCATTATGGCATTAGGTGTTTCGCGTGCCCTCGGCATTAGTGATGAAATAGCATATCGAGGCATGCTAAATGCTGCCCCGGATCCCGGCACAGTGAAAATTGAAACCATTGAAAACAAAAACATGCGCACATGGATGGTAAATGCGTTTGCAGCGAACGAACCGACATCTACTTTGGAAATATGGGAAAGCCTTGTTGAAGAAGGATTACCGATGGAGCTGCCCATTGTTGTAATGAACTGCCGTCCGGATAGAGTTGAACGTACATATCAATTTGCCCATGACTGCCTACCCCAGATGGGTGATATTCAATTAATTGTTATTGGAGAAAATACAGAGCCTATAGAGCGATCATACCGCAAAGGTAAAATACCTAATGCGAAAGTATATAAAAACTTTAGAAATAAATCCGTTCAAAGTATTATGAACGAACTTACACCAATGTTAGACGGACATGTTATATTCTGTATTGGAAATATTCACGGCAAAGGCAGAGACTTTCTGGATGCGGTACGTGCGTTAAATATTGACCGAGAAAAAACAACAGATTTGAATGAGGAGAATATAAAACAGGAGGAAGTATCAATATGAATATAACGGAATTTTACATTGCTTTGCTTGTAGGTTTGCTGTTAAGCCTTGCAATTGAGGAATTATTTGGTATTAGTTGCGGTGGTGTTATTGTTGCAGGATATCTGGCTATGGTATGCGATGATTTGCTCTCAATTGGAGTCGTAATCCTTATATCGCTGTTAACATTCTTTATTGTCGAGTATATTCTGCCGAGGTTTATGCTTCTCTTTGGAAAGCGAAAGTTTGTTGCATGCTTGTTATTTGCACTTATTTTCAAAGTGATATCAGTATTCTTTGTGCCAACCTTGCCTTTTGCTACAATGGCGTTCAGAGGAATTGGTGTTGTTACACCGGGACTCATAGCGCATACCTCAACAAAGCAAGGTATCCGTATTACCATTCCTGCAGTTATAGTAGCCACCTACATAACGTTTGCGATAGTACAGGGTTTAATGATGCTTATATGAGGTACTATATATGGTTCACAGAAAAATAAAAAAGTTCTCAAAAAAGATATTGAAGCCGTTAGGATATCAGGTTGACTATAAAGCTCAAAAGTTATCTCTAAAACAACGAATGCAGATTATTATAAGAAAGGATATGACTGGAAGTCAACATCCTGCTCCGCTATGGATAATCATAGCAATAATTATCGTTCTTGCGCTTGTAATAGGCGGTGGCAAACTCCAGAACAAATTATGTGAAGCAAAAACTCCTGCACCGGTTCCTGTACTGGATAATGAAGTTCAGCTCTCGTTTGTCGGAGATGTTATGCTTAGCAGATATGTTGCTTCTTATGGGGAAAAAGAATCATATTCTTCTATTTTCAGAGACTCCCAAAAATTATGGGGACAATCGGAGTTAGTTTTTGCAAATCTTGAATGTGCTGCTGTTAATAAAGGGAAAAACGTTTATTATAAAGACAAAAATATCCAACTGCCTGCAAGCCCCGCCGCACTTCAGATGTGCGCCAAGTCCTGAATTGATGCTGTAAGTTTAGCAAACAATCATGTTGCTGATTTTGGTCGCGATGGTGTTCGCAATATGATAGAATTGCTGCAAGAATATGATGTTGAATATGCCGGCGCAGGCGCAAACAGAGATGATGCAGGTACATATCGCCTTCTAGAGGCAGACGGGTTAACGGTTGGCTTTGTTGCATGCACTGAGGTACTCCCGAATCATTTTGCTGCCACAAATGATGACTACGGCGTTTGTTCTACCGGATACCCTAATCTATATGAGAATGTTTTAGAAGCTTCATTATATTCAGATTTTGTTGTAGTATATGTTCATTGGGGCAACGAATATGATCTGAGAATTACAGAATCTCAGCGCGAAATTGCCCAACGACTTATTGATTGCGGAGCAGATATAGTTATTGGCAGTCATCCTCATATTCTGCAAGAAGTTGAACAGTATAAAAATGGCATAATTTTTTATAGCCTCGGCAATTACATTTTTGACCAAGCATTAAGGCAATCCAGGAACACAATAATGCTTCAATTAAATGCTAACAAAACTACGGGTGAAGGCTATTTTACCCTTATTCCTATGAGGATAAACAATTTTCATCCATATGAAACAAAAAATAGATTTTATATTTCAGAGATTCATCAATCACTTTTAAAGGAATTGCCGATCAAAGCTTATACTGTTCTTGAAAACGGTAGAATTCAGATTCCAATTAAACTATTTACCCCCGGAGATAAAAAAGTTCAACAGGTTTCCGGCTCTGATTTTTCTGAAAATCGTATTCTGAACGACTAAAGAATCTCTTAATTAAAAAAATGATTATTTACGGAGAATAATATGAATCAAAAAGCATTAAGTAAAAGGATTATATCAGGATTACTGGCATGCTTCATCGCTTTTTCCTTCTCATCCTGTAAAAATAAGGATAATAACGGCAGTGAAATATACCGACCAAAAGATATTGTAATGCCTGAGACTTCTGAGGATTCAAAATCACTTGGAGGATTTGCTGTCAGCAGCTCCTCTGAGGAAGCTACTTCGGTAGGAATGCAGATCCTTTCATCTGGAGGTAATGCAGTTGATGCAGCTGCTGCTATGTCTTTAACGCTTTCAGTAACTGAGCCGTATTCTTCCGGAATCGGTGGCAGCGGAGTTATGCTTATATATGACACACGGACAAAACTAGGTTATACGCTTGACTATTATTGCAGTGCGGGAAAATCTTCATCTTCAGATGATTATATCGGAGTTCCGGGACTACTTGCGGGAACTCAGGATGCATTGGATCGCTTTGGAACAATCACAATGGCTGAAGCTCTGCAACCTGCTATTGACTACGCAGAAAAAGGATTTACTGCCACAAACACATTTATATCAAGGTTGAGGAGTTCGGATTCTCTGCGTGAAAATCCTGCATACAGTGATCTTAAAAAAGGAGATAAGATAATTCAGTCAGAATTAGGTGAAACATTGAAAACTATTCAAAAAGAAGGTATAAGCGTTTTCTATGAAGGAAGCATCGCACAGAAAATCGCTGATAACTGTGAACTGACAACTGATGATTTAGCAAGCTATCAGACTTACTGCGAAGATATTATTCGCTCTTCTTTTAATGAATACAGCATTATCGGTGCATATGCTCCTTTCTCAAGCGTAACTGTAATGCAAATGCTAAAAGTAGCAGAGAATTTGCATATTCCTTCTGTGAAAGCAGATCCAAATGCGTATCTTAGTGTTTTGAAAACAGCAACGATGAGTTCATTTGATAGCAGAAACAGAACGCTGGTTGATCCAAGATTTTATAAATTTGATTCGGATGATTTACTTTCAGATGATTATATTGAATCTTTGGCTAAAAAAAACGTCAGCAATTATAAAGATGATCCCGAACAGTTATGCACAACACAGTTTTCGGTTATAGATAATAACGGACTTATTGTCTGTGTAACAAACTCGTTATCAGATTCATGGGGATCCTATAAATGTGTTGGCGGATTCTATTTGAATAATTCTTTGATTAACTTTGGTAACACAAGTAAGAACGTTTATGAGCCCGGGAAAAGGCCAAGAACTCATTTTGCTCCAATCATTGTTGAAGGCAATAACGGTGAAGTTCTTGCTATTGGATCTCCCGGCGGTGTTTATATTCCTAAAATTGTTACCGGAGTGCTTATCGATATTCTCTCGGAGAAGGAAGATGTGCTTACCGCTGTTAATAAAACAAGAGTAATGTATAATTCTGAAGGCAATCTCTGTGTTGAAACAGATGATAAGTTTTCTTCCATTATCGATGTAAAGAAAGTTAAAGAACAGTTTTATTATAACACATCACATATCTTTTTCGGGTGCACATCAATAGTTGGTTATAAGCCCGAAGATGGATTTATTTCAGTGAGCGACCATAGACGCGAAACATCTAAAGCGCTGGTTTACTATTATGATTAATAACACTTAATTCGTAAATATATCAGATTCGCCCATTATATAAATAAAATGACCTACTTCCAAATGTGGCAGAAAAAGCCCTGTTCAGTTCAGAACTGAACAGGGCTTTCCTAACTAAATCATTATTAAACTTTTTTATTGTCCACTTTTACTTGACAACTTCACCAACTGGTAGGTCATTATATTTATTGTGTATTCATTTAAAAAACTGTTTTAATATTAGTATTTGGTTGATGCGTATTTATCAATGTATTTATATAGCTTTTTCATATCACTCCATCGATATTCAGCTTTTTTAGCTCCTAAAACACATACTGCATAATCCTTGCCCTTATGCTCATAAATGCTTGTAAAACAAAGACCTGCTCCGCTTGTATATCCGGTTTTTCCACCTTTATGCTTATCGGAATAATCCTTCATTAAATCGGTTGTATTAACAACCTGTTTCCTTCCGCGCTTTGATTTAACAGTATATTTCTTTTTAGCAATAATTTCCCTGAAGGTCTTATTGTTTTTATATGTATAGCCCATAATATAGGCAACATCATGTGCACAGGAATAATGTTTTTTTGCATCAAGTCCGTGAGGATTTGTGTAGTGAGTGTGATTCATTCCAAGCTCTTTTGCCTTGTTGTTCATTTCTTTAACAAAGAGCTTTGTTGTTCCGCTTACGCCTTCAGCAATAGATACAGCTGCTCCGTTTGATGATTTAAGAAGCATAGCATGAAGAAGTGCTCTAAATGTATATGAATCACCCGGCGCCATCCATGGAGTTGAATAAGGAGTATTAGACGCTTTATTTGAAACACGAACATAATCATTAAGCTTATTCTCACTTTCAAAAAAGAGCGCTGCAGTCATAACTTTTGTAGTACTTGCCTGTTTAAGTTCTTTTTGTGAGTTCTTAACGTAAATAATTTTATTATCATCAACGCAAATAATACATGCTGCTTTTGAATGAAGTTCTTTATGTACTATGTTTCTTGTCGTTATATTAATATATTTTTCAGCGCTTCTTGCTTCTTTAGTTTTAGAAACGTATATGCGCCATTTACCGCAAACCTTTTTCCTGTGTTTTTTAGGAAAAACTATTTTAATTTTCGCAGAATCAGCGTCAGCAGTCACATATTTTTTTATCGTTTTATACATTTTTTCTTTGGAATTATATAACTGCAGACGAACCGTTCTTGTACCGTTGGCAGGAGTAACGGTTATTGTTCTTTCAAGCGTTGATTCCCTGAGCGCATTAATAGAAGAAGCAATTCCGCTGATTTTTGTTGTAATCTTGTCAGCTTCATCAATGTTGTCATTTGCTAAGCAAGTAAACGTTGAAAATAAGAAAAATACACAAAGAACAAATGCTATTGATTTTTGAAGTATCTTTCTTCCTTCGTTTTTATGAACATTTATCATAATACTCTATAAACACTTCCTTCAAAAGGCCTTAACACATTTCTGACGTTACCTTTAGTAGATAGAATTAATTCCATTCCTGTTGTATCAATAAATCTTTCATGAGCTTTTTTGCTAAGGTTGAGTTCAATAAAATACTTCTGATTATTATACACTCTGTAGTAACAATAAACAGGAGATTTGTTTTTATCTGAATTAATAAACTCTCCGTAAATTAAAACTTTGTTGTTCTTTCTGAGATTGATTGCTTTTTTATAAAAATTCAGAACGCTGTCATCTCGTTTTTCTTCATCCTCAGCATTAAATCTTCTGTAATCAGAAGTAATTTTCAGCCATGGTTTCCCTGTTGAAAATCCTGCATTCTTACTGTCGCTCCACTGGAAAGGAGTTCTTGCATTATCCCTTGTTCCGGTTTTTGCTTTATTGAATGCTTTTTCCTTGCTTCTTTTCTTTTTCAGCTGATCATTATAAACTCCAAGAGCCTGAACATCATTAATCTCATCAATACTTTTAAAATCGCCGTTACCCATTGAGATTTCCTGACCCTGATAAATATAAGGAGTTCCTCGAAGAGTCATTTCAATAAGAGCGCATAGTTTTGATATGTCTTCTCTGTATGCTCCGCTTTTATCAACCTTGTTAACTATTCTCGGATTATCATGATTTTCAAAGAAAACTGCAGGCCAGCAGTGATTAGTGAAATCCTTCTGATATCTTTCAAATTCCTTCATTACTTTAAATAAATCAAAATCATAGTCATCGTAGTTATCATGACCCTGATTCATAAGAAAATCGAAATTGAAAACCGTATCGAGTTCTTTTCGGTAGTCAGCAGTGAGCATCTTATCCATTTCAATGCCTGCGCCACCACATTCACCGACGGTATAAGCATCAAAATTGCCAAATGTTTTTTCTCTCATTTCTCTGAGATATTTATGAAGGCGAGGTCCGTAGAAATAATACTCAGCGCCTTTATAGCCTGTTAATACGCCTAAAAATGGGCTTGCATCGGGTAAACCGTCCGTTTTACTGATAAAATTTATAACATCCATTCTGAAGCCGTCAATGCCTTTTTCAAGCCACCAGTTCATCATGGAATATATATCATTTCTCATCTTTTCGTTTTCCCAGTTTAAGTCCATCTGCTTTTTACTGAAAAGATGAAGTGCCCACTGGTCTATGTTTTCATAATAATTCCAGGCATTGCCTTTAAAAAGACTTGTCCAGTTATTCGGAGGTGTTTTATTACCATCTTTTGCATCCCGCCATATATAATAATCGTGGTAAGGATTGTCCTTTGACTTTTGCGCTTCAATAAACCACTCATGTTCGTCACTTGTATGATTAACAACAAGATCAATTATAAGCTTCATACCACGTTTATGAATTTCGTTCAAAAGATTATCGAAATCCTCCATAGTACCGAATTCTTTCATTATCTTTTTATAATCTCTTATATCATAACCGTTGTCATCATTGGGAGAATCATAAAAAGGAGAACACCAAATTGCTGTAACACCTAAGTCGTTAAGATAGTCAAGTTTCTCACAAATTCCGTTTAAGTCACCTACTCCGTCCCCATTGCTATCATAAAATGAACGAGGATAAATCTGATATATTATCGCCTCTTTCCACCATTTTTTCTGAAGCTCGCCTTCGTCAGTTATAACCTCGTCTTCTTCAAGATTAAGCATATTGCAAAGCTGACCGACAGTTTTTCTGTTTATAAGTCCTGCAGTCAAAGCTGTCAGAGATTTGAACTTTAGATTGCCAAAGAATCCACCGTCAAATGAATCTGACGGAAGTCTCATAGCAAGGAGCAATTTTTCAATAATATCTTTTGCCATTGGATTACTTATTGCATCCTTAAACTTAGTTTCAGGTGTTATTTTCAGCATATTAACACATCCTTCGACAAATATTTTAATATATAATATTTAAAAAAGCAAGCATGAATTAATCATGCTTGCTTTTGGTGCCGGCGGCGGGGTCGCCACGATGCTGTCGCATCTACACGCCCACGTCGGCAAAAACAGTCCACTGGACTGTTTTTTTCCGAACTGCTTTGCAGTTCTCCCTCCTTTTCGACCCCCATTGATTCTGACGAATCAAAAAAACAACAACCCAACCTAAAGGTTGACTTGTTGCTTTTGGTGCCGGCGGCGGGGGTCGAACCCGCACCCTGTTGCCAGGACCGGATTTTGAGTCCGGCACGTCTGCCAATTCCATCACGCCGGCAAACTGTACTAATACAGTATATTTATTTTCGAATGAAAAGTCAAGATAAATGAGTTTGTTTTTTAACTTTTCGTAAATCTCAACTGCTTTGAATTTGACGATGTATTTATCCTTTTCAATCAGATTTCTTTCATTTTCTGTTAAAACTTCGTCAAAATCCTTTGTGCACCCTGATATACATACGCTTGGAAACATAACACACCACCAGTTATGCCCCTTTCCGCTTCCAATTTCAACAATCAGTGATTCGTAAACTCCGGCGGGAAGTGTAAAATCGTCGTACTTTCTTGTATTGAAATACTCTTTACCGATTCTTACCGAGCAGCCATATTCATAACCGTTTGCTCTGATTGTATTGATAACAGAATCTTTTATAATATCAATATTATCTTTTGCGCTTCTTATAGCTTCATCAACTGATTTACAATTATTAAAAATGCTTTCTGTATCGTTAAGAAGTTCATCACGAACTTTAAGTTTTAAATTCTGGTCGAACATTTCATCGCTGTTTGCTCTTATATGGAGTCTGAATACTTTATTGCTGATATCCTCGCTCAGTTTTATGCTTGAAGTCAGACTTGTTATAAGTAGTAAAAGAATAAAAATCGGTGTGAAAACATAGATGGTTTTTCTCATAATAAAACCTGCCTTTCTTTTCAGAGATTATTGGCAGGTTTTAAAATTTTATTCAGTTATATTTGTTATTTTGCATCCCTTGCTAACCGGAAGGCAAACATAAATGTCTTTTGCGAGATTTACAAGCTCGCTTGCTGCCTTATGGGCGTCCTCTTTCTTTTCAAAAATTCCGAAAATTGTTGGACCCGAGCCACTCATACAGGTTCCGAGTGCGTTATTATTTCTCATTATCTCTTTAATATTTATTCTGTTTTGAACTTCAATAAACTGTTCAAAAACATTTTCAAGCCTTGATGAAATATCCTTTAAATCACGACTCTGAATAGCTTTAAGCATTCCAAGCTGATCGGGAGTATGTGTTTTTCCAAATTCATCAAATTGAGAATACGCCATTCCCGTATTAACAGAGCAGTCCGGCTTAGCAAGAAGAATATAACATCTTCTAAGTGGTTTAACCATGCTTAATACCTCACCTATACCCTGTGAAAGAAGAGTTCCGCCCTTTATACAAAACGGAACATCTGCGCCGATTTTAACGCCTATATCGCATAATTCATCATCACTGAGGCAAGTTTCATAAATCTGATTCAGCGCAACAATAACTGCAGCGCCGTCTGCGCTTCCTCCTGCCAGCCCTGCAGCGTGAGGAATTCGCTTAACAATATCAATATGTATTCCTGTATTTCTGATTTTATTTGCCTTAAAGAAAGCAGTTGCCGCTTTATGAGCAATATTTTTTTCATTAAGAGGAATATCATCGATATTGCAACTTATTTCGATATTCCTTCCCTTGATTTTTTCAACTGTAACAGTATCATAAATACCAACGCTTTGCATTATCATAAATAAATCATGGTAATTATCCGTTCTCTTATAGTTGATATCAAGCATTAAATTGATTTTTGCGTACGCATTAACTGTTGCCTTTGATTTCATTAACAAACTCACCTATTGCTTTTAATGCATCTTTAATATTATCTATTGAATAACAATATGAAACTCTGATAAAGCCTTCTCCGCAATCTCCAAAAGCATTTCCCGGAACAACTGCAACCTTTTTGGATTTAATGAGCTGTTCGCAAAACTCTTCACTTGAAAGTCCGGTTGACTTTATACACGGGAAGCAGTAAAATGCACCCTTCGGCTCAAAACATTCAAGTCCGATTTTATTAAATCCGTCAACAATAAAACGACGTCTCATATCATATTCTCTTCTCATTTTCTCAATATCTTTATCACCGTTTTTAAGAGCGTCTATTGCTGCATACTGAGAATTAGTCGGAGCAGACATTATTGCAAACTGATGAAGCTTTGTCATCTGCTGAATAATTGCAGCAGGACCGAGAGCATATCCGAGTCTCCATCCTGTCATTGAATAGGTTTTAGAAAAACCGTTTATAACAATGCATCTCTCCTTCATACCTTCTATAGAAGCTATGGAAGTATGCCCTTCTTTTGTATATGTAAGCTCGCTGTATATTTCATCCGATAAAACAAAAATGTCTTTTTCAATACAAACTTTTGCAATTTTTTCAAGTTCGTCATTCGTCATAATAGCGCCTGTAGGATTATTCGGGAAAGGCAGAACAAGAAGCTTTGTTTTTTCTGTAATAGCATTTATAAGCTCCTCTGGTGTTAGCTTAAACTCGTTTTCCTGCTTTGTTACAAGAGGAATTGCAACACCTGAACTTACTTCAACAATGGGTTTATAGCATACAAATGAAGGCTCAACGATAAGAACCTCATCACTCGGCTCAACCATTGCTCTTATTGCCATATCAATGCCTTCTGAGCCGCCTACAGTGATAAGAACTTCACTTTTAGCATCATATTCAATATTAAATTTTCTTTTATAATACCTTGTTATCTCTTCTCTCAGTTCAATAAGACCCGAATTTGAAGTGTAACGGGTTTTCCCTTTTTCAAGATATTCAATTCCCTGTTGGCGAATATGCCAGGGAGTTTTAAAATCAGGCTCACCGACGCCGAGCGAAATAACGTCATCCATTTCTTCGGCAATAGCAAAAAATTTACGAATTCCCGATGGTTTAACGTCAGTAAGCTTTTTATTTAAAAATCTTTCATAGTCAATCAAAGTGAAATTGTCCTCCTGTCATCTGACTGTGAATCAAACAAAATAACATCCTGTTCTTTATATCTCTTGAGTATAAAGTTAGTTTTTGTTGAAATAACATCTTCAAGTGTTGAAAGGCGCTTAGCAACAAACAATGCAACCTCCTGGAAGGTCTTATTATTAACAAGACAGCAAAGGTCATATCCTCCGCTCATAAGATAAACACTTTCAACCTCATGGAAGTTTGAAATTCTTTCTGCTATTTCTTCAAATCCGTGGTCGTATTTAGGATGAACCTGAATTTCAATCAGCGCAGTAACATTCTGATTCTGAGTTTTATCCTTATCGATAATTGCACGATATCCCTTGATAATTCCGCCGTTTTCAAGTTCTTTTATCTTCTTTTCAACCTCTTCTTCGGATGTGCCGAGCAAAACAGCAAGCTCAGCATTGCTGAGTCTTGGATTTTTTTCAATTAAATCAAGTAATGTTTCCATAATATCCATCTCCTATTTAATGTCAATTAGTATCGGTTGTCTGTTTTTAAAAATTGTAAATTGGCTATATCCGCATTTTTTCAGAATATCATATCCCTTATCAATGCCGATACAAACTCTATCATAATAATGGGAATCTGAGCCAACTGTTACATATTTTCCACCCATATCATGAAATCTCTTAATAAGTGAAATATTGGGCAGAGTATCCCCTATTTCAGAATAAAGTCCCGAAACATTAAGTTCAAGCGCTTTATTGTTTGAAATTATTGTTTTAAATATTTCATCAATTATATCATAATAATCAGAAATATCAACCTTGATTCCATCTCTTCCGGTAATATATCTTAAAGGATAAGTCAAATGTGCTATCGAATCTGTTTTATTCCACTGAGCAAGTTTTAAAACACATTTAAAATACTCAGTCAGCAAGTTTTTTATATCCTTATCAGAATAATCCATAAAATAAAAATCTTCTGTATTTTCAAGATTATGTATTGAGCCGAGAATAAAATCATAATTAAATTTATTGAGTATAGCGAGGCTCATTTCTTTTTCGTAAATTCCCTGCCCGAGTTCAATACCGATTAAAACATCAAGCCTATCTTTAAAAGCGGTTTTAGCTTTGAACGCCTCAACATACTGATTAGTTGAAAAAGCCCTGAAATCATAGTCTTTTCCGTCTATATCACAGTGATCTGTAATTGCAATACCAGCTCCTCCTTTTGAACAAGCTCCCTCACAGAGCAATATACAGGAATGATTTCCGTCAAAAGAGTTATCTGAGTGAGTATGCATATCGTAAATATTCTTATATTTCAATGTCAATTCCCCTTTAACAGTAGTAATATAACACAAATGGATAAAAAATTAAATATATTTTGAAGATTTATTGAAAAATAATTATTATTTTGATATAATTCTTATATTAATTTTAGAAAGTAGATGCATTATGAGAGCTATAATTACAGTAGTTGGAAAAGATATGGTAGGAATTCTGGCAAAGGTTTCAAATCTCTGTGCTGAATGTAACGTAAATATTCTTGAAGTAACTCAGTCTATTCTTCAGGATATGTTTTGTATGATAATGCTTGCAGACACATCTCAGAGCACTATTGATTTCACTGAATTCAGTGATAAACTTGCCAAATACGGCGATGATAACGGACTTGTTATTCATGCAATGCATGAGGATATTTTTAATTCGATGCACAGAATATAGGAGGCTTAGTCTTGATTAATTCTTATGATATTCTTGAAACAATTAGGATGATTGAAGATGAATGCCTTGATATAAGAACTATAACAATGGGCATTTCACTTCTTGAATGCGGAGACAGTGATATAAACGCTTCCTGCAATAAGGTTTACGACAAAATTTGCAGAAAAGCTGAAAGGCTTGTTGAAACAGGAGTAAATATTGAAAAGGAATACGGAATACCGATAATTAACAAGAGAGTCAGCGTTACCCCAATTTCTTTTCTTGCCGGAATAAGTGGCGGAGATCCTGTTAAATACGCCCTCACTCTTGAAAAAGCCGCTCAGACAATCGGAGTTAATTTCATCGGCGGATACAGTGCACTTGTTCAAAAAGGCTTTGCTAAAGGTGATCTTGAACTAATTAAATCTATACCGCTGGCACTTGCTCAAACAGAACATATTTGCTCTTCTGTTAACATCGGTTCAACTAAAGCCGGTATAAATATGGACGCTGTAAAAATTATGGGCGAAAAGATTAAGGAAGCAGCTATACTGACAAAAGATAACGATTGTATTGCAGCAGGAAAACTCGTAGTTTTCTGTAACGCACCCGAGGATAATCCCTTTATGGCAGGAGCATTTCACGGCGTATCTGAGCCTGACTGTGTTATTAATGTCGGCGTTTCAGGACCCGGTGTAGTTCGTGCAGCAGTTTCTAAGTACCCCGATTATTCAATTAATGAAATAGCTGAGCTGATTAAGAAAACAGCCTTTAAAGTTACAAGAATGGGTCAGCTCGTTGGAACGCTTGCAAGTTCAAGACTTGGAGTTCCGTTCGGAATTGTTGATTTATCACTTGCTCCAACCCCTGCTGTTGGTGACTCTGTTGCATATATTCTTGAAGAAATAGGTCTTGAAAAGTGCGGTGGAACAGGAACAACTGCTTGTTTGGCATTGCTTAATGACGCAGTAAAAAAAGGTGGCGTTATGGCTTCATCAAGCGTTGGCGGTCTTTCTGGAGCATTTATTCCTGTCAGCGAAGATGCAGGAATGATTGACGCTGCACGAAGCGGAGCTTTGACTATTGAGAAACTTGAAGCAATGACTGCTGTTTGTTCCGTTGGTCTTGACATGATTGTTATTCCTGGTGATACAACACCTGAAGTTATCAGCGGCATTATTGCTGATGAAGCTGCAATAGGAATGGTTAATTCAAAAACAACTGCTGTTCGAATAATCCCCGCTATAGGTAAAAAAGTTGGTGATGAACTTGAATTCGGCGGACTTCTCGGAAGCGGTCCTGTTATGCCTGTTAATACTCACTCACCTGAAAAATTTATAAACAGAGGCGGCAGAATACCTGCTCCACTGCACTCACTTAAAAACTGAGGAGAAGAATATGATAAAAGTTAATTGGAGTAAAATTAAAAAATTTGAAAAAAAAGGTTTTGCGTTCTCATTTATAGGTGCAGAGCTTCTTTTCGCAATTATCCTTTTTATTATCGGAATGATAATATCTGTCAGCATTCTCAATTATTTAAGTGCTCTTTTTATTATGTTTATAGGCGCATTCTATATTCACATTGAATCAAGAATGATTCAGATATACTTCCTTCTTGCTTTATACGATATTTCGTCTTGTATATTTACATTCTCTAATATAAGCAAAGAAGGCAGATACTCAGTTCTTTTGATAACATCTGCAATTCTTCTGATAACGCTTATTCTGAGCCTGATTGTAGAAAGCTATGTTAACGAAAACACAAGATATCAACCCACGGATTCAAGTAATAAAGTGTTTTTTGAAAACAAAAACGTTATGTTTTTTGCACCCCATGAGGATGATGAAATTAATGTTTTCGGAGGAGTTATTGAACAGTATATTAAAAACGGCTCTGACGTTAGAATTGTTTTCTTAACTAACGGCGACTGCTACGGTATCGGTCAGACAAGAATTAAAGAAGCGCTTGATGTTGCTAAGGTTTATTCTATTCCCGAGGAAAACATAATTTTTCTCGGATATAGTGATTCTCTTACTAAAGACGGCGTTCACATATACAATGCAGACAATGATGAGGAATACACCTCAATAAAAGGCTACACCGAAACATATGGCTCAAAAACTCATCCTGCATTTAAAACAGGAAGAAAATATACCAGAAAAAATATTGTTGAAGATTTTGAAGATGTAATTAAAAAATACAGACCTGATGAACTATTTTGCTGTGATTATGACTCTCATCCTGACCACAGAGCTATCAGCCTATTTTTTGAAGAAGCGATGGACAATATTCTTCGTGAAGGTCTTGACTATACTCCCGTTGTTTATAAAGGCTTCGGTTATTCAACAGCATGGAACGGAAAACAGGATTACTATTCACTTAATATTGTTTCAACAAGAAAGGAATCAAAATCTCTTTTGATGGATGAAAATAATATCTATGAATGGAACGAGAGAATGCGTTTTCCTGTTGCAGATGAATTTCTTTCAAGAGTTATGCAGAATTCAAGGTCATACAGAGCAATGATGATGCACTGCTCTCAGACAGCAACAGACCATGCAAACGGTATTCTTAACGGAGATAAGGTTTTCTGGAAGCGCAGAACAGACAGCATATTATGTGATGCAAAGGTTATGGCAACAAGCGGAAATGCAGATTCAATAACGTCTTTTAAACTTGCTGAGAGCGAGGATATTACAAAATCTGATTATCTCCCCTGCTCCGATATGTGGATTGCAGATAATGACGACAAAAATAGAATTGTTATGTTTGCTCTGCCTGAAAAACGGCGTATTAAAGAAATTGCAATTTATGGCTCTCCCGATGAAGAAAATAAGATTTTAAATGCAACGCTGAAAATTGGAAGCTACCAGTTTGAAACAGGAATAATTGATAATTACTCAGTGTTTGAATTTGACGAGATACTAACGGACAAAATTGCGCTTAAAATTGATGAATATACGGGCGAAGCAGCAGTTTTAAAGATTGCAGCATATGAAACTCCGAGTGAACAGAAAACTCAGCTTATAAAGCTTATGAACCGCAGTTCCGATTTCTGCTACGACTACATAATAAGAAAAAGCGGAAAAGAAGAGTTATTTGTCTATACATATCCTCAGAACGATGAGCTAAAATTTGATTTAAAAACTGAGGGTGACGTTAGCGCTGAATTTACCGACAACGGAATTCTTGTTAAATGTAAGCAAAACGAAAAAGGAAAACTACGAGTTACAATTAAAGATAATCCTGAAATTTTTGATGAAATAAATATAAGCAATCCTGATGACAAAAAGAGAAATCAGATTAAGTTCAAACAAGTTCTTGAACATATTGTTTATAGCTACCCAATGCAAAAGGATTATTATTTAGGCTTAATCAGAAGACTTGGAGTATATAAATAATAAGAGCTGTCCGCTCAATGAACTGCACCAGGTTGTGCAGACAGCACAAAAACAGCCTACCAAGGTAGAATATTAAGTTTTAAGAAACGAACTGACATCTTTGTTCCAAAGGTGTCAGTTTTGTTTTAGTTTGAATACGAATGTTGTTGTCGTACAAATCACGAATGACAGAAAGATAGAGAAATTCTTCCGATGTTTTGATATATGAAATGTCAGTAACCCACTTTTGATTCGGTCTTTCTGCAGTAAACTCTCTGTTCAGAATGTTTGGATAGCGATGAAGATATTGACTGCAATAGTGAAACTTCTTACGCCTAACAACTGAAAGCAGATTGTACTTTTGCATGACACGCAATACCAGTGTTCATAACTTTTTGGCATGAAAATTCCCCCTTGATGTATATTCTACACCAAGGGGGCTCTTTTTTCTATTGTCCATTTTTTACGGACTTGTGCACAAGCGGGCAGCTTTTTCTATAAATAAAGGAGAAAGCATTTCTACCTTCTCCTTATTTTAAGTTAATTGAAAATATAATTTGTATTCTTAAATGTTACCGGAATATATTTTCCGCCAGAATACATATAAACTGATGATAGCTTAACTGAAACTGCATATGTTCTTCCGCCAGCCGAGAAAACATAACAATCAGAATTGTTGATGTTTGTTATTCTCGAAGTATAGTTAATTGAGCCGGATGAAGGATCACCATGGTAACCAAGCTGTTTCCAGTTATCGTGAAGAACCTGTTTCAGAAGAGCCTTTGCTTCAGCAACTGAATAATCAGGTGTTGTTGTTATTTTATGAGGATTCTCATATCTGTCATATTCACCAATTTCAGCACTTGCAGTTGTTTCTTCTTCGGGGCTTAAAACAGGTGGAGTATATTGGAACCACATAACAAGAAAGTAGATTAAGTACCAGATTAAAAGAATAAGTATTATAAGAAGAATAATCTTCTTTGCCTTACTTCCGCCTGCAGCTGCGAATGCTTCTTCCTGAGTTGGAACAGGAGTTGGAACAAATGGCTTGCCCTTCTTATTTGCTTTCTTTTCAGCTTTAGCGTTTTTCTTATCTATCTTTTTAACAAGTTTAGCATAAGCGGCTGCTTGACTTTTTTCAAGTTTAGCTGCCTTCTTAGCTGCCTTTTTTTCTTTTTTTGCAAGCTTCTTTTCTTTACTCAAAGCAGTCCCCTCCTTATAAGTACTAAGTTAGTATAACATTAATCCCCTGAAAATTCAATAATAATTTTTAAGATATTCACTTGATTTTGTAAACAATTTGTAAATATGATTGATTAAAAAATCAAAATATATTGTATATTTTAACAAATTTTTTCTTGCATTTAGTGTTATTTCGTTTTAACATAATATTAAAGGAGGCAAATATTTATGAGAGATTACTTCAATATAATAATTGGTTTTTTAAACGAGAATGATAAAATTGTCAGAATAATTGCTGGCATAATAGTATTTATTTTATTTGTTGTTTTAAGAAATCTTGTTTCAAGATTTCTGCTTTCTATTTTATCAAAATTTGCTTTTAAAGATAGTGAAGAAAAGAAGGAATCTTTTATTAAAACAATGCTAAAGCCTCTTTCGATTTTCTTTTTTATCTTTGGCTTATTTATTGCTCTTCAGCTAAACTTTAAATCAGTAGTTGTTGTTAAGGTATTCAAAATTACAATAATCATTTTAATATGCTGGGCAATTATTAATTATCTTTCTGCAAATATCGGATCCTTTATGAAGTTAACTGAAAACGATAAGACAAATCTTACTGCTATCAGATTTATCAGCAATATTCTTAAAATAGTTGTTGTTTTGTTCGGCATTGTTATGATTATAAGCGAACTCGGATATAATATAAACGGACTTTTAACAGGTCTCGGAGTTGGAGGTCTTGCAGTTTCTCTTGCAGCTCAGGATGCAGTTTCTAACCTCATAAGTGGATTTATTATTGTTTTTGAAAAACCTTTTATTGTTGGCGATTTTGTTATAACCGATTCGATTATGGGAACTGTTACGGATATAACTATGCGTTCAACAACAATCAAAACACTTGAAAACAGCATTGTTACCCTGCCTAACTCGTCTGTTGCAAATTCATCAATAACGAATTTAAGCAGAATTGATCATAGATTAATGGAATTTGATATCGGTCTTTTATATTCAACTCCAAACGAGCTGCTTGAAAAGTGTATTAATGATATAAAAGAATACCTTAAAAATGATGAAGAAGTTCTTAATGAGCCAATCAGAGTTAATTTCACGAAGCTCGATGATTCAAGCCTAAATATTTCAATATTCTGTTATTCAGTAAAGTCGGACTTGGGAGAACATTTAGAGGTATTTAACAAAGTTAACTTTAACGTTAAAAGAATTATTGAAGAAAACGGTGCATCATTTGCATATCCTTCAACAAGCGTTTATATCGAAAAAAAATAAAAACCGGGATATCTCAAAAAATGAGGTATCCCTTATGTTTTAATCAGAAGTTCTTTTCAGCAATGAATTTACCATTAGAATCAACAACAACAAATTTCAGCTTCATGCCATTAATCTTTGACGACTTCTTAATCTTTTTAAATGCTTTTATTTTCTTTTTATCTTTTTTTAGCGCGTTGAGATATTTTTTATAGTGTTTACTTACCTTCTTAAATGATTCATCATCAACAGCTTTTTTATATTTGTGTTCAATTAATAAAGTATCACCTGAGGCATAAGCGTCAACAATAACCCTACCTGCAGCTTCAGTTTTTTCCGCATAAGAATCAATAAACTTCTGAAATGAAGGACTCTCTATGTATTCATCAATTAAATCTTCAGTTGTCAGTTCATCATCAAAGCTTCCTAAATCCCTATCCTGATTTTTTAATGAATCCTCAATAACATAAACAATGTCATTAAGCTTAAATGAGGAATGGCTTAATTTTTTATAAACAAAAACATCAGGAACATTCTCAGAGTTTATAGTAACTGAATTTTCAGGAATTGAAAAAGCATCTCCTTCAATCTTATATTTAACAAAAATGCTCTGTCCGCCGGCTTCAATCTGAACATAACTACCGTTAAATTCAATGGAATCAAATATAATTTCAGAATTATATTGGTCTTCAGGAATATATTTCCCTTCCAATTCCTTAGAACAAGAAGACAAAAGAACTGATAATAAGAATATCAGCAAAAGAAATATAAGCGATTTGTTTTTTATAATTTGCAATATTAATCAGTCCTTTCAAAATTTTCATAAAAAAGACCCTTGACAATAATCAAGGGTCTTTCCTGTTGGAGGCACCACCCAGATTTGAACTGGGGCATAAAGCTTTTGCAGAGCTCTGCCTTACCACTTGGCTATGGTGCCATTTGTTATTTGCAACGGGAATTATTATAATAGATTATATAAACTTTGTCAATACTTTATACTGAAAATAATAAAAATATTTCGACACGCTGTAAGACTTTTGAAAAAGACACAGAAATTTTTTCTCTTGCGAACATTGCTGTACTCCTCCAAACATATTACAGGACTGAAGCATTTTGTTCTCAAAATGTTTTAATCACGCAGGATATTATGACGACGCAAAAAACAAAATGCGCTAAACAGGGGCTGTAAAAAACAGCCAAATAGAAACCAGGATTAACCGTAAACTTTTTCTTTCACAAAAGTGTTTATAAAAACGGGAGGGTGTAAACCCTCCCTTAAAAGAATTATAAATTACTTTGTTTTAACCTTTTTATAAGCGTTGTAATTAACATATCATTTTTTCTCATGTTAATATTAAGCGTTATTTAAATTATTTCTTTGTAACAACGGTTTTCTTAGAAGACCATTTGCCGTAATATGTTTTATTAATGCCGCTACCTTTAATCTTTTTGTATGTTCTTATTCTAACATAATACTTTTTCTTTGCACTAAGCTTTTGTGTTGCATAAGAAACCTTTGTGTTTTTTAGACAGGTTATAGTTTTTGCAGAGGACATATTGCTGTTTCTTGAATACTGAATCTGATAGCCCGTTGCGCTTGAAGCCTTTTTCCAGGTTGCTTTAAAGCCTTTCTTTAATGCAACAACCTTTGTTAAAGAAACATTTGAAAACTGAGGATAAAAAGAAAGAGAATAGTCAAAATATCCGCTCTCAACATATCCGTGTAAATCCATCATTAAATAATATGAGCCCTTTGATAGAGTAACTGCAAAGCTATCTTGATAACAGCCTAATCCGCTGTAGTAATCAAGTTCATCGAAAAAATCGCCATTATAAGTACTTCTTAGAGGATTTTCTAAATTATTGCTTTTAAAAATCATGAAGTCGGTAGGAAGATCGTATTCTGAATTTGCACGTGCTTTAAAGGTAATTTTTCCTGCTGCGGGAAGCGTGAAATAACAGCCCTTTAAATAAGAATTTTCATTAGAATCGTAGTCGTAATTAGTAACTACGGCGCCGTACCATGTGTTTAAATCAACATTTTTGCAATCTGACACCCAATTTGCATACGCAGTAAGGTTGAAACCTGCCAATGTAGATAACAACATAATGATTGATAACACTAAACTAATTGATTTTTTCATATTATTACTCCTTTGTAACATAATGAAAATATTATATCACTAATATATAAGTCTGTCAATATATCAAAAGATTACAATAAGTTAAAAATACTTAAATGTTTGCTAATTACGAAAATGCGGATTACGAGACTCGCTCGGCACACTTTCGCGCTCTCCGGCACGCACACGGGCACCAAAACAGTCCGCCAGACTGTTTTTATTTGCCGTTGGCAAATTGCCCTGATTGAGTCTCGTCCGCTTTTCCAGAACAAAAAGCACCCGAATGGGTGCTTTTTGTTCTGGAGCGGATTACGAGGATCGAACTCGCTACCTTCACCTTGGCAAGGTGACGCTCTACCGAATGAGCTAAATCCGCATATTTGGTGCTTCCGGACGGAATCGAACCATCGACACG
>JAFSRX010000071.1 GCA_017445905.1 Eubacterium sp.
ACTTCTTGGGGAAAAGGAAGAACATATGTAGCGATTCATAGCATTTTGTTCAAAATGCTTCAATCGCATAATTTGTTCTGACGCAGGTAATGCCGACATAAAGAAAGCAGGTCATTTGACCTGCTTTTCTTTATGTCTGTACTGGTTGGCACTGTTTTATCATTTAAAATGGCTCACCAAAAAGTCATCTGACTTTTTGTCGAGAGGGCAGCTTCCCGAGATTTCTTAATTTAAGAATGAATAATTAATGTTTACATTATAACTTATATTTGATATTATTGTTACAGGTGATATTATGAAAATTAAATTTGAAGAGAATAACAAAAGAGCAGCTATTATTGATAATGAAAATATTATCGGTTACTGCACATATGAAGATAGTGGCAGTTCATGGGTTATAACACATACTGTTGTAAATTCTGATTATCAGGGACAGGGGCTTGCAAAAAAAATTCTTGAATGTGTTATTGATGAAGCTGAAAAGCGAGGAATAGATATTATACCCGTTTGCTCGTATGCAGTGAGATATTTTGAGAAGAAAAATGGAAAATAATAGCATTATTCACCCTATTGATCCAATATGGAACAGTGATTCTAAAATACTTATATTAGGCTCTTTTCCCTCTGTTAAGTCAAGAGAGGAAGGCTTTTACTACGGGCATCCTCAAAACAGGTTTTGGAAAGTATTAACCGGAGTATATAATTCTTCAATTCCGATTACAATTCAAGACAAGAAAACCTTTTTGATCAATAACAACATAGCTGTTTGGGATGTTATTCATTCTTGTGAGATTGTTGGATCTTCGGATAGTTCGATAAAAAATGTTGTTACAAATGATATTAGTGAAATAATTGATTCAACTGATATAAGGGCTGTATTCACTAACGGCAAATTGGCTGATAAACTTTATAAAGAATATATAGAGCCTGAGATAAACATGAATTCTGTTTGTCTTCCTTCAACAAGTCCTGCTAATGCAGCCTGGAGCTTGGAAGAACTGATTGATAAATGGAAAGAAGAAATAATAAAATAATTTGAGAGGTGAGTAAATCCCTGCGTCACTTCGTGACACCTCCCTTATACAAGGGAGGCAAATAGGTAGGAGATTATTATGAGAAAATTCAGATGGGCATATATCGGAAGCGGAAACATTGCAAAATCGACAGCAAAAAGTATTGAAAAAGGAAACCATATTATAACTGCTGTATATGGAAGAAATAAAGAAAAGGTTGAATCCTTTGCAAAAAAGCAAGGCGCGAGGGCATATGATGATTTTGAAGAATGCATTAGCTCTGATGATTTTGACGCAGTTTATATTGCAACTCCTCACACTTCCCATGTTGCTTATGCAACAAGAGCAATGAAAAAGGGAAAACCCGTTTTATGTGAAAAGCCTGTCGGAGTCTGTGAAAATGATGTTGATATTCTTATTAAGACGGCTAAAGAGAATGATGTATATTTTTGTGAAGCGATGTGGACCTGGTTTTCCGATGTTGCGCTGATGGTTAAAAAATGGGTACAAAGCGGCGAAATCGGAGAAGTTAAGGATGTTAAGATTGATTATGCTTTTCCGGGACTTATGATGTCGAAAAACTCACGCGTTTTAACTCCTGAAACTGCGGGCGGAGCACTTCTTGATATCGGGATTTATCCGATAACATATTGCTATAATATTTTTGGATATCCTGATAAAATCGAGTGCAGCGGAACTCTTAAAAACGGAATAGATATTAAAGAAACGGTTATTCTTTATTATAAAGGGTTTAAATGTACGCTCAATATGGCGCTTGATACTCTTAAGGAGAGCTGTTATATAAAGGGAACTGAAGGTGAAATCAGCCTGCCGCTTTTCTTTCATATGGCTGATAAAGCAACGCTTAAAACAAAAGAGAAAAAAGAAGTTTTCAAGGGCAAAACCGACTATCTGACTGAGTTTACAAGAGCGGCTGAAGAAATCAGAGCAGGTAAAAAGGAATCGGATTATATACCTTTTATGGCAACTAAAGAGTGTATGAGAATAATGGATGAATGCAGAAGACAGATGAAATTAGTTTATCCATTTGAAATGAATTAAACTAATTTTTCCACCATTCTTTCGAGTTGCGAAATCGTCAGAACATTCTGCGTGATTGAAAGAGTTTATAGAATAAACTCTAAACAATCACTACGGATGTTCTTCCTCTCCGATGCGGTACAAGTATCCGCATCGGAATACAAATCAAAATGCAAAACATTTTGATTTGAGAGGAGAAACATATGGAGCGATTAATAGCATTTTGCAAGCAAAATGCTTCAATCGCAGAATATGTTTAGACGAGAGCCAAGAAAGCAACCAAAGGGGCGAGAGCTAGACTCAATGCCCCTTTGGAAACCCCGTTCATATCGAATACGGGCGGTTCTGCGAACCACTCCGCTTCGAGTGAACTGAGTTTAAGATTATTATGGAGAATTGTTATGGAAATATGGATTGCAAGGCATGCTGAGCCTGATTATGAGCATGACAGTATAACTGAAAAAGGCGAGAGAGAAGCAAAACTTCTGGCTCAAAGACTTTCAAAACAGAGCTTTGCCGCAGTTTATTGCTCACCGATGGGTAGAGCTCAAAAGACCGTTTCATATACTCTTGAAAAAATAAAAATGAAGCCGACTGTTTATGACTGGCTTCACGAATTTCGCGGGAATGTTATTCTTGACGGTGAAATAACTCATTGTTGGGACAGAAAACCGAGTTACTGGTGTAACATATACGATTATTATTCCTATGATAAATGGCTTGATGTTGATTTGATGCAGAGCGATAATGTGCCTCAGAGATATGAGGAAGTCTGCAAGGGTATTGATGAGCTTCTTGAAAAGCACGGCTATATTCATAACGGAAGAACATATGATGTTGTTAAACCAAACAAGGATAAAATTCTTCTCTTCTGTCATTTTGGGGTTGAGGCTGTTATTTTATCCCATATTTTCGGTATTTCGCCAATGCCGCTCTGGCATAATTTTGTTGCGCTTCCCTCAACAGTTACAAGAATTGTTTCAGAAGAAAGGGAAGAGGGAACGGCAACATTCCGCTGTATGTATTTCGGCGATGTGAGCCATCTATATGCAGGGAATGAAGAACCTGCATTTGCGGCAAGATTTTGCGAGGTTTTTACTGACGATACAAGGCACTAAGAAGAAGCAAAAAAGAGATGCGATCAGGCATCTCTTTTCTTTATGAATTTCTTTAACCTATTGGTTAAAACTGCTGAAAGGATTATTTTAACTGCATCGGGGAGAAGGAAGGGCAAAACGCACCATCCTAAAATCGTTTTAAGGCTTGCAGGCTCGCTTGTCTTAGCATATACAACTGCAAACCAGGCAGTTCCGAAAACGTAGCAGATTAAAACGCCAACAATCATTGCAATTAAGACTTTCAAAAAATTGCCCTCTGTTTTATCGCTGACAATTCCGACGATGAGAGCAGTGAAGATAAATCCAATAATGTATCCGCCCGTTGCTCCGAAAAGAGCTCCGATACCACCCTTAAATCCTGAAAAAACAGGAACGCCGATAGCACCGAGAAGAATGTAGATAAATACCGAGAGTGTTCCTCTTTTTGCTCCGAAAAGTCCTGAAACAAGGCATACGCCAAGAGTCTGAAGCGTTATCGGAACTGTTAAAGGAATTGAAATCCACGAGCATACTGCAATGAGTGCCGCAGATAATCCGATATACGCTAAATCAATTGTTTTGAGTTTATTATTTTGTTTTTGCCAGGTATCTTTCATTTTTGCCTCGAAATTTCATAATATTGGGAGGGTTGCCCCTCCCAATTTGTTTTATTATTATAAATTATGCATTAAGCGCCTGTTCGATATCAGCGATAATATCCTCTGCGCTTTCAATTCCACAGGAGAAGCGAATAAGGTCAGGACTTACTCCGCATTCCTCAAGCTGTTCGTCTGTGAGCTGACGGTGGGTTGTTGAAGCAGGATGCAGACAACAGGTTCTTGCGTCTGCAACATGGGTAACTATTGCAGCGAGTTTTAATGAATCCATAAATTTTGTTGCTGCTTCACGTCCGCCCTTAATACCGAAGGAAACAACGCCGCAGGTCCCGTTTGGCATATATTTTGCCGCTAAGTCGTGTTGGTCGTCCTCATCAAGCATAGCGCATTTAACCCAGTTGATTTTATCATTTGCTTTAAGATATTGAGCAACCTTGAGTGCGTTCTCACAATGACGGGGCATACGAAGATGAAGAGTTTCGAGTCCAACATTGAGAAGAAATGCATTCTGAGGAGCCTGAATAGAGCCGAGGTCCCTCATAAGTTGAACAGTTGCCTTTGTTATGTATGCGCCCTTGCCGAAGGTTTCAACATAAACTATTCCATGGTAGCTTTCATCGGGAGTTGTAAGACCGGGGAATTTATCGTTCTGAGTCCAGTCAAAATTGCCGGAGTCAACTATTGCGCCGCCGATTGTTGAAGCGTGGCCCTCCATATATTTTGTTGTTGAATGAGTAACGATATCTGCGCCAAACTCAAAGGGACGGCAGTTAATCGGAGTTGCAAAGGTGTTATCAATGATGAGCGGAATTCCGTTTTTATGAGCAGCCTTAGCGAAGGTTTCAATATCCATAATATCAAGACTCGGATTAGAAATAGTCTCACCAAAAATAGCCTTAGTGTTTGGCTTTATAGCTGCCTGAATTTCTTCCTCGGTTGCGTGGGGCGGAACGAAAGTGAAATCAATGCCGAGTTTTTTCATCGTTACATTGAAAAGGTTAAAGGTTCCGCCGTAGATAGCGGAGGAGGAAACAATGTGGTCGCCAGCCTGAGCAATATTGAATACTGCATAGAAATTTGCCGCCTGACCCGATGAAGTTAGCATTCCCGCAACGCCGCCTTCGAGAGCCGCAATCTTCGCAGCGGCATAGTCACAGGTTGGATTCTGGAGACGTGAATAGAAGTAGCCTGAATCCTTAAGGTCAAAGAGATTTCCCATTTCAACCGATGAGTCGTATTTATATGTTGTGCTCTGAACAATTGGAATAACTCTCGGTTCTCCGTTTTTCGGTTCGTATGCGCCCTGAACGCAAATAGAATCAATTTTCATTATATTAGTCCTCCTTATAATGAATTATTAGCTTAGTACTACTGTTGTAAGCGAACGTGCAGGAATGCAGACAGCCTCGTCAATTCCTGCGCTTTGAAAATTCTTTAAATCCATAGTGTCGCTTGTAACGAATGAGTTGAATTTTGTTTTATTTGTACCTTGAATTTTTGTATATTCAATGGTATCTGAGTTGTTGATATAGATGATAGCAATAGTTCCGTCCGGATTGAGAAAGGCGAGCTCTTCAATATAGTTATTCTTGTCAACGCCTTCATTTGTTATATTGTTATCATCATCGTGGAAGGTCCAGTGATATGTTCTGTTAGTATGAAGATTTGCACCGAAATCCGAGGCGGTTTCAATCTTAATTCTCTTTGCGCCGACGTCAACGAATTTTGAGAAGTTACCCATACACCAAAAACGTTTTGACGGCTGAATATCACTGTGGTTACTGTCGTTTATATAAAGAAGACTGTCGGGATAAATGCCCTTTCCGCAAGCGGTCCACCAATCCCATTCGGTTGCATTCAGAATTGTAAAATCCTGATACATAATATCTGCAAGCGCAAGTCCGTAGTCGATGGTCATTCCGTTTGTGTTGCCCTCGTTCTGAATATGACCTAAAACACCTGAGTTAGCATCGTTGGTCATCTGGCAGTATTCTGAGCATTTAACCTTCTGTCCGAAAAACTCACCGCTTAGAGTGTCTGCAACAATTCTTCTGTCGTTTTCACTTGCCCAGTAGGAATGAGTGTCGAGATAGGGAACGTAGCTTCTTATATTGCTGTTTGTTTTGGCATATCCGTCGCCCTGCTTTATTCCCCATCTGTCTTTTGAATCATAATCCTTTGAATTAAAGATATTATTGAGAAAGTCGTTAAACAACCAGGCGTGATTAAGCTGAGCGCATTCCCATACGGCAAGTTCCACTTTTCCGTTTAGCTTTGAATTGTTTTTAAGGGTTGGTATCATATTATAGTTATAGAAGTTCCGTGCTTCCCACCAATAATAGTGGCAACCCTCCTGGTTTGACGACTGACTTCCGTCACCGTTATACCATCCCGCCCAATCCCATTCGGGCTCGTTGATCGGCGAAACCTCGGTAACGTTATATCCCTCGTCTATGAAATGCTCAGCGCAAGTTGCAATATAATCTGCAAATGCCTGATAATTTGCCTCTGCAAGATTTGATCTGCTCTCAGTATTGAGCGGACCATAGGTCTTTCCGTTTATTGTCATAAAGTACGGCGGTGAGTTAGCAAAGAGAGTAACCTTTAAATTCGGGTTAAACTGCTGAGCCAAATCAAGGCAGTTCATTGCGCCGGGGTCGTTGTTCCAGTTATATGTACCGTCCTCCTGCATAAAGCAGTGAGTTCTTGCGCCCGAAACATAAAGAGCATAGTCCTTCTGGTCCTCGGAACCTCCGCCGAGATTATATCTGAAAATATCAAGACCTATTCCGTTTTCTTCTGAATAAAGCATTTCAAGAATTTTATCGGCGTTTTCCCATGAGCCGACCTCCTGAGCCCACCAGGCAGCAGAAGCGCCGAAGCCTTCGATTTCCTGATATGTTTCAGAAGCTGTAATAGTTGTTTCTTTATTTGATGTTGAGGCATTTGCAATGGATTTTTTTATCATTGCAAAGTCTTTTGCGTTAATAACTCCGTCAGCATTGAGGTCAACCTTTGAATTATAGTTTGACTGCTGATATTTGCTCTGTCCTGCCGTTTTACTTATTGCGGGACCGAAAAGGCTGTCTATTTCAACTGAAGAAAGCTCAAAGTTTTCTTCACCGCATTTTGAACATTTATAGATAACGTTTGCGTTTTCAGTTCCTTGACAGACAAAACTATGACCTGTTTTTGCAACATAATTTGATTTAAATTCATCCGCCATACAGTATTTACAGCCGTAACGGTCGTATCCGTATTTTGTACAGGTTGGAGCAACGCTTGTCTGCTCATAAATATGGTCACCGCTGCAATAATAAAACCAGTTATAACGGTATTTTTCCTTGTTTTCCTGAACCCAGTCAAAAACGCCGTTGTTAACGCCGGCGGGTCCGAAAAATCTGATATAGAAATCACGGTCCTTTGTTCCGAAGGCGTTGTTGCCGATTTCAATTTTATCAGCAGTTGCAAAGGTTATATAGTTGAATTTTGTTCCTAAAAATGCCCAGTCCTCAATATATCGAAGATTTGAAGGAAAGTTAAGCCAGAAGGTTGTTTTATTGCAGTTATTGAAAGCACCTTTGCGTATTCTTAAAGGCTCGCTTCCTTCTTTAAAGGTTATATGGTCAAGAGAGTAGTTGCGCTCAAATGCCCAGTCCCAGATTGAAGTTAAAGTGCTGTCAAAATCAATGTATTTAAGATTTGAGCAGTCGCCGAACGAACGCCAGCCAATTTCACGAATGTTTTTGAAATCAACGGTTTCAAGGCTGGTTAAAGCGTGAAATGAGTCCGACGTTGTTGAGCAAAGTCCGTCTGTATTTGAAAAGTCAATCTTAGTGATTGCGCCATAGAACTGATCCCAGGGGCGGGAGCCTTCTTCGTAGTATTTCATATCGCCCGAGCCTGTGAACCAGAGCGTTCCACTGTCTAAATCATAGTTCCAGGTGAGTTTCTGAGAGCTGTACGTATTATCTGAGCATTCTCCGCTCCTTTCAGACCAACCGAGTGAATGATATTCTTCCAAAGCTCTGATATTTCCGTTATCCGAAATAATTGTTTTAAAATTATCGCAACCTGCAAGACAGTCCGTTCCGAGCCAGTGTATGCCTGTTCCGAGACCTAAAACTGCAAGCGAGGTGCAGCCCTTGAAAAGTCCTTCGGGAACAGTTGCTTCATATGAGCTGACATAATTAACGTATGCCCTTTGAAGCGAGGTGCAATTTTCAAATGCATAGCCCCAAATCCATGAGCATGTTGAGGGGAGCATTGCTGTTTTAAGGGAAGAACAATCATAAAATGCGTGGTCTCCGATTGTATCAATCGTGCCAAAATAAACCTCTTCAAGATTTGTGCATCCCAGAAATGCTCTTGAGCCGATATTGATTACGCCGTCTTCAATAACAACCTTTGTTATCTGCTCTCTGTTAGCATACCACGGTGCGCGGGTTTCGTCTGTATCATAATAATCGTACATTCTGTTTCCGCTGCCGCTGACGGTTAAGATTCCGTTGCTGTCTAAAACAAATGTTGTTCCGTTGCCGCAACTTCCGCTGATAATATCATCTGCAAGTGCGTTTATCGGCAGACTACCGACAAAAGAGAATATCATAATAATGCTGAGAAAAACCGATAATGCTTTTTTCATTTTTATCACCATTTACTTATTTTTATTATAAATAATTCTGAGTCCGTCAATTAAAAGGTTTTCTTCAAAGCTTATATTGTGTTTGCAGTTTTTTGAAATCTCTCTTCCAAGACCTCCTGTAACAACAACATTTGCTTTTTCGCCGAGTTCTTCTTCAAATCTTTCAATAAATCCGTCGAGCATGGCGGCTGTTCCGATAACTGCGCCCGATTTCAGACTCTCGATTGAATTTGTTCCGATAACTTTTTTCGGAGCTGTTAAATCAATCTGGGGAAGAAGCGCAGTTCCTGAAGAAAGTGCATTCAGTGAGGCTTTAACGCCTCCTGCGATGATTCCACCGATAAAATCTCCTTTTTTATCGATAACAAAGCCCGTTGTTGCAGTTCCAAGGTCAAACATAATGATGGGGCAGGAGTATTTCTCCTTTGCAGCGACTGCACCAACAACAAGGTCAGCACCGAGCTGAGAGGGGTCGTCAATCTTAATGCTGAGTCCGGTTTTAATACCGGGACCAACAATCATTGCACTGACTCCCGTTATCATTTTAATAGCTTTTTTTAAAGCTCCGTTAAGGGCAGGAACAACGCTTGAAATAATTGCGCCTGAAATGTTTTCAACATTGTTTATTTTGAGAAATGAGTCGAATTTCATTGCGTATTCAACTTCGGTTTCAAATATATTTGTTGAAAGACGCCCTGTTGTTATTATTTTTTCATCATCAAGAACACCTAAAACGATATTGGTGTTTCCGACATCTACGGCAAGTAACATAGCTTCCACCTTATAAAAAAATAAATTATGACTTATATATAATAACATAAAATATTTAAACAGTAAAGATTAATTAATTTATTTGTATTAATTACATTTATATGTTATAATATTTGACGATTAATACGGAGGCTTGAGAATATGAGCAATAAGGCTGTTATTTTTGATTTTGACGGAACAATCTGTAATACAGGCGAAGGAATAATGAAAAGCGCAAAATATGCTTTGGACAGTTTCGGTATTGAAAGCGAGGAATGGACAGAGCTATCCTGCTTTATAGGTCCTCCCCTCCTTATTACATTCCAGGAGAAATATAATCAGGATGTTTCTCAGGCGAGTGAGCTTGTTAAAAAGTTCAGAGAGAGATACGGCAAAGAGGGGATTTACGAAAGTTGTTTGTATGACGGAATTGAGGAGCTTATCAAATCCCTTAAAGCAGACGGCTTAAAACTTGCTATTGCTTCATCAAAGCCTGAAAAATATGTTGTTGAACTGCTTGAAAAATTTGATATTTATAAGTATTTCGATATTGTCTGCGGTGTTTCGTTTACTGCTGACTGTGAGCCTAAGCAAAGCATAGTTGCAAGAGCGCTCGAAGGTCTCGGTGTTACAAATGAAGAGGCGATAGTTGTAGGGGATAAGTTTTATGATATCGATGGCGCAAAGGCTAACGGAGTTAAAAGTATTGGCGTTGTATGGGGCTACGGAACAAAATTTGAGTTAATTGAATGCAGCGCTGATTATATTGCAGAAAAGCCAGGAGATATTGAAGCGGTTGCGCTTGATTTGTTTGAAAGAACGGATAATGTTCAGGGCATTTTTAACGGAAGAGTATTAACAATGCACGAGGATGACATAACTCTCTGTAACGGAATGACTGCTAAAAGAGAATGCGTTGACCATCCAGGCGGAGTTGCTGTTATCGGCATAACTGACGACGATGAGGTTCTTCTCGTGCGCCAGTTTAGATATCCTTATAAAGAGGTTATTTATGAAATTCCTGCCGGAAAGCTTGAAAAGGGCGAAGACCCATTTGAAGCAGGAAAAAGGGAATTCAAAGAGGAATGCGGAGCTGTTGCCGAGGAATATTTCTCTCTTGGCGAGCTTTATCCGTCACCTGGATACACCAATGAAATAATAAGGCTATACGGCGCAAAAAAACTTCATTTTGAAAGTCAGAACCTTGATGACGATGAATTTCTCCAGATAAGAAAAATGAAGTTCGAAACACTTATTGAAAAAATTATGAGTGGCGAAATTAAAGACGCTAAAACTATAGCCGCAGCACTTAAAATGAAGGAAATAAGAAACAAAAAATAATGGTATATCTTGATAACAGCGCAACAACAAGACCCGAAAAGGAAGTTGCGGATAAAATATATGAAATGCTGACCGATAAATTCGGCAATCCCTCAAGTTTCCACAAAGTTGGGCTTGATGCGAACGACGAAATAACTAATGCGAGAGAGATAATTGCAAAGGCGCTTTATTCACAAAGCGAGGAAATATATTTTACCTCGGGCGGAACAGAGGCGAATAATCTTGCAATTTTCGGCGCAGCCGAGGTAGGAAGAAGAAAAGGAAACAGAATAGTAACTACTGCGATTGAACACGAAAGTGTTCTTAAATGCGCCCTTGAGCTTGAAAAAAGAGGTTTCGAGGTAATTCGCCTTATGCCCGATTCAAAGGGAAGAATAAGTGAGGAGCAGATATTTGAAGCGATAAACGATAAAACAATTCTCGTTTCGATGATGTATGTTAATAATGAAGTGGGCTCGGTTTTGCCCGTTAGCTCAATCAAAAAAGCGGTTAGAAGGGCGAATGCGCCTGCGCTGATTCATATTGACTGCGTTCAGGCGTTTTCCAAAACAGAAATAAAACCCGATAAGCTCGGCGCAGATTTAATCAGCATAAGCTCACATAAAATTCACGGCGCAAAAGGCGTTGGTGCGCTTTATGTAAGAAAGGGCGTTCGAATAACTCCGATTATGTTCGGAGGCGAGCAGGAAAAAAGACTGCGCCCGGGAACTCAGGCAGCGCCGCTTATAGCAGGCTTTGGAAAGGCAGTAGAGCTAATCCCTGATTATAAAGAACAATCTGAAAAAATCAGAGAGCTTAATTCTTACGCAAAACAAAAACTATCAGAACTTGACAGCGTTATTTTTAACAGCGCCGATGATGCAAGCGATTATATAATAAATCTTTATGTTCCGAGCTTTATGACGAGCCAGACAGTTGTTCAACATTTATCGTCTAAATACGGCGTTTACGTCAGCAACGGCTCTGCATGTGCTAAGGGAAAGAAGAGCCACGTTCTTACCGCTATGAAGCTGAGTGATAAAATTATTGATAAATCAATCAGAATAAGCTTTTCAAGAAATACAACGAAGGAGGATATAGACGCTCTTGTTAACGCTTTAGGCGAAACTATCAGCGACTATCCCGCATAATGAGAGAAATAATACTAATAAAAAACGGCGAGCTCGTTTTAAAAGGACTCAACCGAAATACATTTGAAGATATATTAATAAAAAACATGAAAAAGGCGATTAAAGAACTCGGTGAGTTCACCTTTACCAAGAGCCAGTCAACTATTATGGTTCAGAGCGTAGATGAAGATGCCGACCTTGATGAAGCGCTTGAAATTCTTAAAAAGGTTTTTGGAATTGCCGCGCTCTCCCGCGCTGCAGTTGCCGAAAAGGATATGAATTCAATCAGAAACATCAGCGAGGATTATCTGAGAGAAGAGCTTTCAATGGCAAAAACCTTTAAGGTCGAGGCTAAGCGAAGCGATAAGAAATTTCCTTTGAAATCCCCTGAAATATCAAGGGAACTCGGAGGCTTTCTTCTCTCGAAATTCAATCATTTAAAAGTTGATGTTCATAATCCCGATGTAACTGTTACCGTTGAGATAAGGGATAATTATGCTTTTATCAGAGGTAATAATATTAAGGGCGCAGGCGGAATGCCTGTTGGAACAAGCGGAAGAGCTGCAGTGCTTATAAGCGGAGGAATTGATTCTCCTGTTGCTGCATATATGATGGCAAAAAGGGGAATAGAGCTTGTTGCAGTTCATTTTGCTTCCCCTCCGTTTACAACTGAGCTTGCTGAGAAAAAGGTTATGGAGCTTCTTAAAAGAGTTGCAAAATATAGCGGACCTATAACAACCTATGTTGTTCCTTTTACTGAGATTCAGCAGGAAATAAGAAAGAATTGTCCCGAGGAATACTTTACAATCATAATGAGAAGGTATATGATGAAGATAAGCGAAATTATCGCTCTCCATCAGAACTGCAGCGCGCTGATAACAGGCGAGAGCCTCGGACAGGTTGCAAGCCAGACAATGTACGCCCTTGCGTGTACGGATGCAGCATCATCGCTTCCCGTTTTTCGTCCCTGTATCGGAATGGATAAGGATGAAATAATCAGAATTTCAAGAAAGATTGATACCTTTGAAACATCAATTCTTCCCTATGAGGATTGCTGTACTGTTTTCACCCCGAAACATCCGAAAACAAGAGCAAAGCTTCCCGATGTCGAAGCAGCAGAAAGCTCAATGAACAGCGAAGAGCTTATAAAAAAAGCAGTTGAAAATGCAAGAAGAAGTGTGGTTAAATGAAAGAGTTTTTAGCAAAAATCAAGGAATGGTTTAAAAATTCCCCCTCAATATGCAAAGTGGGTTTTGAAAAATTCAAGCCTAAGTTCAAGGCTTTTTCAAAAAAGTTTTGTACTAAGAAAAATTTAACAATAGCCGGAATTATTGTTTTAATTCCCGTTTTGGTTATAAGTAGTATTAAGGTTATTGATTTTGCAAGAACGGCATACCTCAGACCGTATATTGAAAAGTATAAAATTGAATTCCCTGAGGGCATACTCGAAGAAATGTGTGATGCATACGGAAAGGATCAGACTGTTCGCGGTAAGATTGAAGTTGAAGACTTAAACTATAAAACCTATGTTTCAGAAATACTTAAAGACAATAAAGCATTTCTTGAAAATGATGCCGATATTACTAAGGACCAACATTTCAGAGCAATAAGGTTTAATAAAAAGGATGTTGACCTCGAGAGCCTTTATTCAACGGATAAGCTCTTTTTAAAATCCTCGCAGTCAATTAAATTTACTACACTTTATCAGGAGGAACAGTATAGGGTTATCGCCGCTTTCTATATCAATACCAATCCTGAGGATGATGGGGGATATGTTTATCCTTATAACTTCTGCGGTAATATGAGTGAAAAGGATTTTGAATCCTTTGAGGACAGACTTACCCACAGAACACTGTATGATACCGGATATGAATATAACTATGAGGATTATTTTCTAAGCATCAGTGTTCCGAGCGATTTTATGGAGGATTTCAGATTTGTTATAGTCTGCGTTAAAACCGATAAAAAAGGTTTTGAAAAGGTTAAAAAAGCAACTCCGAATGAAAAAATCTTCTTTCCCCAGGTATGGTATGATGTTAATAATGAAGAAAATCCATACAGATTTGCCGGAAAATGGATTCCTAAGGGAATTTAGTGCAAAAATAATCAACAAATGTTGTAATTGTTACAAATATTACATTACAATTATTTAAAAACGTTAAAAAATATACAAAAATGCGTTAAGATGTATAAATCTTAACGCATTTTTTATGTTTGGAATCAGAGATAATAGACTGATGTCTGCTAAAAAGTCAATAAAATGCAGCGAATTTTGTAGAAACTCCACAAAGGTTACAAAAATGTTACAAAATGCTTGGTGCTTATTGCTATAGATTACAGGATATCCCGTTTGATATAATTTACACCGTTGAGCGCAAGAGCGCCCGACAAAAAAGCAAATAAGCGAGTCTATTCGAAAACTTAAGAGAGTTTCGAGATTGCTCAAGTTGAGAGAAAATTTTTTATTCCCGTCAATTGAGCACGGAAGCAGAAAAGGTATGCCCTGCCAGGGCATTGAGAACTCAAATCCAGCAAGGTTTACGGGATTTGAATTTTCAATGCCAAGGACAATGCAAATAAAATCGCTGCTTTCGAAAAGGAAAGGTATTTTATGGCTAAGAAGAAAACCCTGCTTATCATCCCGATTATAATTATACTTACAATAATTATTTCGGCATTAACACCAACAGTAGCCCTTGCAAATACAAACGGCTACGAACCAAGACTGACAGCACCGTCTCAGAGCATTCCGTATTATTCATCAGCAAAGAACGTTTATGCTCAGACAGGAACACCAATGCCAAACTGTGTTGCATATGCATACGGAAGAATTTATGAAATGAACGGTGAGGCTCCGCTAATAACTCACGGCTCAGCAGGCGATTGGTATGGAATGAATAAGGCAAACGGCTACTATGACTACGGAAGTGAACCGAAGCAAGGAGCAGTTGCATGCTGGAGCGGTCATGTTGCTATCGTTGAAAAGATTAATAAAGACGGTAGCGTAACAATTTCTGAATCGCATTGGGGCGGAACATATTTCGATGTAAGAACTTATGAAGATATGAGCTCTCACTACGGTCAGCAGTTTTACGGTTATATCTACACATATAATGAAGGACTTACAAAGTCTCTTGAAAAAAGACTTTTAAATGCTAAAAAGGAGACACACAAACAGTATAAGCAGGAAAAAATCGAATCCCCCGAACAGGAAGAAGGATTCAACATCATAACTCCTATTCAGGCAAAAAAGTCTGCTGAAAAGAAAACAGCACCTAAAAAAGAGACAATTTTAGACAGAATATTCAAATAAAAAATCGGCTTTAAGCCGATTTTTTATTTATAAGAATAATGGAAAAGGAGAAGAATCCTATTCCCAAAGTATATTTCCAATTAAAAAAGCTCTCTCAGAAAAGGCGAGGTGCCATAACGAAGGTTAGTCCAAAAATCGCATCTTTTCCGCCATAACTGCTTCAAAAAGTCTATTAGGGCGCTAGCCCAAATGGACTTTTATTCATTGTTCTGACAAAAAATCTGTTGATTTTGGATGCAAAGCAGTTTTGACAAAGTATTTTTAGGCTATAAGGCAACAATAAAATCCGCTGCATACTCGCGTATTGGGGTATATTCCGTAAGGAGGGTATACCCCAAGCGGTAGATTTGACAGTATAGTTATGCTATGCTGTCTTTTTTTCTTTTTCCATTTTTGTGGTAAGCTGTGGTCTGTGGATTTCTCCGTTTAAATACTTGGTAGCAAATTCATCAGGCGTCATCTTATCAATTATCCCGATTCCGTTATAGTAGATATCAAGGTGTTGATGTCTTTTACCGTTTATCTTTTCGGGTTTTGAAACAACGATTTTGTC
>JAFSRX010000072.1 GCA_017445905.1 Eubacterium sp.
AAAAAACAAACAGCCGCACGTGAGCGGCTGCTTGAAAAAGTAATGCACTGCCAAACTTCAGTGCCGACTTTTAGTCGGCGAGCCAGTAGGCGGCCCTTCTAGGGCCTGTGCAAACCACCAGTTTCACTGGTGGTTATGATTCCTTTTTGAAAATGTCAAGCATATGAATTGAAAAGCCTGTAAGGTCATCACGCTCGCAAATGCTGTGCAGGAATCTCATATACTCCTCAAATTCTCTTTTGTTAAGTCTGTTGAGCTTGTTGTTGACAACATACGAAAGCATATCAACGCCGACAAAATGCAGACGCGTAACATTGTAGCGTTTCATCATCTCGTCAATTTCCGGCTTTCTGTATAATTCAAAGATTTCGTTAGGACTTGATATAGCATGATAGTCCTCGCGAATCATTCCTTTCTCAAGCAAACCGAGTATCCGTCTTTCATAAAACATTTTATACATACAGGTATCGTTGTTGCAGTATGCTACATAGATAACGCCGCCTGTTTTAGCAACCCTGATTGCCTCGCTTAATGCGGCGTGCTTATCCTCATCTGTAAACAAATGATACATCGGTCCGAGCAGCAAAACCATATCATATGTTTCATTTTCAAGAAAAGACAGATCAACGGCGTTTCCTTCAAATATTTTAATGTTGTGTTCGGGTTTAACCTTCTTTTTCATAATGTCAATGTTGTGCGGTACAAGCTCAACTGCTGTAACATCATAACCCTTATCAGCAAGAGCAATTGAGTATCTGCCTGTTCCGGCACCGATTTCAAGAATTTTCGCACCGTCAGACAAATACTTTTCAATATACTCCATTGTGAGCAGATATTCAGGACGCCTGCTTTTCTTTAACAGTCTTCCATCCTCATCGTAGTGATTATAGTATTCTTTAATCGTATTCATAGTATTCTCCTTTCAATAAAAATAACTGCTGATAAACCATGTGTTCATCAGCAGTTTAGTAATTTATATATCTTTACAAAACTATCTTATATGAACACAGCACCAAAAAGCCCATACCTGCTGTCTGGGCTGCTGTGGCTGTGCATTCAGTTTTGTAAAATGCTTTTTCATAGTGACTACCTCGTTTTGGATATGTTAGCATATAATATAAATATTGTCAATCATTATTCTAATCACTACCCACTATCCACTACACACTAAAAAAAGGATGAGCGTGAGCTCATCCTTTTTGTTGTGTATTATGCGAATTGTTTAAGGAGATCAACGAGCTGTTCAATAACTTCGTCTGAATCACCCTTGAGCATTCCGAGAACCTGAGAAATAACGTCGGAAATCGAAGCGCTTACGTTGTCGCCGAGAAGTCCTGAGATGAGCTTCACTATTGCGTCGTAGTTATCTTTATAGTTAATAGTATCTATAAGGAATCTGAGAACTGCAATAAGTGTTTCATCCTGGTCAGCCTTAACAGCAATTCTTCCGCCGTATGTTGCAGCCTGTGAAGTTGCGTTAGGAATGAATTTACCGTGGCTTGCAAGTTTGAACCAGTCTATTTCAGGAAGAACGATTCCGAGCGGTGTGCCCTTAATCTTAATCTTTGAGAGAACGCTGTTGAGTGTATCAACAACATTGTCTGCGCCAACGAGAGGCTTGAGTGTTCCGGGAAGATCATAGAGATCAAACTTAGGAACATTGAGACCAACCTTTTCATTAAGGAGCTTAGGAACATCAAGTCCTGCAGCTTTAAGAATTGCATTGATATCAGCTATTGGCTTAATTGCTTCAAGAAGTGCTGAAATCGGAGTAAAGAGATTGTCAACTATCTGAAGTAATCCGTCGTTAGCAAAGAAGAGTGAAAGGTTCGGAAGGATATCTGCAAGCATTTCAACAGGTGCGTTGAGAATATCTTCTACCTTATCCCAAAGAGGATTGATAATATCAAGAAGGATATTATCATATGCCTTATAGGTATCTTCTCTGTACTGATACTGAGTCTTGATGTTATAAACGCCGAATGCCTCAAGAAGAGGAACGATTGTTGAAGAATATCCGTCTGAGCCCGGTACCTTAACAAGATCGAAGAGGTTGAGCGATGCATCGTTGAGAAGAACATCGAGAACACCGTAGATAGGACGGAGAACTGCAACAAGTGCGTTAAGGAAGGAATTTCTGTCTTTAACACCGAACTTAAGGTCTTCAGCCTTAACATTCTTCCATGAGCCTGCATTTCTGATTACATCAGCTGCAGCAGGATAGGTTAATCCGTATTTCTCATTTGTGAGAAGGCTTGCAACATTTGAAGCAGAGAAGTCTATATCGGTCATTGCAAGAAGATTTGTAAGTGAGCCGATGTTATCATTGATTTTTACGCCTTCAACTGCGCCGTAAAGGCCTGTTGCAAGTTTTGCGATGAGATTATCGGTGTAGAGCTTTTCTTCAACAAGACCGCCGAGACCGCCTTCAAGAAGTCCGCCTACAAGACCGTCGAGCATCGGAGCGAGTTGGCGGCAGAAGTCTTCATCCATATTGCCGAATGTGAACTTGTAGCCATCTTTATACTTGAAGTTTCTGTAATCAAAGAAGCTGTCAGTTGATCTTTCGGTTAAGAAGTAGAATACTGCGCGAACGATATCGTCTTTTGCTGCAGTTGCCATCTGATTGAATACGCTGGAGATGATATTCTTAAGAGTATCATTCTTCTTGATTGCATCAATATTTGTTATGAGCTTCTTAATAGGTTTAGCGTTCTTGATAAGAACATCTGAAACATATCTGAGAACTGCAACAAGAACTTCGCCCTGTCTTGCCTTAACCTGTCTTGTTGTATATTTGCCCTGGCTGTTCTTAGCCTTGCTTGAAACAACTTTAATTGTTCCGTGGCTTGCTATTGCCTTGAAGGTGAACTTCGGAAGAGTTAAGCCAAGCTTATCCTTAAGAAGTTTATTAACAAGCGGAATAACAATATCCTGAACATTTGATGCTGCAAGATTATTAAGTTCAAGATTGAGTTTAACATTCTTAATCTTGAGAGCGTCGGTTACAATCTTGCCGAGTGATTTTCCTGTGAGTGACTTGATAAGTTTGTCAACATCAATACCGTTCTTCTTGAGAACTCCGAGAACGCCGTTCTTAGCGGTGATAGGAGCAAGGAGATTTCCTACTGCCTGTGAGAGGCCGTTGTTATCAATGAAGTATGCAACGTTTGGAAGAATCTTTGTAACAGTGTCAAACGGATTGTTTGCGATGTCTTTAACAAGTCCTAAAACAGGATTGAGAACGTCGATAAGGAGGTTATCCTTAGCTTTCTTGTAATCGCTCTTATACTGTTTATAAGTCTTAATATTCTTGCACATGAAAGCTTCAAGAATCGGAATTACTGCGCTTTCATATCCGTTTGTTCCGAAGTTAGCGTCGCCGAAGAGGTTTTCGAAATCTTTAACAATATCTTCAACATTGACTTTAAGAACATTTGTTGCTGTTCTCTTGCCTGAATCGGTAATAGCGTTACTTCTTACAGTAAGAACGAAGATTCCGTCCTTAAGCTTATATGTAATAGTTCCGCCGTATTCGCTATCTTCAGCATAATTTGTTGAGCCCTTAACAGAGAGCGTTTTAATAAGTCCTCTAATATTGAGCTTGCTGGAATCGAGCTTGCCTTCTGCAAGAAGAACTGCAAGAACATTATTGAGCGGACGAAGAACAGCTGCAAGACCGTTAACGAAACCTGTCTGAGCCTTTGAGCTTCCGTTTGTGAAGCCCCAGTTGATGGTTTTAACCTTATCCCAGCTCTTATACTTCTTAAGAGTTGCAGCGGCACTTGAATATGTCTTTCCGTAGCTCTTATCTGTTAAGAACTTAGCATAGCCCTTAGGTGAAACATCAAGGCTTACTGCGCTGAGAACTGTTGCAACAGTTCCCTTGCTGAGCGCACCGTAAAGTGCTTTTGCTATTGTGGTAAGGATTTCGTTTGTATAGAGCTTATCGTTGATTAACGGATAAAGTCCCTTTATATCTGTTACGCCGAGAGCGTTGAGAAGCGGGAAGACGTTTTCAACAAGATCATCGAGCTGACCAACAGCATTGCTTGCCTCTGAGGGAAGAACTCCTCTCGGATAGCTGAAGTTCTTAGCAAGCTTGTTAGCGTATTCTCTGAATGTCCAGTAAATTTCTGTAGGACTCTGAACAACTGAGATAACCTCGGTTACCAATCTGAGAATTTCGGAAGCCGAGAGCTTCTTGAGAATCTTTGTAATATCCGGTGATAAGCTGTTGATTATCTTCTGGAGTTTTTCGTTTGAAAGAAGGAAGTCAACAACGAAACCATATACGAGGAGGAGAACCTCTTCAGGAGTTTTTGCAGAAGCTAACTTCTTCCAGTTGATTTCGGGTATTGTTGCAAGTTTCTTAATGAAGCTGATGTTATTAAGAAGTGAAACAACAATATTCTTTTCAGGAAGCAGGCCCGAAAGGTCAAGTTTAACGCTTGAAAGGATTGCTGCAAGTGTTGGTGAAAGGTTATAAACAACCTTTGCAGCGCCCTGGATTAAGAAATTAATCGGGTCGGTTGCAGATGCAACAAGCGACTTGATGCTTGCATCGTCAAGAATTCCGCTTACGCCCTTAACAAAGTTAAGAATGAAGGTTGCAGGAGCATCGTAAAGAGTATCGAGAGCGCCGGAGACAGGAGCAATGATACCGTCGATGAGCTTGCTTGCAGCAGATGCCTTGTTGAAATCTGCAGGACTCATAACGCCCTTTGCACCGAGAGCTGTGTTAATTGTGTTGAATAACGGATAAACAAGCTTACTGTAGTAATTATCCTTCTTAGAAGCATCTGTGTATGAAGCAGTAAGAACTGCGCCGATTATTCCTGCAACACCGCTTAGTGATTCGCCGAGTGCATTATAAAAGGCTTTCTTATTGCCCTTGCTGAAACCGAACTTCAGATAATCCTTAGTATAATATGTTCCGTTATCGCGGTTAACAGCGTTGATTTCAACCTTGAAGGAGTTCCAGTTCTTTCTACTGTTTTCAAGGAGAATATTCTTTGCCTTTGAATATTTCTTTGAAAGACGAACTGCAACTGCGTCAGGAGAAACAAGTCCGTATGCTGCGTCTGCAATAAGCATATTCGGATCCATATTTTTAAGGAATCCGCTGTCCTTATTGTAGAACAGATAATCGATAATGTTTTCAATGAGCGAATAAGTCTGAATAACAAGGTTTGAAAGGTTTGCAGATGTATAAACCTTGCTCTTATCAACATCGCCCTTCTTAGGACTGATACCAATCTTACCGAATGTGCCGGGCTTCTTATTTGTTTCGCCGACAATATAGTAGAAATAGTTGTTGATAAGCTTAACTAAATCGTTTGTATTCTTTGCGCCGAAATAGCTTGATGCTACAGTTGCGACTGAGAATAAAATGTTATCTGTTTTGTCAAGATCAAATCCGTTGAGTGATGTATTTTCAAGGAGAGATGCAAGTAATGTATCAAGAGAATCAACAAGCTTCTTGGCTGCTTTAAGGTTATCTTTTGAAAGAAGTTCGCTGTAGTTTGTTCCTACTGAGGACTTCTTGGACTTTGAAGAACCTGCAAGAAGAGGACCGTTGCTCTTGTAAATATTAGTTACTTTATACTTAGCAGAACCCTGATCTTGTTTGATGAGAGTTGTTATGAACGGAATAAGTCCCTTTGCATTTCCGGAAGAATCCTTATAGAGAATATTTGAAAGAAGGAACATTCCGCTTTCTGCGCTGAATCCAACGAAGCCGTTATCTCTCTCTTTAAGTGTGAAGGTTGCATCGTCGTTGCGCTTGAGCTGGAATAAACCGTTGAGAACGTCGGTTATAATGCTCTTTTCGCCGAGACCGCCGATTGCATCAAGAAGACTCTGAACAAGTGAAAGATTTGATGTAATCTTGTTTTTGTCATCCTTAATGGTGTCGTTAACAATATCGATTATCGGGTTGAGCCACTCACCGATTAATGTATTAACGAAGTATTCAAGGACTTTAGAAGCATCGTTCTGGGTTGCAAGAGCCTTGAAACCGTCGAGAACAGTATTGTGCTTATCACCTGATACAGTCTTAATTTTGTATGAAAGAGTCCAGTTGGAATCAATATTATATTTGTCAATATAATTCTTGCCCATAATATCGAGAAGTTCGGGAAGAGCAACAAATATATTGTTTAATCCTTTCTGAATCGGATCTCCGTCAACATTATGTCTTGTATCATCGCCGTGAGCATCAAGATATTCATTAACTGCATCAAGTGCGAAAGATGCGATTTCGGTTACAGCCTCATCAATAGCCTCTGCAACTGCAGGATTACCGCTGAGAGCTCCGTTTTTAAGAACCTTAGCAAGTCCGCCGTTAAGACGTGCGCCGGCGAGTGCTTTATCGGCTGCATAGATGTTTGTGAAAACAGGAACAGACGGGTCAACGCCTTCAGCGTATATATTGTCTGCGTATGTTCCTACGATTGCTTTTGCAGCGTCGTCGTTACCGAGGAGCCAGTTAAGAATTGAAGGAATAACCTTGTTGAGATCAAATGCAAGGTTTCCGATACCAACTGATGTATCGCCGCTTGCCTGAGATAACTTCTTAATAGCCTCAATTCCGCCGCCTTCACCGAATAATCCGGTAATAAGAATCGAGTAAAGGTCACTTTCTTCGGGTCCCTTGTCGTTGAATACCATTGGAACAAGAACTTCATCAACAAGAACAACGAGAACAGGAAGAAGATTGAATACTGTTTCAATCGGATGCTCATAGAGATTCTTCCAGATATCGTAAAGAGTTGAATGTAAGTCGATGTCAGAAACAAGAAGCTTGCTTAAAATGCTGTCGATGATGGGATAATAATCTGATCCCGGTTTGAGATAATCAACAAAATTGTTGATAGAAGCATTAACAACTTCAACTGCGAGCTTATCGGGAATTTTATAATTATCATATTCATATTTTGCATCGCCAATCAAATTCTTAACGAGTTTACCCGTATTCTTATCTCTGTAGTAATATCTGATATTAGCAGTTCCGGGGAAACCAAAACGAGCACTACCGCCCTGTTCCTGAAGAACAATAACAGAAGGAAGCATAAATGTTGTGATTTCCGAAAACGGAGTTGCATTATCAGAAGGATAAACAGCATCGAAATAACGAATTAATATTTTGTCACCGTCAGACTTATAGAAATCATGAGTTTCTTCATACTCATTTGAAAATTTAAAATTCTTCATTAATGAAACTGCAGCAGCTTCATTAGCACATTTTTCAAGGTTATAGTCAATCATCTGACTGACATAACTTCCTCTTAACCAATTTGAGTAGAATTTCTTTATATATTCATTGAAGGCGCAGTTTGCATCATCAAGATAGTCATCGAACTTTCCGCCTCCTTTAACATAATTGTAAAGAGCTTTAATCTGGTCGTCCGTAACATTCTGAGCCTTAACAAAATCAGCTGCGTTTGAATATTTTTCAGTGTCATAAGACTTTGTTATTTCAAGTGCACCGATACAAATATAGTTATAATACGGAGAACCAAATTCGCCTGTTCCGGTGATCTTTGAAGCAACAGTTGAACCGTCAAAAATTGTTTTATAAACTTCGTTTAAGCGGTATGCCTCGCAGTATGAGTCATATATTGCTTTGCTTTTATCATTATCTTCCAACTCTCTGCCGGCGATATATTCTGCATAGGTTTTATCAGCGTCACCGATAACAGTTTTGTAGTTAGAAGGTGTGAGCGTTTTTCCGTTGTACTTAATAGTTGCTCCGCCGAGATTAGCAAGATAAAGGTAGAAAATACCCATTACGTATTTATCGTTATACTGATAGAAAAGCGCTTTTGCGATATTATCTATCTGGAAAGGAGCGCCTTCAAAATCAAGATACATATTATCGTATGCAATCTTGGTGTTGCACTTCTTATCAGTCTTGTGAACATCCTTAAGATTAACTCCGCCGATTTCAAAGTTTTCAAGTTCGTAAAGAGTTAAATCGGAATTGAATGTAATTCCGCCATCTTCAACCGTATTTTTATACTCTTTGAGCCTTGCAGTACCGTCAACTTCATTTCCTCCGTCTTCAGAAAAGAGTTTGTCGTATGCTTCAAGGTGCTTGCCAAGGAGTGCTTCGAGTTTCGGAAGGTTTTTCGCTGCAAAGTCTTTTTTCTTTGCATCATCGGAATTTATATTATTCTTGCAAAACTGATAAATAGCATAAAAGCTCATAGCTGCATCTTCATCATCAAGATAATCATAAAGTCCGATGGAAGAATATTCCTTATACATTCCTTCCGAATCACTGCTGCTATAACCGTGGGCTTTATAATAGTCGGTTATAATTTCTTCTTTATTTCCGCTTGCACCGCCCAAAAGCTTCATGAGCGCAGGGGAAACGCCTGCAACTATGTCCTGCAGTGAGGTGTTCTCGTTAACATCCATACCAACGCCTTCAAGAACGCTCTTGAGTGGACCGTTTGCGAGAACGGGAACATAGTTGTTGATAAGTGCGGTTACAGCATCGAATGCTTCGTCCGCTTCAGTATTGTTGTTCCAATATGCATTGTTTTTGTCGGTTTTATTGCCGTCTGCTGCAAAAGCAGTAAAACCAACACTGCAAGAGGTAACAACCATTACCACAGCCAAAAACAGGCTGAGGAGTTTCTTGCTCGTTTTCATAAAATCATCTCTCCTTTTCCTAATGATCTTGCACAAATCGTTTTCGCGACTAACGACTTATGCGGGGCGCAGAAGTTATAAAATGTATTTTTGCGTCTTCTGCGAACGAACAATGTCAATTATATTTATAACAGATAATAATTATTAAGTCAATAGGTTTTTAACAAATAGTTAATAATTTCTTCACTAAATTTTTAATAATTGTTGAAAACGTAGAAAAATTGACCGCTTTTACAGGCCAATGATGTCGAAAAACGAATTGGATGAAGTTATAAAAAACTCGGCGAAAAACTGTAAAAAATGTTTCTTACAAGTAAATTAATTGTGAACAAAACGTAAATTTTACAAATTATCAGCAGTCGGATATTGAAAAAAGTCAATAGAAAATTCATAAAATGTTCACAAAAAACCACCAATGTTTAATAATTGGATAAAAATCAAACAAAATTATTGACTTTATTATAAATAAATGCTTTAATATAGTTGCGTGATATGCGCTGTTGATGAAACATTTGTTTCATTGCGGAAGGCTGAATTGCCTTCAATCTACTGTGATATTGTTACAGCGGGGTCAGAGATTGCGACGTTCCGCAGGTCAACAGACATTATTCGTAAAATCTAAATTTGGAGGAAAATTTAAACGTGGAATCAAAAAAATCTAAAGTTTTTACACATAAACTGATTGCGTTATTCCTCGCTGCATTGATGGTTATTTCAACCTTCACAGGTGTTATGATGGTTTTCGCTAAGTCAACAGATGATTATCATGATGCAAACTTAGCCGCTAACTTCTTAGCATGGGCTGAAACAACAGACAATCAGACAGCGGAAGCGCTTTTGGATTATGCAGACTTATATCTTCCGCAGATTATGGAAGGTCTCGATTTAGGCGATATCAAGCCGAGAGGAACAACCAGAATCAACTTTAAATACAATGTTCCCGTTGTTGGAGACATTAAAATTCAGGGTTATGCTGATAGTATTGATGGTATTCTTGAGCTCGTTAAGTATGTTGATGGCAACATCCTTAAAAAGAGCGTGCTCGGCAGAAGCTTAAAGAGCTGGGCAGGCGGCGATATCCAGAATATCAACCTTGATGCTGTTTATGATCTTGCAACATCAACCACTGACGGCGTTGTTTCAAAGTGTGGCGTTGCATACAGATCACAGAATGATGCAAAGGATATTATTCTTACTGTTGCAAAACTCATCTATGTTCATTCTAATGACTACGGCGGAAAGAACATCGTTAAGCAGTTTGTAACCGGCAACCTTAATCTCGGACTTATCGGTAACTTCCTCAACCTTTGGGATACTCTTAAGGAACCTCTTGGTATGTGGGATGGTTATCAGACAAACCTTGTTTACAACATCGTTGCAAACCTTATCTGGCAGAACACTGATTGGTATTCAGAAGCTCAGATTAATGAATTTAAAGATGCTTTTGTTGCAAACGGTGCAAACCAGAAAGTTTGGAACTTTGATGATCAGCTTTTCGGAAAGCTCACATCAGAGCTTCTTCAGTTAATCAATGTTCAGGTAACTTATTCAAATAAAGTTCCTCAGATTGAACTTGATCAGAACAGAGAGCACTACGGTGAAGTATTAAAAGATAAGAACGGCGAAACTATCTACGTTAAGGATAGCTCAAAGAGACGTTGGTTCTACATCTACAAGTATATCCAAAAAGGTATGAGCTACGCTGACGCTGTTGCAGCTGTTAACGCTAATGAAGGCGCTGAGCAGGGATTTTATTGCGATCCTAACCTCAGATACAGCATGAATGAAGACGGCACAAGCGATGGAAACATCCTTCTCTTCACCTACGGCGATAATTCTCTTACTGTTGCTAAAACAGACACAGTAACAAATATCGCATTCAATGCTCTTGAGATTGCATGGGACACAGTTCTTGCTCCGACTCTGAGCCTTCTTGAAGTTGACTACGACAGAAAAGTTGATTCAGCTGTATTCGACGGTCATGTAAGCAATTTTGACAGAGATTTCTATGCTTGGAAGTCTGCTCACGGCGGATGGGTTAAATCCGACAGCGATGAAAACGCATGGAAAGCTAACTATACAACCGAAAACATTAATGCATGGGCTAACGCTGTTTACAGCAACTATTCATATAAGAATGGTGTGACTCCTTCTGCAGCAACCTTCCTTGAAGGCGTTAAAGAAAACTATGTTTTCGACAGAAGTGTTATTGAGGATGCTCAGAACAACTGGAGAGACATCGATGCAACAAAGCTCTTTGTTGAGCTTCGTTACAGCCCGCTTGCTGATGTTGGATTTGATATGCAGACCGGTCCTATCAACCTTTACTTTGCTGAAACAGGCGCTGCAAACATCAAGACTTTCTTTAGCACAGCATTCACTGAGTACGACAGCATTATTCAGGGAATCAACAACGGTCTTGTTGCCGCTGTTAAGGACTTCTTCCCGGATAGCGCTAATGTTGGTCTTAAGGATGGCGAAGACGTAATCAACCTTGCTCGTCCTGCACTTGCAACAACAAAGTCAAAGTCATCTCAGACAATCGCTGAAACAATTGTTACAAATGCTGCTCACATCTTTGAGTATGCTGCAAATTCTGCTGATGAAAACATTCTCGGCGCATTCTATGCTAACAATGCTGTTGATAAGACAACATCAGCAAATCTCAGCGAAGCAAACTTTGAGGAAGCAGCTCTTCCGATGCTTATTTCTCTTCTCAACCAGGCTTCAATCACCGACACAATTCATGACGAGGATTGGGATACCTGTATTGACGCAGAGGGCGTTGCAGTTGTTGCTCTCAGAGAGTACTTATCATATGTTCTTCCCGATAAGGATTATTCACCGCTTTACAAGGTTAACACCAAGAATCAGCTTGTTTGTAACTATGATGTTAATAAAGACGGTAATAAAGATCTTTTCATCGACTGCATTATGCCCATGGCTCGTGATGCACTCGGCTATGTTCTTCAGTCAGTTGTAACCTGCCGTAAGGAAGACGGAACAGAGTGGAGCGTTTATCAGTCAAGTCCGACAGAGGATCAGACATCGATCTTCACCATTCTCAATTCAGTTCTTTGCTACTATGCAGGAACAGACGACTTTGAAAATTCAAAGGGTTCAGGTTCTTCAACCATCGAAGGTAAGGGTGCTGCAGCGCTTCTTGGATGCGTTGATAAGAACGGTAAGTGCACAGTAACAATTGAAAAGGATATCTGGGATAACCTTGATACAATCATCAACACCGTTCTTCCTGTAATTGGTTCACTCCAGACAGGAACCTTCGGAGAATGCGATTCACATGATCTTATCTACACAAAGATCATTGAAGGACTTCTTGATATCGATGGTAACGGCAATGGCGGAACAATAACCAATATCATCAAACAGCTTGCTGATATTATTCAGTCCGCTCCTCTTAACACAGGCGCAGATGTTGCTCTTTATGACTACATTGTTGCTCCGACAGTTAACGCTATCTTCGGTCCTAAGTATGAAGGTCAGACATTAACAGTTGTTCCTGAAAACGCTGCTTATTTCGACAGCGATTCCTCAAGCAACACAGAATCTGCTTCTCCGTTCAACTCACTTATTCACGTTGATATCCTTGGTAACTACCAGGGCGTTGGTATCATCAGTATTCTTCTTTCGAATACTATCGAGGCATTCGGTATTAACGACTATAAGTCAAAGAGCGGCGACAGATGGCAGGGCGCAATGTTCGCAGTTAAGGCTGTAAACAACTTCATCCCGTCATTCGTTCCTCAGCTTTCCGATATGAAGTTTGGTCCTGTAACAGCTAAGATTGATATTTCATCTTACTCAGGTATGACAGGTAACCAGCCAATCGGAACAGGTAACTATTTAACCGTTACCAACACAAGCCTTGGTCTTAACAGATTCTACAGACCCGGTCCTGAACAGAAGGTTCAGAGAGAAAAGAGATATTTCGCAGAAATCAAGTCTGCTGAAATCACTGATAACCTCGGTGACCCTGTTTCAAACATCTACCTTTCAGGTACAACAACAGGCGTTCTCGCTCCCGGCGAAACTCTTAAGATTCCGATTCTCGGTTCTTCAATGAGAAGAGACGGAACATATGGCTACAGAGTTACTGTTAAATATAATATGTATGAGGCGGAGCTTCAAAACGGCAACAAGCCTTCTGCAAACGGCGATTATATGTTTAATGCAGACATAACAACATATGCTTATATGGTTATGACAGTCGGCGGTTCATGGCAGAATGCTCTTTATCCCGACGGTTCTGCTGAAAAGACAAACGGCGAAATCACTAAGTATAAGTATGTTGCCGACTCAGCAAATAATAATACTCCAGGCGATAAATACGGAACAGGCGATGCTGCTGTTGTTAACTCAAGTGCAGGCGGTCAGGATGGCAACCTTGTTGCTTCTGTTCCTCAGAACATCGTTATTCCATCGGATAATCCGTCAATCGTTGACCTTTACTCAATCAGAGTGGTTAACAACGGCGGTTCAAACCGTAAGTATAACGGTGCTGTTGCATACATCGAAGAAGGAACTCAGTACTATCCTGTTAACGGAACAACAGTTTCCGACACATTAACAACAATGGATAATGACACATCCTCCGATATGGCTTATGCTCTTATCGACGAGGACGGAAACCTTCTTAACAGAGATTTCTATGACTATCGTATTGATGAAGGCGAATGGCAGAGAGGTTACGACAGAGAAACTCTTGACCATATGGAAACCGATGATAACGGAAGCATTAAAGCAGAATTTGATGCAGGTAGAGTAACAGAGCGTACTCATGTTACATACACCTTCCAGGAAGCTCTTAATGCAGGTATCGTTAAGGGTGTTCAGAAGAACGGCGATACAATAACAAATGTATTTGTTACTCCTTCAGCTGCTCTTGTTGCTGAAAATAGCACAAGTGCAATCACTTGGGTAACTCCGTTCGACGGATTCTACTTCCAGAACCACGGTTCAACCGTTTCAAGCGGTAATTCAAACTACGACTTCCTTCTCAAGTATGATGAGAACGGCGTTTCGGCTGCTAAGGACGCATATAAACTCAACATCGCATTCGTTCCTGAATCCGGTAACAGAATGATGGTTTCAACAAATGTTTATATTGCTGACCAGAGCGACCGTTACAATTTAACAGATGCTTATCAGGCTGAAGTTTCTAAGATGGCTTCTTACAGACCTTCTGACTTCCTTGACTATAATGAAGCAACTGATAAATCTGAAAACTACAGTGCAATCATCGACTCAATGACTGATTCACTTAAACTTGCTGCAACTCCTCTTTCAGTTGATGCTGCTTCAAAGATCAGCTCAACAAAGATTACTCAGGCTGCAACAAGTGAAACAACTAACCACGGCGGAGACCGCGCATATCTTCCTGCAACGGAAAGCCAGATTCCTGCTTCTGTTCTTGCAAGCGCTTATAAGCAGGGCGATATCTATTACCTCAACAAGGAATGCACAATGCCTATCTACAGCAATGTTGCCATGACTGACGACAAGGTTGTTGATTTGGTTGAAGGCGATCCTGCATTTGGTAAGGACAGCGCAGGTCAGGATATCGTTAAGTACGGCGGAGTTTGGTATCTTGCAAACGAAACCAAGTACGAGAGCGAATGGGATACAACAACTTATTGGACGACTGATGAAGACGGCAATAAGACAGGTGCTCCATACTATGCTCCTGTTAAGGATGAAGACCATATTGCTAAGAATAACGGCAACACCGTTTATCTCCAGAAGCAGTTCGTATATAGAGATGCTAACGGCAATAAGGTTAACTCCGATGACAGATATGACAACGGTAACTATAAGTGGGTTGTTAAGTTTGCTGTAACAGACACTGTTATTAAGCCAAACGACGGTACAGATTACCGTGGTGCTTATCAGCAGGGTATTGATACAATTAACTACTACAACTCAATCTTCTCAAAGATTCTTAAGACTGTTGGCGCTCAGAGCGTTGCAGAGGAAGTTACCGCAGTAAGAAGCGAAGATTCAAACAGCGTTAACTACGATGTTGCATCTTATGAGAAGATGGTTCAGATCGCTCGTGAAGCTGAAAAGCTCATCTGGTATGAAGATGCTAAGGATGAGGACGGCAACTATATCTATAAGGCAGACGGAAGCAGAGAGCAGATTCCTGCAACCGATAAGTCTTCAATGGAAATTGAAGTTGCTGTTAACCAGTTCAAGAAGTATTATCAGAGAGCTCAGAATAATTCAAGAGGCTATATCGGCGACAAGCTTGAAGCTGAAATTTCAAATCACCATGCAATCGGCGGATCTTATGCAAACTTCACTGCAACCAAGACCGGCGAGCAGGTTAGATTTGAATATTCAACAATGGACGAAGACGAAGAAGACAATGTTGACGTTTACACCATTAAGGTTGCAGACGGAACAGAACTCGGCTTCGGCGCTCGCGCAGCAGACGGAACTCTTGTTAACGAAGACGCTGAAGGCAACAAGGCATACACAGATGCATCATGGAATGCATATGTTAACGCTCTTGGCGCTGCAGTTGAAACCGCAACAGAGAAGACCGCTAAGGTTTCCGATATCTACACTGCTAAAGCACATCTTGTTGTTGCTGAAAACAATCTTGATCCTAACACTGGTGAGGATACAAGCAAATATACCGTAACAGGTAAGATTGTTGTATCTGAAGACAGAGAAGGAACAAGCGGAACAGTAGGCGTTGGCGGAATCCAGATTAAGCTCGGCAACGAGGTAATCGGCGAATCTGCTGAAGACGGAAGCTTTGAGATTCAGCTTACAAAGGGCGAAACCTCAACCCTTACAATCACAGGTGAAACAACTGTTGACAGAACAATAACTATCAGCGGTGATTCTGATATTGCTGATGCCGAGATTCCTGTTCTTATTTGTAACTACACTAAGGACAATGTTATTGACTTTAAGGATGCAGGTTCATTCGTTGACTATCTGAAATCAGATTACTATGCATATGCTGATATAAATGGCGATAAGACAGTTGACTTCAAGGATGCAGGTATGTTCGTTGACTATATGGCAAACACTCCTGTTGTTTATGCAGAGTGGTCTGTTAACTAAGATTTAAAACTAATATAATTCGGAGGGGAGGCTCTCCTCCCTTCCGAAAAAACCTTAATTAATTACAGAATAAATGAGTAGTGATAATATGAAAAGAATTACTAAATTGTTTATTACTGCCCTATCATTTATATTAATTATTTCCCTTATGCCGTTTTCTGTTCTTGCGGAAGACGGAATGGGCTCTGAGAGCCCTGTTATCCAGGCTGTTTTCAGGAATGAAGACGGTGAAACAGCTGAAGGTGATTTCCTCACAGCGGGAAACTACACCGTGGATTTAACCCTTTCGGGTATGGCTGCAGTTTCTGCTTTCGAGATTACTGCTGATTATCACGGAATTGATATAAATTCAGTTTCAACAATTGCAGATAATAACGATGGCTTTAAATGCGGCGGAATTAAAAATGAAGATAATTCATTCGTTGTTATTCTTGCTTCAACAGGCGAAAATAATACCCCTATTTCCGACAATGAAGTTATAGTAACAATGCAGGTAACTGTTATGGAAGATGGCGATTTTGCGGATTTCTTTGTTGTTGATGAAGATCCTGAGCTCACTTTTGTTCAGTCTTCATATGAATATGGATTCCAGGCAGCATATGTTTGCAATTCAAATGAGGCAACATCGATTTATTACCCAACGCTAAGCTACGATATGTCACCCGATTTAACAGTTAAAACAATCACCGTTACAGGAATTATAACTATTTCTGATAACCGAGAAGGTTCAAGCGGAACTAACGGTGTCGGCGGAATAAAGGTTTACCTCGGTGAAGAGGAAGTTGCCGAGTCTGCTGCAGACGGCTCCTTTACCGCAGTTGTTCCGAAGGGAACAACCGAGCTCACCTTAGCCGGCGAAACAACCGTTGACCGAACAGTAACCCTTTCGGGCGAAAGCAGCATTGAAAATGTTAACATACCTATTATAGTATGTAACTATGTTAAAGATAATGTTGTTGATTTTAAGGATGCAGGAATATTTGTTGATTATCTGAATGATAATTATTATGTTTATGCAGACCTTATGTCGGATGGCGTTGTTGACTTCAAGGATGCAGGCGTATTCGTTGATTTCTTATCGGATTCACCTGTTGAATACACTTCGCTTTCACTTGATTAATAGCTATAAATTTATGTAACAAAAATATTTGGAGGGAAATTCAAATGCAAAAATCAATTAAGAAGATAATTGCAAGCGCTGTTGCAGGGCTTATGGTTATCTCGTCAATGCCTTTCGTGGCTTTGGCAGCACCCGGCGATTATGAGCCGGATCTTCAGCTCCAGTTTACACCTTTCTATGATGGTGATGAAGGCGATTGGGGCGATTATAGTTCAGTATCTTCAACAACTTGTTATCAAAGTGCCGGACTTTCAAACATTCCTCTTCACTATGATGAAGAAGCAGGTACTCTTACAGGTAAAGTAGCAGAAATGAATGCTTATAATGAGTACTGGGAAGTTGATCCGGTTGAAGAGGATTGGGAACTTGGAGTAGGCGATTTCTTTGCAACAACTATCAGACTTGATAATGTTGATATAGCTGCATCAGGTAACTTTAATATCAGATTTTCTGATAACCTTACTCCTGCAGGTCTTGGTTCTTATACCTATAAAGAAGGTAAAAAGACAAAGACCGGCTATAAATTCTTTAATGAAGATGATAAGCCTACCGGCTATGCTGATGACATCGTTGGCTTCAGAGAGCCAATTTCAGACTGGTCAGCAAGTGACCTTTATGAAGGCATGAATGATACCGTTCTTGGCGACTTAAGCTGCATTCAGGAAGATCCTACTGCTGTTGAAGGCGATGGCTGGAGCGATCTTATGATGACTGCAACACTTGTTTGTCAGGGTGACTACATTGATGTTAGCTCTGTTGATTCTTCACTCGGTTTCTTCGATATTAAGAACGGAACATATGACGCTGATAACGGCTACACATATGACAATCAGTTCATCATGGCAACATTCGTATTCCAAATCACAGGTGAAGGCCCGATTCAGTTTGATCTTCAGGATCCTGAAGGAACAAAAGACCCGAAACTTAACGGTGCTGTTTACTTCGCAAAGAAGAGCGAAACCCTTGATGTTGAAGCTGCAACAACATATGCTAAAAACACATACATTAAGGAAACAGACAGCCAGGGCGGCGACACAGAGTGGCCAGGTTCAATGAAGATGACCTTCATGGGTAAGAACGTTAACCGTGGCGAAGAGCCTCCTGCTCACACTCATACTCCCGGTGAGGCAGTAAGAGAGAACGAAGTTGCTGCAACCTGCACAACAGACGGTTCTTATGATGAAGTTATCTACTGCACAGAGTGCGGCGAAGAAATTTCAAGAGAAACAAAGAAAATTGATGCACTTCAGCACGATTACACAGCAGTTGTAACTGAGCCTACATGTACAGAGCAGGGCTACACAACTTACACCTGTAAGCGTGGCGACAGCACATATGTTGATGATTACACAGATGCTCTTGATCACTCATATGTTATCAGCTCAATTGATTGGGACACTCTTGACACAGCAACAGGTCAGGTAACAGCTAACTATGTTTGCGAAAGAGACGAAAGTCATACAACAACTGATAAAGTTCAGACAACATTTGAAGTAACTCAGGAAGCTACTGAAGATCAGCCTGAGCTTACAACATATATGTATTCAGCAGGGGAATTCCATTCTGAAACAACTGTTCAGACTGCTCCTGCATTAGAGCATACTCATGTTCCTGCTGAGGCAGTAAGAGAGAACGAAGTTCCTGCAAGCTGCTCAGAAGAAGGTTCATATGATGAAGTTATCTACTGCTCAAAGTGCGGCGAAGAAATTTCAAGAACAAAGAAAACAATCGATAAGATTGCTCATACTCCTGGCGAAGCAGTAAGAGAGAACGAAGTTCCTGCAAGCTGCTCAGCAGAAGGTTCATATGACGAAGTTATCTACTGCACAGAGTGTCATACAGAACTTTCAAGAACACAGAAGACAATTGATAAGATTGCTCACACTCCGGGCGAAGCAGTAAGAGAGAACGAAGTTCCTGCAAGCTGCTCAGAAGAAGGTTCATATGATGAAGTTATCTACTGCACAGAGTGTAAACAAGAGCTTTCAAGAACAAATAAGAAAATCGATAAGATTGCTCATACTCCTGGCGAAGCAGTTAAAGAAAACGAAGTTGCTCCTACTAAGGAAACAGCCGGTTCATATGACGAAGTTATCTACTGCACAGAGTGCAACGAAGAGATTTCAAGAACAACTAAGACTGTTGATGCTCTCGGCGTAACAATCACTCTTGCTAAGAGCGATATCGGTTATGTTGAAGGCGACCTTGAAGTTGGCGCTAACAAGCTTGCTTTCGGTGCTAAATACACTGTAACTGCAGTTCCTGTTGACGGCGCTAAGTTCGTTGGTTGGGAAGTTGGCGGAAACATCGTTTCTAAGAACGCTACCTACACAACAACAGCTGCTTCAGACATCACTATTACTCCTGTATTCGAGGATGCTACATCTGATAATATCACTGTAACCTTCTTCGATAAGTACGGAAACACTGTTAAGCAGTATAAGGATATGACAGCTGATCAGTATCAGGAAGCAATTGCTGCTGATTATGATACACTTAAAGCTCCTGAATATCCGAGCTATACATTCAAAGCTTGGGATAAGACTAAGGACGAAATCCTTGCTATCTCTGAATCAACAACAGTTTGGGCACAGTATGACCAGCAGAAGGTAACAGAGTACACCGTAACAACAAATGCTGAACTCATTCTTCCTGATGGCGTTGAAAACGAGCATATTCCTTATGATACTAAGGTAACAGTTCGCGACACAGCTGCTAAGGCATGGAGAGTTGGCGAAGCAATCGTTGCATACGGACCTGAATACACATTCTATGTTGGTTCTGACGTAACTGTTGCTCCTGTTTATGAAACAGTTGAAGAAAAAGCAACAACAACAGTTATTGGCGCAAGCCTTGTAAACGGTTCTGACTATAAGTTTAACATCGTTGCAACAAGAAATGTTCCTGATGGATATGAAGTTGTTGACTACGGTTTCGTTTATGGTAAGAACTTAACAGATGATGAGCTTGATCTTGACAAAGTAGGCACTCAGGGTAAGAGCGACAATGCTGGCGCTGTTAAGGCTGTTCACGCTGGTACAAGAAATCTTGAGACCAATGAATTCGCATTCAACTATGGTATCAAGTCTAAGAATGCACCTGTAACTGCTAAGTCATTCGTAACAGTAGTTAAGGGCGGCAAGACTGAGATTGTTTACTCAGACATGTTCACTCAGAATTATTAATAACAATAGGAGGGTTATATATAATGAAAGAACTTTACACCAAGCCTGTTGTTGAAGTTGAAGAGTATAAGACTGTTGATGTTATTGCAACATCAATCGAGCAGCTCGGAGACGACGAAGAAGAATAAGGCTAAAAAAAGAAAAGGTATGGGGCGAAAGCTCCATACCTTTTCTTTTCAGACAACTGAAAAAAGGCATAAACGCACCAAAAATATAATTATGGCATTTGCTCGTAGAAGCGGACATCATTTGCCCGAAAAGATTACAGCGACTTTCATAATATTAAACGCCTTGCAAACATCGAGTTTGCAAGGCGTTTGGCGCTTTTCGTTTTTTGCTCGGGGGCAGTACCTTTGTACAGCTCCCGCTCGCAAGAAAACAAAATTTTGCACTTTTTCCAGCTGCCTGTCTGAAATTATCAATTCTTAAACTATCATTCCTGAATCAATCCAGCTTAAAACTGAAATATATTCTTCCTTATATGCGTCGAGTTTTTCCTGATTTGAATCAACGAATGCAAGAAATTCATCGGTGTCCTCAAATTCAAAAGTAAAGTCCTGCTCAAAATCATATGTTGCAGTGAAAAAATAATCAAATAAATCCGTTGAAGAAAACATTTCAAGAAGTTTATCTGCAACAATCTGAGTAGCCCAGTCAAGCGCATTTTTAATTGTTGCGCCGTCGTCGTTTTCATCAACATCTATTTCAGACTCTTTTTCGCAGTATTCGATTATTTCACTTTCTGAAATTCCAAGATCAGCGAGATATTTAACAACGCTTTCAAAATCGGTTTCATTAATCTCGTCATAAAGTCTATAAACAAATTCGCAGATGAGATTCTGAATAGCTACCGTCTTGAAAATGCAGTCAACTTCATTGCCCTCTTCATCGCAAACAACAAAACCGTCCTCTTCAAAATTTTCCCAGAAGAGGTCGAAGAGATATGTATATTTATCTTCAAAAACAGCTTCGTGAATATAATCTCCTAAATTCATAACTTTTCCTCCGAAAAAATCTGTTGAGATTATTCTATACTATATTAAACTTTTTTTCAATATTGCAATGAATTTTATTTTAAGATATAATATTTTTAAGCACCGAGCACCGAGTGCCGAGTTCCGAGTTGTTGGTATCTCGCTTCGCTCGGTCAATAAGTTATTATTTATTATAAGACAGGTAATATATATTATGCAATATGAAATAAAATCAAGAGAAGCAAAGGCTGTTTTAGGTCTTGACGGCGCAATGCTCAATTCTTTGAGAAAAGACGATACAGAATACCTCTGGCAGGGGGATGAAAAATACTGGGCGAATCAGGCGCCTGTTTGTTTTCCGATAGTCGGTGTTCTGCCTGATAACAAGGGATATGCTTTCGGTAAAGAGTGCAATATGAAACGCCACGGAATTGCAAGAATATCGCCGTTTGAGGTTTTTGAAAAGCTCAGCAATTCAATAACCTTTATTCAGAAAAGCAGCGATGAAACAAAGAGGGCGTTTCCGTTTGACTATGAACTGAAAATAAAATATACCTTAACAGGCTCAACTCTTACAAATGAATATATTATAACAAATACAGGAAAAGAAAAATTCCCTTTTGTTATCGGAGGTCATCCTGCGTTTAACTGTCCGCTGACAGATAAGGAGAGTTTTGAGGATTACAAGGTTTTTTTTGATAAGAAAATGACTAAAGAAGTTCTGCGCCCGGACCATAAAACAGGACTTGTTGATATAAACAAGCGATTTGACGCGATTCAAAACAGTGACTTCATTGATATGAAACACTCCCTTTTTGAAGAAAATGATGCAATGATTTTTGACAACATTGAATCAAAGTGCGCAACTCTTATCGGTAAAGAGGGAAAGGGAATAAAAATTGAATTTCAGGATATGAATAATCTTCTTATATGGAGCGCTGTCGGCAATGCAAATTTCGTTGCGCTTGAGCCGTGGACAGGAATTTCAAACTGCTGCGATGAAGGAAATAAAATCGAAGAAAAGCGAGGAATGACTGTTTTATATCCAAACGAAACGGCAAGCTTTAAATTTAAAATTACAATGATTTAATAATCAGTTAAAAATTAAAGAATAATATATAGAAAATAAAACAAACAGGAGTGAATAGTGTGAAAAACTCTAAAGCAGTTATTGCAGTATTATGTATTATAGTATTAATCTTTTCATTTGCTGCATGCACTCAGCAGAAAGCAAAAATGGAAAAGGTTGCTCAGGTTGTTACAAATGAAAACGGTGAAGTTGTAACAGGCGTTAACGGTGAGGCGATAACCGAAGAGGTTATGGCTCAGGTTGTAACTGATTCAGAAGGTAAGGCAGTAACCGAAGTTGTAACAGGAACTAACGGAAAGCCTTTAACAACTGTTGTTGACAAGAAATATGTTAATGTTACCCAGGTTGTAACTGCTGCGCCGTCATCAACTCAGGCTCATTCCTATCCCAGTACAACCGGCGCTAATACAACCAAGGCGGGCAAAACTAAAAAATCAACAACAACTACTAAAAAATCAGATAAAACAACAAAAAAACAGCCGAAAAAAGCTCCGGAAGCTCCGTCAGATGTTACAAATCTAACTGCTTCTTCAGTAACAAAGTCATCAGTGAAACTGAGTTGGTCAAAAGTAAGCTGCTTTGGTTATCAGGTATCTTACAGCACAGATCTCGGCAAAACCTGGAGTTATATTAAAAACGAATATAAATCAACCTCTATAACGGTTAATAAACTTGAATCAAATACACTTTATATTTTCCGAGTTCGTGCATATAACCAGAACAGTGCAGGAAAAACACCTTCAAAGTGGAAAACCCTAAAGGTTAAAACAAAGGTGAACACAGATTCAAGAAAAATAAAAATTAATGTTCAGCTTCCGACTGACTCGAATATTGAAGATGAATTGACTGTAGAAATTAACAATAAAGAGGTTAAGAAGCTTAAAGTTAAACTTGACGGTTCAACATACTCCTTTACAACAAGCACATCATATAAGGGCGAGGTTGAGGTTTATGCTTCTCTTAAAGACCACGGCTCAAAAGCAATTAAAACCGATAAAAATGAATGCGATATTGAGGTCGGACTTGAAAGAATTCCTGTAATAGGAGAAGACGAAGACTAAAAAGCCTATTGGGGCACCCAACGGAAACAGGGTGCCCCAATGTTTTTTTTGAAAGTGCATAGTTAATAACAACAGACCTCTTATTTTATAAAATAATCCCTTGTTCTTTTATATTGTTTATGCTATTATATAAAGTGGTTTAAAATGGGAGCAAATGGCTTATGCTTAAAAAGAATGACGAAATAAAACTGAATATTGAAGGGATGACTTCTGAGGGTTCGGCGGTTTCGCATTTCAACGGCATGGCAGTCTTTGTTCGCGGCGCTGTTCCCGGTGATGAAATAATTGCTCATATAATCAAGGTTCAAAAAAGCTATGCCATTGCGAGAATTAAGGAGATTATAGAACCTTCTTTATCCAGAATTAACTCTGATTGTTCTGTTTCCGATAAATGCGGTGGCTGTTCTTTAAGGAATATGACCTATGAAGAGGAACTGCGATATAAGCAAAGCCGTGTTGAAGATGCAATAAAAAGAATCGGGCATCTTGATTTTCCTGTTGCGGATATCATCGAAGCAGATGAGATAAATCACTACCGAAACAAAGCGCAGTATCCTGTTTTTATTAAAGACAGAGAGCTTTTTGCAGGCTTTTATGCATATAAAAGCCACAGAATCATACCTTGTTCAGACTGTGCACTTCAGCAAAAGGATTTTGAAGAATGTCTGAAAGCGTTTGCGCGTTGGATAAACGAGACTGATATTACTTCATACGATGAAAAAACGGGCAAAGGATTGCTCAGGCATATTTATTTAAGAAAAGCCGTTTCAACCGGCGAGATAATGGCTTGCGCTGTTATCAACGGAGAAGCCGTTCCAAAAGAAGATTTGCTCATTGATGAACTCAGCAGGATTGAGGGAATGAAAAGCATTTGCCTTAACATTAATCATAATCGGAGCAATGTTATTTTGGGCGACAAAACTAAAATAATATGGGGCAAAAAAACTATTTGCGATATTCTTCTGGGCAAAAGGTTTGAAATATCGCCGAACTCGTTTTATCAGGTGAATCATAGTCAGTGCGAAAAACTATATCAAAAAGCCATCCAATATGCCGACTTAAAAGGCGAGGAAAACCTCATAGATATCTACTGCGGAGCAGGAACTATAGGGCTGTCAATGGCTGATAAAGCAAAAAATGTATATGGCATTGAAATAACTGAAAGCGCAGTTGAAAACGCAAAAAGAAATGCCAAAATAAACGGCATAAAAAACGCAGAATTCTTTTGTTCTGATGCGTCAAACGGCGCAAAGGAACTCGAAAAAAGGGGAATAAGGGCGGATGTTGTTGTTTTCGATCCGCCTCGAAAAGGCTGCGACAGGGAATTGCTTGAAACAGTTAAAAGAATGAATCCGAAAAGAATAGTCTATGTATCATGCGACAGCGCAACGCTCGCAAGAGATCTGGCAATTCTTGATGAAATGGGATATAATGTAATCGAGGCAACTCCCGTTGATATGTTCCCGAGAACAACGCATGTCGAGACGGTTTGCTTGCTATACAGGGAAGGAATTACCTTTGGTATTAAATAGAATTTTGAGGAAAAGAAGATGAATAAGATGAATTATGATGTAATTATTATCGGTGCAGGTCCGGGCGGAATATTCTCCGCATATGAGCTTGCTAAACTTAACAGCAATCTGAAAATCGCTGTTTTTGAAGCGGGAAATCCGCTTTTAAAAAGAAAATGCCCGATTGACGGGGATAAGGTTAAATCCTGTATCCAGTGCAAAACCTGTGCTATTATGAGCGGATTCGGCGGAGCAGGCGCATTTTCAGACGGAAAATATAATATAACAAATGATTTCGGCGGAACGCTTTATGAATACATAGGCAAGAAAAAGGCGATTGAGCTTATGCAGTATGTAGATGCTATTAATGTTAGCCACGGAGGAGAAAACTGCAAGCTTTATTCAACCGCAGGCTCAAAGTTCAAAAAGCTCTGTATGCAGAATCAGCTTCATCTTCTTGAGGCTTCCGTTCGCCATCTCGGAACAGATAAAAACTATGTTGTTCTTGAAAATTTATATAATGAGCTTAAAGATAAAGTTGATTTTTATTTCAACACTCATATCGACAAGGTTGAAAAAATTGATAGCGGATATAAGATTATACACGCAAACGGAGAAAACACCTGCAAGGAATGTATTATTTCTGTAGGACGATCGGGCAGCAAGTGGATGGAAGGCGTTTGTTCAGATCTCGGAATAAAAACCCATTCAAACAGAGTTGATTTAGGTGTTCGAGTTGAGCTTCCGGCAGTTATTTTCAGCCACCTTACAGATGAGCTGTATGAGAGCAAGATTGTTTATACAACAAAGAACTATGAAGACAGAGTACGCACCTTCTGTATGAATCCGAAGGGAAGCGTTGTTAACGAAAACACAAATGGAATTATAACTGTTAACGGACACAGCTATGAGGACCCTGAACTTCAGACGGAAAATACAAACTTCGCCCTTCTTCTTTCAAAGCATTTTTCAGAGCCTTTTAAAGACAGTAACGGCTATGGCGAGAGTATTGCAAGACTTTCGAATATGCTCGGCGGCGGAGTTATTGTTCAACGTTTCGGCGACCTTGTAAGAGGAAGAAGAAGTACTCCTGCAAGAATAGAAGAGGGTGCAGTTGAGCCGACTCTTTCAGCGACCCCCGGTGATTTATCGCTTGTTCTTCCAAAGAGAATACTCGATGGAATTATGGAAATGATATATGCGCTTGATAAGATTGCTCCGGGTACCGCAAATCCCGACACTCTTCTTTACGGCGTTGAGGTTAAATTCTATAATATGGAAGTTGAGATGGATGAAAACCTTGAAACTGTTCATAAGGGACTATATGTTATTGGCGACGGCTCAGGCGTTACTCATTCACTTTCCCACGCTTCTGCAAGCGGAATTTATGTTGCAAGAAGAATTGCAGAGAAATATACAAATTAATGTAGGGGCGGATATTATCCGCCCGATTCGGTGATTTATATGAAACTCAAAGATGAGATTGTTCTCGGAAGTATAGACGGCAAGGATTTTGCCATTGCGACGGGAGCGCTTTCAAATAAATTTAAAGGAATTATCAATAATAATCCTACCGCAAATTTCATATTCCAGCTTCTTAAAACTGAACAGAGTGAGGATAGTATTGTTGAGGCTATGTTAAAAAAATACGATGCCCAAGAAGATGATATCAGAGCTGATGTTAAAGAGATTATATCTCAGCTGAGTGAACTTGATATACTGGAGTAACTATGCCAAAACAAACGTGGAAGGAAACTGAATACCTTTTACACCTTGTTTGCTGTGTGCTTCATTCAAAGGAGCCTAAAAAAGCACAGGGCGTTGATTTTTGCGCCCTTTTTGAGCTTGCAAAAGAGCAGGAAATATATAATCTTATAAACGGCATTGTTCAGGCAGCTGATTTTGTTGATAAAGAGGCGAAAGAGCTTTTCAGAAATCAGAGCATGAGCGAACTTAACAGAATGATTGCCATATCTTCCCAGAGGAGTATTCTTCTTTCAAAGCTTTCTGAAAACAAAATAAATCATATGCTTCTTAAGGGGCTGATTCTCAAGGATTATTATCCTAAGGAATCAATGCGCCAGATGAGTGATAACGATATTCTCATTGATGAAAAAAGAAGAAATGACGCGGCTGAAATTATGTATGAGCTCGGATATGAGGCAGAGGATTTAACCCAGAACAGTGACGATTTCTTCAAAGAGCCGTATTACGCCTTTGAGCTTCACAGAAGTCTTTTTGACAGCGAAAGCGAGTTTTCGCCGAGATTTGACAATGTCTGGAAAAATGCAAAGCAGGATGAAAACAACGAATATCTCTATCATATGAGCAAAGAGGATGTTTATATTTTCAGCATTTGCCATATGTTCAAGCACTATATAAAATCCTGTTGCGGAATAAGGTTTCTGATTGATAATTATTTGTTTTTGGAAAAAGAAAAAGATAATCTTAACTGGGATTATATAAACGGTGAACTTGAAAAAAACGGTCTTTCGGATTATGAAAAACAATCAAGGGAGCTTTCAAAAAAGCTCTTTGAAGAAAAAGAACTTGATGAATCGGATAAAAAGCTTCTTGAAAACTATATTAATTATGGGCTTTTCGGAAACAAACAGGGAAGAATTATTCAGGATTATTCAAAATCAAAAAACAAGTTTAGTTATATTTTGAGAAGATTATTCCCTAAGAAAAAGGATATGATTTTTAACTATCCCGTTCTTGAAAAAAAGCCATATTTGTTCCCCTTTATGCTCATTCACCGCTTTTTTAAAGGGTTGTTTAATATAAAAAAAACCTCCGATGAACTTAAATCGGTTAATTCAATAAATAAAGAAAACTGAGGAAAATAATTTGTCTGTTAATAAGAAAAATATAAGAAACTTTTCAATAATTGCCCATATTGACCACGGAAAATCAACTCTTGCAGACCGCCTTTTAGAGCTGACAAGCTCTGTTGCCGAAAGGGATATGCAGGAGCAGATACTCGATGATATGGATCTTGAAAGAGAAAGAGGAATAACAATAAAGGCGCATGCCGTTAAGCTCAATTACAAAGCTAAAAACGGCGAGGATTATATATTTAATCTTATTGATACTCCGGGCCACGTTGACTTTAATTATGAGGTTTCGCGTTCACTTGCTGCCTGCGAAGGTGCAATACTGATTGTTGACGCCTCCCAGGGAGTTGAAGCCCAGACCCTTGCAAACACATATCTTGCGCTTGACCATAATCTTGATATTCTTCCTGTTATAAACAAAATAGATCTTCCTGCAGCCGATCCCGAAAGAGCTGCCGAAGAGGTTGAAGAGGTTATCGGAATACCCTGTATGGAAGCGCCGAGAATAAGCGCCAAAACAGGCGAAAATGTTGAAGATGTTCTTGAATATATCGTTAAAGAAATTGCGCCCCCGCAGGGAGATGACAATAAACCCCTTAAAGCGCTCATATTCGACTCGATTTATGATTCCTACAGAGGCGTTATCGTTTATGTTCGCATTAAAGAGGGAAAAATCAAAGCGGGCGACACGATGAGAATTATGTCAACGGGCGCTCAGTTCAACGTTGTTGAAGTCGGCTATATGCGAGCAACCTCAATGGAAAAGGCGAGCGAGCTTACAGCGGGCGAGGTTGGTTATATAACCGCCTCAATCAAAACAGTCGGCGACGCCCATGTCGGTGATACGATAACAACTGCCGACAACCCTGCAAGCGAGGCATTGCCCGGTTACCGAAAGGTTAATCCGATGGTTTTCTGCGGAATTTATCCTGCCGACGGCGCTGATTATGAGGCTCTGAGGGAAGCACTTGAAAAACTCCAGCTCAACGATGCTTCGCTTTCATATGAGCCCGAAACATCTGGTGCGCTCGGCTTTGGCTTCAGATGCGGATTTTTAGGACTTCTCCACCTCGAAATCATTCAGGAAAGACTCGACAGGGAATACAATCTCGATTTAATCGCAACTGTTCCGAGTGTTGTTTATAAGATTCATTTAACAGATGGCTCGATGGTTGAAATTGACAACCCGACCAATTACCCCGACCCTGCGCTTATTGACTACTGTGAAGAGCCCTTTGCAGATGCACATATTTATGTTCCCTCCGAATTTGTCGGAACGGTTATGGATATGTGTCAGGAAAAAAGGGGAATATTTAAAACAATGAATTATATAACTCCCGAAAGAGTTGATATTCATTATGAGCTTCCGCTGAATGAGATTATTTATGATTTCTTTGATGCGCTCAAATCAAGAACAAGGGGCTATGCCTCATTTGATTATGAATTAAAGGATTATCGGAAAAGCGAGCTTGTTAAGGTCGATGTTATGCTCAACGGCGATGTTATTGATGCGCTTTCATTTATTATCCACAGAGAAAAAGCATATTCAAGAGCGAGAAAAATTGCCGAACAGCTAAAAAAGCATATTCCGCGCCACCTCTTTGAAATACCTATTCAGGTTGGAATCGGCGGAAAGGTTATCGCAAGAGAAACGGTCAAGGCGCTGAGAAAAGACGTTCTTGCAAAATGCTACGGCGGCGACGTAACAAGAAAGAAAAAGCTACTTGAAAAGCAAAAGGAAGGAAAGAAAAGAATGAGGCAGTTCGGCTCGGTCGAGGTACCTCAGGAAGCCTTTCTCGCAGTTCTCAAGCTCTCCTCAGATGACGATGATTAAAAAAACTGTGCTAAGGTTTATGTCCTTAGCACAGTTTTTTATTGGTCTTAAGCACAGAAATAAACCCCCGGTTCTACCGGGGGAATGAAAAAGCTTTAGTAAAAATAAGCACGGCGAGCTTAATGCAAGCCGAAAGTCTTGGCGAGAGATAAACCTCCAAGTATAATAGGTAACG
>JAFSRX010000073.1 GCA_017445905.1 Eubacterium sp.
ATAATAATGATAATAATGATAAGAAATAATGCGCAAAATAACAAATTTTAATTATTAAATATTTAATATAATGCAAAGTTTTGATTAATGGTACAATAAATTTCACAGTTGTATATATTTTGTTGAATAGTGATTGATTTTGTGGTATGATGTTTATGGATTATTTTATTTTAGTTTAAAGTTGAGGTTTGTATATGAGCAACGAATACTCAAAAATTTTGGGAGAATCACTTCATGCAACGATGGTGGCGTTAGAAAAGAACTATAAAGATATTGTAGCAAATATTGTAAAACCAGAGCTTTTTGAGAATGTAATAGTTCCAAGTGAGCAATTATCACAATTATCACAAATATCACAAATTGCGACTATAAATATAAAAAATGCACTTCAGCAGCCCGTTTTTTCAGAAGAAACCGTGAAAAATCTTGCGGAACTATCAAAGCGAATCAGAGTAAATCATAGAGATGCAATGTTTGCAATGACAAAGGCATTAGAACAGATAGATTTTTCAAGCTTAGTTCAAGAAGCGCAGAAATCGGATTCCGAAATATCCGAGGACGATATTAAGGAATTGTTTGACAGCGGCGATATTACCGATGATGATATTGTAAATGAATTTCAGGCACAAATCACCGGTGTTGAGAATACTGCCATTTCGAGTAAATCAGCGAAGGTGAAAAAGGTTATAAAGTTTATTATTGCCAACCTTCTTATCATCATTCTTACTATAATAATGAACCCTGTTGATGAAACAATAAAAACAAAAGTTATAGAAGAACTCAAAATTTCTGAGTTCTGGCAGAAAACAGGCGTTATTGATTGGATTGAAGATTGGTTCGACAGCGATGATTCTGCCGTTAGCGAGGAAGTGGCCAAGGCGAGCGTAGAACTGCCGGAGTCAACGAATATTTCAAAAGGCAAGAGAGAGGATTTATTAAATAAAATCGCTGAAATAAGGTCGTTTATCGCCAAGTCGGAGCAGGATGAAAATACTGCTCAACTTATGGCGTATCTCGGCGACCTTGAAAAAGATGTCAACGGTAAAAAATACGGTCTTGTTTTTGAAGAACACAGAGAAGCGATTGACGAGGTGTTGGATAACTATACCCCTGTTCTGACGGAAGATGAAGATTTATTTATTGACAACGGCGGCAATGTCAATTTCTTAATCGAGGGTGACAACCTTGCTTCTCTCAAATTATTAGAAAAAACACATAAAGGCAAAATAGATTTAATCTACATTGATCCGCCATACAATACTTTAAGTGAAGGATTCATTTATGCGGATAATCATATTGATAAGAACGATATGTTTCAGCATTCGAAGTGGACTTCACTTATGTATTTCAGATTAAAGAAGGCAAAGTATTTATTATCTGAAAGAGGCTCTGTATTTATATCAATTGATGATAACGAAATATATTCGTTAAAATTGATTTGTGATGAAATATTTGGTGCAGATAATTATGTATCTACAATTTGTGTAATTGTTAAGCCAGAAGGCAGGCGATATGGAGCGTTTGCTAAAACTCATGAATATATTCTTGTTTATGCTAATAATATTGATTTGCTCGAGTTTAACGAAATTGAGGTGGAAGGAACGAAGTATTCTCATTATGATGAATACGGAGGATTTAATCTAAAAGGATTAAGAAACCGAAATGTTCAAGCCTTTAATTCAACTAATCGTCCAAATTTAAGGTATCCGTTTTATGTCGATTTTAATAATCCAGATAAGAATGGATTATACCCAGTATCTACAGAAACTTTAGACGGTTATGAAGAAATATGGGCAAGCACAAATAATGGTCTTGAAAGCGTGTGGAGGTGGGGTAAAGAAACCGCTCAAAAAAGAATAAATGAATTGGTCGCATCAATAGGCAAAGACGATCAAGTGCGAATATTCCAAAAAGAAAGAAAACTTACTCAAACTGCTAAAACTTTATGGTCGGGTAAAGAATTTATTTCTCAAAAAGGAACAAAAGAAATACAAGAAATTCTGGGAAAAGGTGTATTTGATTTTCCAAAACCTATGGAGTTGATGAACAGAGTAATTACAATAGCCTCACAAACAGATTCTATTATTCTTGATTTCTTTGCAGGAAGCGGAACAACAGGACACGCTGTTATGAAACTTAATGCCGAGGACGGCGGCAACAGAAGATTCATTCTTTGTACGAATAATGAAAACAATATTTGCCGTGATGTTACCTATGAACGAATCAAGCGTGTAATTGATAAAGAGGATTATCAGGCGAGTCTGAAATACTATCAGGTGCAGTATGTTCCGATTGAAGAAAAGATGTATTATGAATACGCTGACAGTCTTTTACTTCATATCAGAGAGTTGGTTGAACTTGAAAACGGTATCAATTTTAACGGCAATGCGGAAATTGCCATTGTTCTAACTGATGAGGAATTGGAAGAATTTGTCAACGGAATCTGCGAAAACAACAAGTGCAGAAAACTCTATATGGGACACGACTTGCTTCCCGATGAGGAACAGGACAGAATCTTGAAAGATAATGAAATAGAGATTTGCATAATCCCCGATTATTATTACAGGGATTTACAGGAGAGATAATATGCAGTTAAAAGAATTTCAGTTGAACGCTGTAAAGGAACTGTTTGAGGCTATGGAAAAGCCTTCAAGAGATATTATTCTCAAAAGTCCGACAGGCAGCGGAAAAACGATTATACTGACTTATTTTATGCACCAGTACATACAGTCGTTTTCTAAGACTGTTTTCGTTTGGCTCACACCGGGTAAGGCGAGCTTGGAAGAACAGAGCAAGGAGAAAATGGATAAGTATATCCACGCTTCAAAAACAAAACTTCTTGCCGATGTGATGACAAGCGGATTTGAAGAAAACGATTGCTGCTTTATCAACTGGGAAAAACTCACGAAAAAAGGAAATACGGCTTTAAGAGATAGCGAAAGAACGAATTTCTTAGAGCATATTCAGAACGCTCTGAACAACGGTATCAATTTCAAAATTATTGTTGATGAGAGTCATCAGAACAATACGATTAAAGCGGACGAGATTATTAAGTATTTCAAGACGGATAAGATTATCCGCTGTTCCGCAACGCCGAAAGGTTATACCAAGGCGGCAACCGTTATTGAGATTCCCGAATCAGAGGTTATTGCCGCAGGGCTGATTAAAAAACTCATTGTTATTAATGAGAATTTTCCTCAGGTTGTTTCAACTGATAGCCAGATTAATTATCTCCTTGACAAAGCAGTTAAAAAGCAACGACAACTTCATTCTGCCTTTTTAGGATTAAAAGCGGATATTAATCCTTTGATCGTTGTTCAGATACCGAACAAATCGGAAACGCTGCAAGAAGAAGTTGAACGCTATTTTGAGAGTCAGGGAATGAATTATGAAAACGGTCAACTTGCCGTCTGGATGTCGAAGCAACACGAAAACCTTGAAGAAATTGAAAAGATTGACTCCCCTGTCAGTGCAGTAATCATTAAACAGGCGGTGGCTACGGGTTGGGATTGTCCGAGAGCGCAGATATTAGTTAAACTGCGTGATAACATGGACGAAACCTTTGAGATTCAGACGATAGGCAGAATTCGCAGAATGCCTGAGGCAAAGCACTATGAAAGCGATTTGCTTGACTCTTGCTATCTTTACACTTTTGATGACAAGTTTACCGCAGGCGTTAAGAATTCGCTTGGTAGTGGTGCGCTTGAAGCAACTACAATTTTCCTGAAAAACGAGTATAAGAACATTTCCCTTATATCTGAACAAAGGACAATGGTATCGACAACGAGAAATCCGAAAAAGGCTTTAACGGCTATTGCTGCTTATATCAAGTCTGAATTCAACCTCTCCGGCAATATGGCTGACAATAAGAAGAAGTTAGAGGCAAACGGATTTTTGTTTGGTGAAAACATTTACCGCAATTTCAAAACCGGTCAGATGATAACGCTTTCTGATGATTTGAAAAATCTTAATGAAAACTTTGTCATCGAAAACCTTGATACGCATAAACACGGACGAGATTATCACCAGAAAATCGGTAAAATCGGAATGGAAATAGGTATTGAATATAGTTTTATGAATACCATTATGCGTAAACTCGTTGACAAGAAGTTTTCTTATAGCAATAAGATTTTAGCATTGGGAACGAGAGAAGTATATTCATTCGTTATCAATAACGCCGACAGATTAAGGCATATCGTAAGAGAGGCATTGGCGGCAGATATTGCTCAGACTACGCTGAAAATGCAGCAGAAAAGCGAATTTGAGTGGCACATTCCGCAGTCATTCTTGTTCACTTATGATTCCGCCGCTAAATCACAGGCGGTTATGGATAAAAATGTTTATGAGGGCTATCTCACTTCGGCGGAAAAGCGTTCTGCTTCCGAGCGTAAGTTTGAGAAATTCTGTCAGCGCAATCCGAAGATTGAATGGTTCTATAAAAACGGCGATAAAGGCAATGAATATTTTTCGATTGTTTACACCGATAATTCAGACAAGCAAAAGTTGTTTTATCCCGACTATTTAATCGGATATAACGGTGAAATATGGATTATCGAAACGAAAGGCGGATTTGACAGATACGGAAACAGTGAAGATATCGACATTTATACGGCAAAGAAATTCGGATATCTGAAACAGTATCTTGACGCTCACAATCTAAAGGGCGGCATTGTTCGCAACGATTCACAAAGCGATGAGTTATGTATCTGTATGGATAATTACAATGATGATATATCAAGTGATTCTTGGCAGATACTTGAAGATGTATTTTGTAATTAAAAATGATATCTATTCTCTATTATCCATTATCCATTATCTATTTCGATAGTAAAATAAAAAAAATATCCGACAGGGTTTTCTCTGTCGGATGTTTTGTTTTTATTGATAAACTGAGCGAAGCGAAAAACCGAAATTCTTCATTTTTCATTCTTAACTCATAATTATTAAAAAAAGCCCAATGAGTTTTTTTTAATCAGGATAGCCGTTTGGATTTGTGCTCTGCCATCTCCATGAATCTTCGCACATTTCTTCAATTCCTCTTTCAGCCTTCCAATTAAGCTCTTTAAGGGCTTTTGATGGGTCGCTGTAGCAGGTTGCGATGTCTCCCGCTCTTCTCGGTTTGATGGAGTAGGGGATTTTAACGCCGCTTGCTTTTTCGAATGCCTTAATAACATCTAAAACGCTGTAGCCGATTCCTGTTCCGAGGTTATAGATGAATAAGCCGTTTTCACCGCTTACCTTTTCAACTGCTTTAACGTGGCCGAGAGCAAGGTCAACAACGTGGATATAATCGCGAACACCTGTTCCGTCGGGAGTATCGTAGTCATCGCCGAAAACGCCGAGCTCCTCTCTCTTGCCGATAGCAACCTGAGTTATGTAGGGCATAAGGTTATTCGGTATTCCGTTGGGGTCTTCTCCCATTGTTCCACTCTTATGAGCGCCGATGGGATTGAAGTATCTGAGAAGGCAGATTGACCAGTCTGAATCGCTTGCATATAAATCCTTTAAAATGCATTCAATCATATATTTTGTTCTGCCATAGGGGTTTGTTACTCCGCCAACCTCCATATCCTCGGTAAGAGGGGAAATGTTGTTCATTCCGTAAACAGTTGCAGAAGACGAGAAAACAATCTTCTTGCAGCCGTTCTTTCTCATAACATCAAGAAGAACAAGAGTTCCGTTAACGTTGTTATCAAAATATTCAAGTGGCTTTTCAACGCTTTCGCCAACTGCCTTGAGCCCTGCGAAATGAATAACGCTCTCAATCTTTTCGTTATCAAAAATATTCTGAATTCCTTTTGCATCTCTTATATCACATTCATAAAACGGAAAATCTTTTCCGACAAGAGCTTTAATTCTGTCGTATGAAGATTTTTTGCAGTTATAAAGATTGTCTGCAACAACAACTTCATATCCGCTGTTCATAAGCTCAACGCAAGTGTGTGAGCCGATATATCCAAGTCCGCCTGTTACTAAAATTGCCATAAATAAAACTCCTAATTTAATCGGGTGCGGGTGTCCCGCCCGAAATTCTTAATTCTTCACTCTTAATTCTTAATTATTAAAATCGCCTGCGATTTAATAGGCTTTTCCCCAATAAAGCATATGTTTTGCTTCTTTTCCGCAGCATACGCATTTGTCGCTGAGTTTTTCCTGCTCAAAGGGAATACATCTTGAGCCTACTCCGGTTATTTCCTTAACCTTGTCTTCGCATTCTTCGTCTCCGCACCACATTGCTTTAACGAAGCCGTCGCCGTTCTTTTCGAGCTGCTCGGTTATTTCGTCAAGAGTTTTCGCAACATATGTTCTGCGCTCTCTGTTTTCAAGTGCGCTGTTATATATGCCCTCTCTGACTTCTTCAAGCTTCTTCAAAACCTCTTCTTCAACATTATCAAGAGAAACAACGGTCTTTTCTCTGTTGTGGCGTGTTACAAGAACACACTGATTATTTTCAATATCCTTAGGACCGATTTCAACTCGAACGGGAACGCCCTTCATTTCGTATTCGGCAAATTTCCATCCGGGTGAGTTATCGCTGTCGTCAATTCTCGCTCTGCAGATCTTGGCAAGTCTTTCTTTAAGCTCATTTGCCTTATCGAGAACGCCCTCTTTATGCTGAGCTATCGGAATAACGATTGCCTGTATAGGTGCAACTGCAGGGGGAAGAACAAGTCCGTTATCATCGCCGTGAGTCATAATAATTGCTCCAATGAGCCTTGTTGTCATTCCCCAGGAGGTCTGATGAGGATATGTCAGCTGATTTTCCTTATTAGAAAACTGAATCTCAAACGCTCTTGCAAAGCCGTCGCCAAAATAGTGGCTTGTTCCTGCCTGGAGCGCCTTGCCGTCATGCATAAGAGCTTCAATGCAGTAGGTTCTCTCTGCGCCCGCGAATTTATCGCTTTCGGTTTTCTGTCCCTGAACAACGGGAATTGCAAGGCTTTCCTGACAGAATTTTGTATAAACTCCGAGCATTCTTTCGGTTTCTTCTATAGCCTCCTCGGCTGTTGCGTGAAGAGTATGCCCCTCCTGCCATAAAAACTCTCTTGAACGAAGAAACGGTCTTGTTGTTTTCTCCCATCTGACAACGCTTACCCACTGATTATAGAGCTTGGGCAGGTCTCTGTGGGAATGAACAACATTCTTAAAATGCTCGCAGAAAAGCGTTTCCGAGGTCGGACGAACGCAAAGCCTTTCTTCAAGCTTTTCAGATCCGCCGTATGTTACCCATGCACATTCAGGAGCAAAGCCCTCAACGTGGTCCTTTTCTTTCTGTAGAAGTGATTCGGGGATGAACATCGGCATACAGACGTTTTCGTGGCCCGTTTCCTTAAACATTTTATCCAGTATGCTCTGAATATTCTCCCATATTGCGTATCCGTAGGGGCGTATTACCATGCATCCCTTAACGCTTGTGTATTCAATCAACTCTGCTTTTTTGCACACATCGGTGTACCATTTTGCAAAGTCTTCATCCATTGATGTTATAGCATCAACCATTTTCTTTTGCTGTGCCATTTTGTTCTCCTTTTTTTGAGTTAGGAATTAGGAGAGAGGAGAGAGGAGAGAGGAGTTTCGGGTCGCTTCGCTCCAATTTTAATTATTTGAGTGCAGCGAGTAACCTGAACTTCACTCTTCACTTTTCACTCTTCACTCTGTTTTGTTGCATAATATTATAAACCATTTTAAACCATAAGTAAACCACTATTTTTATTTTGTATAATTTCAAACAATTTGTATAATCAAAAATTACAACTAGTATAATCATTGTGAATTATGACCAATTTTTGATAAGACTTTTGTCGATTATTTTACCTATTTGCACTGATTTTAATATATATTTTATTGAAAAAATTTTTTTCGGTGCTATAATGATTTTTATATTAAACAGGTTGGGGTGATAAATGAATGATGTTAACTCCTGTGACGATGAAACTCGATTTGCAAAAGGAGCTTACCGAGGCGCTCAATATTGAAGAGGTTTTCAGTTTTAATATTGGAAAATATACAATCAATATTGATGAATCAACGGTTGTTTCTTGGATAATAATCGTTGTAATGACGCTGATTGCCCTTCTTCTTACGAGAAATCTTAAAGTTGAGGGCGAAATTTCAAGACGTCAGGCGTTTTTAGAGCTTTGCTACGAGAAATCAGTCGGATTTTTCGAGGGACTTATGGGCGAAAAAGTTCGCAAGTTCATTCCGTGGCTGATGAGCGTTGCGCTTTTTATCGGTATTTCAAACACAATCGGTCTTCTTGCTGAGCCGTTTAGTTTTAAGCCTCCGACAAAGAGCATGCAGATGACAGCGGCGCTTGCGATAACAAGCATTATTATTGTTGAGTATTCAGCATATAAGGGCAAGGGAATTATCGGACATTTAAAGCAATTCAGAAATCCGATAAATCTTATGGAAGTCTTTACTAAACCGCTTTCGCTTTGTATGCGACTCTTCGGTAACGTTCTTGCAGCGTTCACGATTATGGAGCTTATAAAGATAGTAACACGGGCAATATTTGTTCCTGTTATTCCTGTTGCATTCAGCTTATATTTTGATATATTCGATGGATTGCTCCAGGCATATATTTTCGTTTTCTTAACGGCGCTCTATCTCAATGAAGCAAACGAGCCGCTGCCTAAAAAGGAAAAGAAAAAGAAGAAAAAGCAAACAGCATAAAAAAGTTTCGAGTTGCGAGTTCCGAGTTCCGAGTTGATGGTGCTGCGCACGGCAATTATAATAGCCGTCTGCAAGACCCAAAATTCTCAATTCTCAATTCTCAACTCTCAATTTTCAATTAATTAAAAAGGGAGAAAAAATTATGGGATTAATCGCTATTGGTGCAGGTATTGCAGTATTGGTAGGTTTTGGTGCAGGTATCGGAATTGGTATCGCAACAGGTAAGGCAGTTGAGGGCATTGCCCGTCAGCCGGAGGCTTCAGGTAAGATTCAGACCTCGCTTCTTCTTGGCGCAGCTCTTGCAGAGGCAACCGCTATTTACGGTCTTATCGGTGCAATTCTTATTATGGTACTGCTAAAATAATTTAAAGTTGCGCGATTCGCGTTTCGAGTTGCGAGTTTTTGGTTACTCGCTGCGCTCGAACAATTAGCAGGATTATTTTTATTGAAAGGATTATTGTCTTATGATTAAATTTGACATTAATTTAATATTCGGCATTATTGATATTATCGTTTTCTATCTTCTTATGAAAAAGTTTCTTTTCGGAAGAATTAAAAAGGTTATGGATGCAAGAAAAGAACTTATTGAGGGTCAGCTGAAAGAGGCTGAAGATAAGAACAATGAAGCTGATGAAAAGCTCAGGGATTATGAAGAAAAAATTGCTTCATATGAATCCGAGGGCAAAGAGATTATCAGCGATGCAAGAAAAAAAGCTGATGATGAATATAACCGCATTATCACAAGCGCAAATGCCGACGCTAAGATTATTAAGGAAAAGGCTGAGGCAGATATTGCAGCCGAAAGCGAAAAGGCTAAGCAGGAGACTAAGGAGCAGATTGCCGCTCTTGCTATTGAGGTTGCCGAAAAGGTTGTTAAAAACAGCGTAAGTGAAAAAACAAACAGTTCGATTATTGATGAGTTTTTAAGCGAGGATGGTAATGAGCAGTAATAACAGCATTTCAAAGGCAAAGATTATCTGCGTTACCGAGCCGAATGAAGAACAGCTTAAAGGCTTAAAGGAATTTGTCTGTAAAAAAACAGGAGCTCAGAGCTGTGAGCTTGAGGTTGTTTTTGATGAATCCATAATCGGCGGATTTATTATTCAGATCGGCAACGAACAGTATGACAGAAGCCTTAAAAGAAAAATTTCCGAAATTAAGGAAAGCGTTTCTTCTGAAACGAAGAATAATACAGATGCTGATGATATTATTTCCGTTATCAGAGAGGATGTTAAGAACTTTGAGTTTAACACCTCGAGCGAAGAAATCGGAACTGTTATCAGCGTTGGTGACTCAATCGCAACAATAAGCGGTCTTGATTCAGTTATGTACGGCGAGATTATTATTTTTGAGTCGGGCATAAAGGGAATGATTCAGGACATTAAAAAAGACACTGTTGGATGTATTCTTTTCGGCAGTGAGGATGAAGTCAGCGAAGGCTCAAACGTAAGAAGAACGCGCAAAAAAGCAGGCGTTCCCGTTGGTGAAGGCTTTATTGGAAGAGTTGTTAATGCTCTTGGCGAGCCGATAGACGGAAAGGGACCGATTAATGCCGATGACTACCGTCTTATTGAGCAGAGCGCACCTTCTATAGTTGATAGAAAATCTGTTTCAGAACCTCTTGAAACGGGTATTCTTGCAATAGATTCGATGTTCCCGATAGGAAGGGGACAGAGAGAACTTATTATCGGTGACCGTCAGACAGGTAAAACTTCAATAGCTCTTGATACAATTCTCAATCAGAAGGGCAAGGATTGTATTTGTATTTATAATGCAATCGGTCAGAAGGCTTCAACAGTTGCAAAACTTACCCACGACCTTGAAAAGCACGGCGCACTCGATTATACAATAGTTGTTTGTTCAACAGCTGCTGACCCCGCATCGCTGCAGTATATTTCGCCGTATTCGGCAACTGCGCTTGCAGAATACTTTATGTATCAGGGAAAGGACTGCTTAATAGTTTATGACGATTTAAGCAAGCACGCTGTTGCATACAGAGCAATTTCGCTTCTCCTTGAGAGACCTCCCGGACGAGAGGCATATCCCGGTGATGTATTCTATCTCCATTCAAGACTGCTCGAACGTTCAAGCCGTCTTTCAGATGAGCTTGGCGGAGGCTCGATAACTGCGCTTCCGATTATCGAAACCCAGGCGGGCGATGTTTCGGCGTATATCCCGACAAATGTTATTTCGATAACCGACGGTCAGATTTATCTTGAAGCGGACCTCTTTTTTGCCGGTCAGCGCCCCGCAGTTAACGTTGGACTTTCTGTTTCCCGAGTTGGCGGCGCCGCTCAGACAAAGGCTATGAAAAAAGCCTCGGGCTCGCTTCGTGTCGATTTGGCTCAGTTCAGAGAGATGGAAGTCTTTACCCAGTTTTCTTCCGACCTCGACGAAGAAACAAAAACACGCCTTGTCTATGGAAGCGGACTTATGGAACTCCTCAAACAGCCAATCGGAAATCCGATGTCGCTTGCCCAGCAGGTTATAACTCTTGTTGCAGCAATCGGCAAGTGCTTTATCGGAGTTGATAAAAACGATATTAAAAAATATCAGGCAAAGCTTCTTGCATACTTTGAAGAAGAGCACGGCGATATTGTTTATGATATTAATACCAAAAAAGTTCTGGATGACGAACTCAAGGAGAGAATCCTTGAAGCAGCCATGGAATATAAAGGCTGAAATATAACTATTTTGTAGGTTGAATTATGGCAAATGCAAGAGAAATTCAGGGCAGAATGAAGTCTATTAAGGATACTATGAAGATAACCAATGCAATGTATATGGTATCCTCCTCAAAGCTTCAGAAAGCCCGAAAAGAACTTAATAAGACAAAGCCGTATTTTAATTTGATTCAGGATTCGCTGGCAAAACTTCTTGAGGAAGCGCCCGAAGCAGGCGGCGAGTATTTTGACCTCAGAGAGCATAAAAAAGGTGCCGAGCGAATGGCGGGATATCTTGTTATAACTGCCGATAAGGGACTGGCAGGAGCGTATAACCATAATGTTATGCATCTTGCGGAAGAAATTGCACTCAACGAAGAAGCGGATATGCTTTTCGTTGTAGGTCAGATAGGAAGACATTATTTCGAAAAAAAAGATATTCCTATTGATATTAATTTTAACTACACAGCTCAAAACCCGAATATGAACAGGGCAAGGCATATTGCAACAAGGCTTATTGAGCTTTTTCTTGAAGAAAAGATTGATGACCTTTATGTTATCTATACGAAAACTGTTAACTCGATGACGGTTGAGGCAGTCAGCAGAAAAATTCTTCCTCTTAGAGCGGAAAAGATAACGCCGATGGAAAACGATCTTGTTGATCATTATGAGGGGGCTGCGTTTATTCCCGATGCAAACACGGTTTTCGAACATATCGTTCCTGACTATATAACGGGATTTATCTTTGGCGCGCTTGTTGAATCCTTCTGCAGTGAGCATAATTCAAGAATGCTTGCAATGCAAAACGCAACCGATAGCGCTCAGAAAATGCTCAAAGAACTCAGCATAAAGTATAACAGAGCGCGTCAGGCGGCTATTACTCAGGAGATAACCGAGGTTGTCTCAGGAAGCTCAGCAAAGCATTCTTCGTGACTGATTATTAAGTAATGGGCGATTATTCAGCGCCCGATTGAAAGGTTCAGTATATATGAATTACGGAAAAATTGTTCAGGTTATGGGACCTGTTGTTGATGTTGTTTTTGAAGGCAAACTCCCGAGAATCAAAGACGCTCTCGAGGTTCAGAACGGCGATAAAAAAGCCGTTATGGAGGTTGCTCAGCATATAGGGCATAATACTGTTCGCTGTATTATGCTTGCGGCATCGGACGGACTTTATAAGGATATGAAGGTTGAAGCAACCGACTCTTCAATAAAAGTGCCGATTGGCGAAAAAACTCTCGGAAGACTTTTCAACGTTGTTGGTGAAACAATAGACGGACTTGAAAGCCTTGAAAACGAAGAGCACTGGTCAATCCACAGAAGACCTCCCGCATTTGAAGAGCAATCCTCAAATGTTGAAATTCTTGAAACAGGAATTAAGGTTATCGACCTTTTAACCCCGTATCAGAAGGGCGGAAAAATCGGTCTTTTCGGCGGCGCAGGTGTTGGTAAAACCGTTCTTATTCAGGAGCTTATAACCAATGTTGCAACTCAGCACGGCGGTTATTCTATATTTACAGGTGTAGGCGAGCGTTCAAGAGAGGGTAACGACCTCTGGAATGAAATGAAGGAATCTGGCGTTATCAATAAAACAGCGCTTGTTTTCGGTCAGATGAACGAGCCGCCCGGAGCAAGAATGAGAGTTGCTGAAACAGGACTGACGATGGCTGAGTATTTCAGAGATAAAGAGCATCAGGACGTTTTATTGTTCATTGATAATATTTTTAGATTTATTCAGGCAGGAAGCGAGGTTTCCTCACTTCTCGGAAGAATGCCTTCGGCGGTTGGATATCAGCCAACTCTTGCAACAGACCTTGGTGAGCTCCAGGAGAGAATTACTTCAACTAAAAACGGCTCGATTACTTCTGTTCAGGCGGTTTATGTTCCTGCCGATGACTTAACCGACCCCGCTCCTGCAACAACCTTTGCCCACCTCGATGCAACAACCGTTCTTTCAAGAAAGATTGTTGAAAAGGGTATTTATCCCGCTGTTGACCCTCTTGAGTCGAACTCAAGAATTCTTGAAGCGGATATCGTCGGCGAGGAGCATTATAAGGTTGCAAGTCAGGTTCAGGAATATCTTCAGAAGTATAAAGAGCTTCAGGATATCATTGCAATTTTAGGTATGGAGGAATTATCCGACGAGGATAAACTCGCTGTATATAGAGCAAGAAAGATTGAAAGATTCTTATCGCAGCCCTTCCATGTTGCTGAGACCTTTACAGGACTTCCGGGCGTTTATGTTCCGCTTGAGGAGTCAATCAGAGGCTTTAAGGCTATTATCGACGGTGAGGTTGACGATCTCCCCGAAGCTGCCTTTTTCAATGTTGGAACGATTGATGATGCGATAGATAAGGCTAAAGCATTATAATTGCTTGAGCGAAACGAGAAACTGATTTGGCTCCCTTGCTAAAGGGAGCTGTCACCGAAGGTGACTGAGGGATTTTGTTGCGTTATAGTATGTGTTGTAGAAAGCATTCTGAATTTTAAATGACCATCCCTCCACCGCAAGCGGTCCCCCTCCCTTTGACAAGGGAGACTATAAGGATAAGTGATTATATTATGAAAACCTTTAAACTGAAAATTATCGGTTCCAAGAAAACCTTTTTCGACGGTGAATGTGTTTCACTGACTTTGCCGATTGCAGACGGTGGTCAGATGGGATTTCTTGCCAATCACGAAAACACCGTAGCTCCTCTTGAAGCGGGTGAGATGATTATTAAAACGCCCGACGATGAGGTTATAGATGCGTTTATTTCAGAAGGATTTGTTGAATATTTTGACAATGCTGCTTACGTTGTTTGTTTTTCGGTTGAAAGACCTGAGGAGATAGACAGCCAAAGAGCTGAGAGCGCTAAGGAAAGAGCAGAGGAAGCGCTCAGACAAAAGCAGTCAATTTATGAATACCTTGAAACGAAAAATAATCTTTCAAGAGCTATGGAAAGACTTAAAATCAAAAACAGACACCAAATTTAAAATCAGCCTATTTTTTGTTAGAACAAAGCACAAAATCGGGTTAAGGCTTGCCGCCTTGACCCGATTTTTAATGAAGTTATAGCGAAAAGAGGCGATTTTTAGGCTAACATTCTTTAGAGAAGGTGCCATAACGAAGGTTTTGAAAGTAAGTAGAAACAATCGTTACGGCATTTTGCATTTTACAACAATAATCAACTTTAATATTGGAGGAAAATGCAATGAAAAAGCATATTACTGATAAGAAAAACGGACTTGACTATACACTTGTGAGTGGTGTGTATCTACCAAACCTTATATCAACTGAAACAAATTATGAAATCGGTATTTGGGGGATGAGGTATTATGATTATATCAAAGAGCATCGCCCTGCGTTTTGTAGCTCACTTATGGTACAATGTAAATTGAATACGCATTTGCACGAGGTGGATGCCAGAGCGATGGAGGTGTACGATACACTTGTAAAGCAGCTTGCCGAAAAGCAAGGTGTTACAGAACAGCTGAAGGCTGATAACCAAATGCTGTGGGTGCAAAAGATGACGAATATCGCTAACCAAGCAAGAGAGATTGTCTATAACGAAGTGATTTATGCGAGGTAATGTTATGGATATTCTTGAAGAACTTTGGTACGGCAATATTACACCGACAGAATATAGTCGCATTGAAAACAATACAAGATACAAGGAAGCACTAAGGTTAGTCAATCAAAATCAGGAATGTTTGAAAGCAACTCTGACAGATGAGCAAAACGAGTTATTAGAAAGACTACTTACTGCGAGCGAAGAATTTGCAAACCTTATTGAGCTTGATTGCTTCAAGGTTGGTTTCAAATTAGGTGCAAGATTCATAATAGAAGCATATACATAAGTTGAGGCGAGGAGAAATCCTCGCCTTTTCTCTTTACCGTCTTGACCAGTAAAAAATGGTTTTTAGCAAATAACAACACTTGAAATGATGAAAAATATGCAAAACGGAAACTGTAAAAGTATTCTGTGTTTTTCTCAGTTCTTAAGCAGTGAAAAGTCATCGAATAATAGCTTTTTTGAAATAATTATAACTAATTTATTTAGTTTCATATGTATGGTGTTAATTATACATTTAAATAAACATCTTTGCTGTCCAAGTATGAAAATTGTCTAACATAAAGTGATTATATTGAAAAAAATATAGCAGATTTTACAAAAATCGATTTGTGTATTGACTTTTTCGGAAAACGGGTGTAACCTTTACTTGTAAGGCAAAGGGGTCTTTGAGGAAACTCAAGGACCCTTTCACTTATATTCATTAAGGGCAATGGAGTCTTTGGGTTTATCTCAAAGACTCTTTTCCTTTAAATATGACGATAGGCAATGGCGTCTTTTGTAGCAATACAAAAGGCGCCTTTCGCTATATAAAAAACTTTTAGGAGGAAACACTATGAGCAAAATGACAAAGGAACAGATTTTACAGAGCGCAAAGGAAAATAATGTTGAATTCGTCAGACTTCAGTTTACTGACCTGTTCGGCAAAATGAAGAATGTGGCTATTACGGTGTCACAGCTTGAAAAAGCACTGGAGAACGACTGTATGTTTGACGGCTCGTCCATCGACGGCTTCGTTCGTATTGACGAGAGTGATATGTACCTTCATCCCGATTACGATACATGGGCAATCGTTCCCTGGAGAAAGCACGAGAATATTCAGACGGGCAGACTTATCTGCTCCGTATATAAAGCGGACAATAAAACACCGTTTGAAGGCGACCCGAGAAACGTGTTAATCAAAGTAATGGAGGAAGCAAAGAAGCTCGGCTACGGCTTCAATGTCGGTCCCGAATGTGAATTCTTCCTTTTCAAGCTTGACGAGGACGGCAAGCCTACCATTGAGCTCGGCGATGAGGCAGGTTACTTCGACCTCAACCCGATTGACCACGGCGAAAACTGCCGCAGGGATATCTGCCTTGCGCTTGAAGAAATGGGATATACCATTGAAGCGTCGCACCACGAAGTTGCACAGGGTCAGCACGAGATTGACTTCCAGTTCGGCGACGGACTTCTCACTGCTGACAGAGTAATGACCTTTAAGCATGTTGTTAAAACCTACGCAACCAAGCACGGCTTACATGCAACCTTTATGCCGAAGCCGATTCACGGTATCAACGGCAGCGGTATGCATACGAATATGAGCCTTTACGATATCGCAACAGGTAAGAACGTTTTTGACGACCCGAACGGCGAGCTTGGTCTTTCCAAAGAAGCATATTCCTTTATCGCGGGAATTATGGAGCACGTCAAGGGTATTGCGGTATTTTCAAACCCAACCGTAAACTCATACAAAAGGCTTGTTCCGGGCTATGAGGCTCCAAGCTATTTAGTATGGTCAACCTCAAACAGAAGCTGCCTTGTAAGAATTCCCGCCTCAAGAGGAAAAGGCACAAGGGTTGAGCTTCGCTGCCCCGACCCGACCTGCAACCCCTATCTTGAAATGGCGCTTTGCCTTGCCGCAGGTCTTGACGGTATTATGCGAGGACTTGTACCGAAGCCCAGCTATGATGAAAACGTTTTCGTTCTTTCGGATGAAGAACTGAAAGAGGAAGGCATTGACTGCTTGCCAGGCTCACTTGAAGAAGCAATAAAGGAAGCAGAAAAAGACCCGTTCATCAAAGAAACTCTCGGCGAGCATGTATATAACAACTACATTGAGGGTAAGAAGCGCGAATGGGATGAATACAAAACACAGATTAGTCAATGGGAAATTGACAGATATATGATTAACCACTAAAAGACTTTACAATTGTTATAATTCACTTGCAACGGGGTAGGTAGAAAGCTTGCGGCTATTATTCTGCTTATCCCGTTCTCTCTTCCTGTAAAGGGGGTACTCCCCCTGCCTTTACAACTTCAGACTGCGATAGTATGCCTGATTTGGGGGAGTATTCCACAGGAGAGAATAGGCAAAGCAAGACGAATCCGAATCGCCGAAATGCTGTATTTAAGCGAACTTTGGCATTTTCGTTCTTGTTTTGTTATAGGAGGACAGAAAATGAGTGATTCAATTTTATCCGCTGTTTCAGACAGCGTGTTCGGCGTTTGGTTTTTAATCGGTGCGGCGCTTGTGTTTTTTATGCAGTGCGGCTTTGCCATGGTAGAAAGCGGCTTTACCAGAGCGAAGAACGCCGGCAATATTATTATGAAAAACCTGATGGATTTCTGTATCGGAGCGGTTATGTTTATTCTGCTCGGATTCGGCTTGATGATGGGCGAGGAATGTCTTGGAGGTCTTATCGGTATGCCGACGCTCGGCGTGTTCACCGATTATGCACATTTCGACTGGTCAAACTTCGTGTTCAACCTTGTGTTCTGTGCTACGGCAGCCACCATCGTTTCAGGCGCTATGGCGGAGAGAACAAAGTTTTCGGCTTACTGCATTTATTCCGCAGTAATTTCCGCCGTTGTTTATCCCGTTGAAGCAGGATGGATATGGAACGGCGAGGGATGGCTTGCTAAACTCGGCTTCCACGATTTTGCAGGCTCAACGGCTATTCATATGGTCGGCGGTATTGCAGCGTTCATCGGTGCAGCAATGCTCGGACCGCGTATCGGCAAATATAAGCTTGACAAAAAGACGGGCAAGAAAATTGCAAGAGCAATCCCCGGGCACAACCTGACGGTAGGTGCGCTCGGCGTGTTCATTCTTTGGTTCGGATGGTACGGCTTTAACGGTGCTGCCGCAACAAGCGTTGATATGCTTGCATCAATTTTTGTTACAACTACGCTTGCACCGGCGGTTGCAACGGTAGTTACAATGATTTTCACCTGGGTAAAGGACGGCAAGCCCGATGTTTCGATGAGCCTTAACGCCTCGCTTGCAGGCTTGGTAGCGATTACCGCTCCCTGTGATTGCACGGATGCAATCGGCTCCATCATTATCGGCGCCGTTTCGGGTGTTCTTGTTGTCGTTGCCGTTGAATTCATTGATAAGAAATTACATATTGACGACCCCGTCGGTGCGTGTGCCGTGCATTTGGCAAACGGCATCTGGGGAACCTTCGCAGTCGGTCTGTTTTCTACAGGTGCAGACGGAGTAGGTAAAGGTCTGTTCTACGGCGGAGGCTTTAAGCAGCTTGGTATTCAGGCGCTCGGCTTTTTCGCAGTTGCTGCCTGGACGGTTTGCACAATGCTGATTGTTTTCACGGCAATTAAGAAATTCCATGGGCTTCGTGTTACCGAAGAAGAGGAAATCAAAGGTCTTGACGCTACGGAGCATAACCTCCCGTCAGCATATGCGGACTTTATGCCGGCTATGGCGGTAGCAACCTCCGCCTCTATGAAGGCGGTGCTGCCTGAGGCAAAAGAGATTGTCGGCGCTCCGATTGAGCCTGTTGAAAGAGCCGTACCTGTTGAATCATATATTACGAAAAGCAAGCCGAAACTTACAAAACTTGTTATGGTATTCAATCCTGCACGCTTTGAAGCAGTTAAGGATGCCATGAATGAAATCGGCGTAACGGGTATGACGGTAACCAATGTAATGGGCTGCGGCGTTCAGAAGGGACACAACATTAAGAAATACCGTGGCGTTGAGATTGAAGAAATGAATCTCAACCCGAAAATGAAACTTGAAATGGTAGTTTCCGCCGTTCCCGTTTCAGACGTTGTAGAGGCGGCACGAAGAGTGCTTTACACAGGCAATATCGGCGACGGCAAAATCTTCATCTATGAGGTTGACGACGTTGTCAAAGTCAGAACCGGAGAGCATGGATACGATGCATTGCAAGGCGAAGACGACATTTAATTTGTTGATTAATACAAATAAAAGGGCGGAGTTTCTCCGCCCACAAAGCGTATAAAAAGGAAGAGAGATTATGTGTTCAATTATGGGATATTGCAGCCCTGAGGCTGATTTGAAAATATTTAAAAAAGGCTTTGTACGCACGAAGTCGCGCGGACCCGATGACAGCAGGATTATTGATACGGGAAACGGTATACTCGGCTTTCACCGACTTTCCATTATGGGACTCACACCGTCGGGGATGCAGCCCTTTGAGCGTGACGGAAACTACGTTGTGTGCAACGGCGAGCTTTACGGTTTTGAAAAGGAAAAGGAACTACTCAAAGAGAAGGGTTTTTCTTTTCAGTCGGACAGCGACTGTGAGATTATTCTTCCTATGTATTTTGAATACAAAACGGAAATGTTTGCAAGGCTTGACGCAGAATTTGCCTGTATCATCTTCGATGGAAAAACGGGTGAATTTATTGCCGCGCGCGACCCTATTGGAATCCGTCCGCTTTATTACGGATATGACGAACAGGGAAACATTATTTTTGCAAGCGAAGCCAAAAACCTTGTCGGTCTTGCAAAGAAGATTATGCCGTTCCCACCCGGCCATTATTACAAGGACGGCAAGTTCATCTGTTACTGCGACATCGCTAAAGCTGAAATAATCTGCAATGATGACGTTGAAACGGCTTGCAGCGTTATCCGTGATAAGCTGACATCAGGCGTTAAGAAGCGCCTTGTGTCAGACGCATTGGTCGGTTTTCTGCTTTCGGGCGGTCTGGATTCCTCGCTTGTCTGCGCCATAGCGGCAAAGGAAAGCGAAAAACCAATTGAAACCTTTGCCATCGGCATGAGCGAGGACGCCATTGATTTGAAATATGCAAGGCAGGTCGCCGATTATATCGGCTCTCATCATACCGAAATTTATATGACACCGGATGAAGTTATCTCTTCGCTTGAAGAACTGATAGAGCTTCTCGGAACATATGATATAACAACCGTCCGCGCAAGTATGGGTATGTACCTTTTGTGCAAGGCAATCCACGAAAAGACGGATATCCGTGTACTTCTCACGGGCGAAATATCAGACGAACTGTTCGGCTATAAATATACGGATTTTGCACCGTCGGCAGAAGCATTCCAGAAGGAAGCGGAAAAGCGAATCAGAGAACTGCATATGTACGATGTACTTCGTGCAGACCGCTGTATTTCCGTCAACTCGCTTGAAGCAAGAGTACCCTTCGGCGATTTGGATTTCGTTCGCTATGTAATGAGCCTTGACCCTGAAATTAAAATTAACAAATACGGCAAGGGGAAATATCTTCTGCGCCACGCCTTTGAAGGAATGGGACTACTACCCGAGTCTATTCTCTGGCGTGAAAAGGCGGCGTTTTCCGATGCGGTAGGTCATTCCATGGTGGACTACCTCAAGGAATATGCCGAGAGTCGGTATACAGACGCCGAATTTGAAGAATTAAGGCTCAAATACAGCCACGCACAGCCTTTCACAAAGGAATCGCTGCTCTATCGTGAGATATTTGAAAGATACTATCCGGGACAGGCAGAAATGATTGCTGACTTCTGGATGCCGAATAAGGAATGGGAGGGCTGTGATGTCAACGACCCCTCCGCCCGCGTTCTCTCCAACTACGGAGAAAGCGGAAAATAAATGATAGGTGATAGTAATGTTTGATGCAGTGAAAGTTAAGGACGATTGCGTTAAATGGATTAGAGCATTTTTTGAAGAAAACGGAAAAGGTTGTCATGCGATTGTTGGCATTTCGGGCGGAAAGGACAGCTCCGTTGTCGCCGCCTTATGTGTCGAAGCACTCGGCAGAGACAGAGTAATCGGCGTACTGATGCCAAACGGTGAGCAGTCGGATATCGATATGGCAAGACTGCTTGTTAAGCACCTTAACATAAAAAGTTATACGGTGAATATAAAAGCCGCAGTTGACGGTGTTATCTCAGCCTTGCCGTTTGATGCGACTCCTCAGACACTGACGAATATCCCTGCAAGAATACGAATGACAACACTTTACGCAGTTGCACAAAGTCACAACGGAAGGGTTGCCAACACCTGTAATCTTAGTGAGGATTGGATCGGCTACTCAACCCGATACGGCGACAATGCAGGCGATTTCAGTCCCTGCTCATTTCTGACTGTGCAGGAGGTTAAGGAGATAGGCAGATTGTTAAATCTTCCGGATGCTCTTGTTGATAAAACGCCGATTGACGGGCTCTGCGGTATAACGGACGAGGAAAACCTCGGCTTTACCTATGAGGTGCTTGACCGCTATATCCGAACAGGGCAGATTGACGATAAAGACACGAAAGCAGTCATTGACAAAAAGCATAAAGATAATCTGTTTAAGCTATCTTATATGCCCTGCTTTCGCTATGAGCCGTAAACAATAAACTTTTGGGAAAGAGAGATGCAATATGTTAAAGGAAGGACTGGTCAGAATTCCGTCGGGTTGTGCAATTGCGGCAATTATTGACAGAAAGGGCGGTCTGATAAACGGCTCTGAAATCATAAAATCCATTGCGCTTATGCACGACCGCTCCAACGGACTTGGCGGCGGCTTTGCGGCTTACGGAATTTACCCCGAGCATAAGGACGATTATGCTTTTCACATTTTTTACGAAAACAAGGAAGCGCACCAGAAGTGTGAGGAGTTTCTGTTTAAGCATTTCAATATTGACGCGGCTGAAAGAATACCGACCAAAAAGGTTGCTTCCATTGAAAACGGACCTGACATCTGGCGCTATTTCGGCAGGGTGAACAGAGTACGTATGAAAAACTCCCGTCTTGACGAGGGAGAATATGTGGTACAGTGCGTAACAAAAATCAATGCCGCCTATGAAGGCGCATATATCTTTTCGTCAGGCAAAAATATGGGCTGTTTCAAGGCGGTAGGCTATCCCGAGGATGTCGGCGAATTTTATATGCTTGACCAGTATAACGCTTATCTCTGGACGGCGCACGGCAGATTTCCTACCAACACACCGGGCTGGTGGGGCGGCGCGCATCCGTTCAATATTCTTGACTGGTCCATTGTACATAACGGCGAAATATCAAGCTATGACGCCAACAGAAGGTATATTGAGCAGTTTGGCTATAAATGCACAATGCAGACGGATACCGAGGTTATCACGTATCTTTTTGACCATTTAATCCGTCATCACGGCTTGCCTGCAAACGTTGCGGCTGATGTTCTGACTGCCCCCGAATGGGATGAAATTGACAGGATGGATAAGGAAAAGAAGGAGTATTTCACCAACCTTCGCGCCATTTACAGCGGTGCGCTTGTCAACGGCCCGTTTTCCGTTATCCTCGGCTCCAACAAGGGACTGCTTGCAATCAATGACCGCTTAAAGCTTCGTTCACTGACGGCAGCAACCAAGGGCGACAGAGCCTATTTTGCAAGCGAGGAAAGCGCAATTCGCATTATATGTCCCGATCCCGAAAAGGTTTGGTCGGTAAGCGGCGCAGACCCCGTGTTTGTTCCGCTTGAAACCCCTGAAAAGGAGGATGACTGATTATGGTAAATTACATCCCCCGAAGATTTACTGTCATTCGTGACAGAGAGCTTTGCATTGACTGCGGCTGCTGTGTCCGTCAATGCTCCAACGAATGCCACTATTTTTCAGACGACGGCAAAACAGCGCTTGTAAAATCAGATAATTGCGTTGCCTGTCACCGCTGCGTTGATTTATGCCCGACAGGCGCTTTAAGAATAGAAAAATATGTTTGTGATTATAGGGATAACGCCAACTGGACACCGCAGTATCAGCAGGAAATCTGCCGCCAGGCGGCAACGGGCGGTGTGCTGCTTTCAGGAATGGGAACGCCGAAGGATTATCCGATTTACTGGGATAAAATTCTGCTCAATGCTTCTCAGGTAACCAACCCCTCCATTGACCCCTTGCGCGAGCCGATGGAAATCAGAACAATTTTAGGCAGAAAGCCCGAAAAAATCACAGTGGAAAGAAAAGGTAAATCCACAGTAGAAATGCCGCCGCAGGTTGTGCTGGAAACGCCGATAATGTTTTCGGCGATGTCCTTCGGCTCCATCAGCCTCAATGCGCAAAAATCGCTTGCCATGGCGGCGAAGAATCTCGGCACGCTGTTTAACACGGGTGAAGGCGGCTTGCACCCCGATTTGGAGGATTACACGGACTGTGCCATTGTTCAGGTTGCGTCGGGCAGGTTCGGCGTACATAAGGATTATCTGAATCATTCACGTTTTGTTGAAATAAAAATCGGTCAGGGCGCCAAGCCGGGTATCGGCGGTCATCTTCCGGGCGAGAAGGTAAATGTTGAGGTGTCAAATGCCCGAATGATTCCCGAAGGCTCGGACGCTATTTCTCCTGCGCCGCACCACGATATTTATTCCATTGAGGATTTGCGCCAGCTTATATGGTCCATCAAGCAGGCAACCGATAACAAAAAGCCCGTTTCCGTTAAAATTGCGGCGGTGCATAACGTCGCGGCAATCGCTTCGGGCTGTGCCAGAGCAGGCGCGGATATCGTTGTCATTGACGGTTTCAGGGGCGGTACGGGAGCAGCACCGACGAGAATAAGGGATAACGTCGGTATTCCGATAGAGCTTGCGCTTGCGGCAGCGGACCAAAGATTGCGTGACGAGGGTATCCGTTCGAGAATTTCACTTGTTGCGGCAGGTTCCTTCCGCTCTTCTGCAGATATCGTCAAGGCGATTGCGCTCGGTGCAGACGCGTGCTACTGCGCTTCCGCCCCGCTGATTGCCATGGGCTGCCATATGTGCCAGACCTGTAATACGGGCAAGTGCAACTGGGGTATTGCTACGCAGAAACCCGAACTAACAAAACGCCTTAACCCCGATATTATGCACGAAAGAGTTGAAAATCTTATCAATGCTTGGAATCACGAGATGAAAGAAATAATGGGCGGTATGGGTATTAACTCCATTGACTCGCTCAGAGGCAACAGACTAATGCTTCGCGGGCTCGGGCTTAGCGAAAAAGAGCTTGAAATCCTTGGAATAAAACACGCTGGTGAATAGGAGGCGGTAGTATGAAAAGAGTATATGCAAAAGAAGAATTATGCCTTAACTGCCGTCTTTGCGAGGTCTATTGCAAAACGGCACATTCGGCGTCAAAGGACGTTTTGAAAGCCAATAAATATGAAGAGCCTGCGCCGATTTCAAGAGTTACGGTATACGGTGATAAACTTATTTCAGCGGCGGTTAATTGCCGTCACTGTGATAACCCGAAATGCGTGCAGGCGTGTATAACCGGCGCGATGACCAAGGACGGGAAAACAGGTGTCGTGTCCGTCAACGAGGATAAGTGCATCGGCTGTATGACCTGCCTTGCGGTATGTCCGTTCGGCTGTATTAAAACGGGCAAATTTGCCGTTAAGTGCGATTTATGTCAGAATGAGGATGAGCCTGCCTGCGTGAAAAACTGCCCGAACAGAGCGCTTGTCTATGTTGATATGGGAGGTGCAAAGGGATGAAATATGTAATTATCGGCGCCTCCGCCGCAGGACTTGCCTGCGCAGAGCAAATCAGAAAAGAGGATAAAAGCGGCGAGATTACCGTTCTGACGAAGGAGCAGTATTTCCCTTACAGCAGACCGTCCATCTCCTATTATCTTAAGGGCGCGGTTAAGGAGAAGGAAATGTATCTCCGCAAGCCGTCATATTATACGGCAAACAGAATTGATATTATTACAGGCGCAAAAGTAACAGATATCAACCGAGCTGAAAAAACGGTGAAGGTCGGCAGAAAGATTTATCCTTACGACAAGCTGTGTATCTGTACGGGCTCAAAGCCTTTCATCCCGCCGATGAAAAATGTCAGCGGTAAGGAAAATGCTCTTACCTTCCTTGATTTAGCCTCTTCAAAGGCGATTAAAGAGAAGGCAAACGGCAACACAAGAGCAGTCGTTATCGGTGCGGGCTTAATCGGCATGAAGGCGGCGGAAGGTCTTTCCAAAATCTGTAAAAGTGTGGATGTGGCAGAGCTTTCTCCCCGTATTATTTCTTCCATTCTTGATGCCAAATCCTCCAAAGGCGTAAAGAAATATATTGAGGAAAAAGAACGTATTAAATTTCACCTCGGCGATACGGTAACCGAAGCCAAAAGCAGAGGCAAAAAAATTACATCGGTTATTTTGAAAAGCGGCAAGGAGCTGAAATGCGATATGCTGATTCTTGCCGTCGGCGTCCGTCCCGAAACGGAACTTGCAGAGAAGGCGGGGCTTGAGGTTGACAGAGGAATTATCATCAATCAGAATACAATGCAAACGAGCGATAAAAACATTTATGCTGCGGGCGATTGCACGGTATCAATTGATATGCTTGACGGAAGAAAAAAGGTTATTGCGCTTTGGGTAAATGCTGTTCAGCAAGGAAGCATTGCCGGCTCACAGATGGCTGGCGGAAAGCAGACTCTCGGCGGTGCATATTCCGTGAATGCAATTGATTTTTACGGACTTCGCATCTGCACCTGCGGTCTGATTAACGCCGAGGGCGAGCGGTACAGCGATAGGATTATTCAAAGCGGTGACAGTTATAAACGGCTGATTTTTGAAGGCAACCGCCTTGTCGGTTTCGTGCTGATAAATGCAAGTGATAACGCAGGTATTTATACAAGCCTGATTGAAAACCAAACCGATTTATCAGGTCTTGAAGGCAATATATTTGAAACGCCCTCACTCTTTTTGTTTGAAAAAAACGTGAGAGAACAAAGGTTGAAAGGAGAAGCAGTATGAGTATTACGGCAGGACTCCGCAGATATGCCGAGGTAAATGATGAAATTAAAGAAACGCTCCTTTCAAAAAATAAAGCAGTTGTTAACGATGTCAACGGACAGCGATATATCGGCTGTGCGCTTGATACGGGCAAAACCGTAGAAATCCACGGAACAGCAGGTAACGACCTCGCCTGTTATCTGAACGGCGGAAGAATTATTCTTTACGGTCACGGTCAGGATGCTGTCGGCAACACAATGGGCGGCGGCGAAATCATTGTTCACGGACACACGGGCGATGCGCTCGGCTACGGTATGCGCGACGGTCAGATTTATATCCGCGATAACGTCTGCTGCCGCGGCGGCATTCATATGAAGGAGTTTCGGGGAATGAAACCCGTACTCGTTATCGGGCAGAATGCAGGCTCGTTTCTCGGCGAATATATGGCAGGCGGCACCATTGTCCTCCTTGGGCTAAACCTGAAAAGAGGCGAAAAATTGTTCGGTACGCACTGCGCTTCGGGTATGCACGGCGGTAAAATTTTTGTCAGGGGCAGCATACCGAGAGAAAACCTTTCTCCGAATATCAGGGTTTCAAGCCTTACAGACGATGATAAAAAGGAGCTTGCTACTTATGTGAAAAAGTATTGCAAATACTTTGATGAGAACTTTGATGAGATAATGAGCAAGCCTTTTAAAAAATTAACGCCCATTACCTCAAGACCGTACGCAAATCTCTATACACCCAATTAATGTAGGGGAGGGCTTCAACGCCCTCCCGTTAGGTATTTTTATATGTTTAATTCACTTCACGAAGAATGCGGCGTATTCGGCGTCTTTGAAAACAGCACCTGCGCGGCGGCACAAACGGTATATCTTGCTCTCTACGCTCTCCAGCACAGAGGGCAGGAGGCTTGCGGCATTGCCGTAAACGACGACGGCGTTTTCTCGCATTATAAAGGTAACGGCTTGGTGCCTGATGTTTTTAACGAGGAACGTCTTGCCTCACTCGGCAGGGGTAATATGGCTCTCGGTCATGTGCGCTATTCCACCATGGGCGGCAAGGATATGGGCAATATTCAGCCACTTGTTATCCGTCATATTAAGGGCAATCTTGCGCTTGCTCATAACGGAAATTTGATTAACGCAGACGAAATAAGAAAGCAGTTTGAACTGTCGGGCGGTATTTTTCACGGTACATCCGATACGGAGGCAATTGCCTATTCCATCGTTTCCAACCGCTTAAAATGTAAAAGCACCGAGGAAGCAGTGGAGCAGACAATGCGCGTGATTAAGGGCGCTTATTCCTGTGTGTTAATGACGGCAACAAAGATGATTGCCTTTCGTGACCCGAACGGCTTTCGTCCGCTTTGCCTCGGCAAAACTGCTGACGGTGCTTACTGCGTGAGCAGCGAATCCTGCGCGCTTGATACCGTCGGCGCGGATTTTATCAGGGATATTCTCCCGGGAGAAATTGTGGTAATTTCAGATGAAGGCATTAAGTCTGTCAAAACGCATTGTACCCCAAAAGAAAAGAGTAGCATCTGCGTGTTTGAATATATTTATTTTGCCCGTCCCGATTCCGTGATTGACGGCGTTTCAGTGCAACAGGCGAGGATGAGAGCAGGCGCCTTTCTTGCAAAAGAGCACCCTGTCAATGCCGATATCGTTATCGGCGTTCCCGATTCGGGAATTGACGCGGCGCTCGGTTATGCGCAGGAAAGCGGTATACCGTATGGCATCGGCTTTATTAAAAACCGCTATATCGGCAGGAGCTTTATTCAGCCCTCTCAATCTCAAAGAGAGGATGCCGTAAGAATAAAACTCAATGTTATCAGGGAAAACATCAAAGGCAAGCGGGTGATTATGATTGACGATTCTATCGTCAGGGGAACAACCTGCGCAAGAATAGTGAAGCTCCTTCGTGACGCAGGCGCAAAAGAAGTGCATATGCGCGTGTCTGCACCACCCTTTAAAAACGCCTGCTATTTCGGCACGGATATTGACAGCAGCGATAACCTGATTGCCTGTCAGTATGATACAGTGGAGAAAATTGCAAAGGTAATCGGCGTGGATTCGCTCGGTTATCTTTCAGTGGATGCAACGCATAAAATCGCAGAGGGCGCAAGCGTCTGCTTCTGCGATGGTTGCTTTACGGGTAACTATCCCATAGCAGTACCAACGCAAATCAGCAAAAACAAATTCGACCAAAAGCTCGGCAACTTCTCAAATTACTATCAAACGCTGGATTAAATATTACAGCAATTAGGTTTACAAACACATTTTTACTGTCCTAATATATAGGAATTAAAACTGAAGATAACTAATTTGACCTTGTTAGGAAATACCTGACAAGGTTTATTTTTTTGCCAACGGGCTTGTAATCTCGCTTTTTCGTGGCTTCAAGTAGAGGGATATTTATTTCTGATAGGTGTAAATAAAATGTGAATTTTAGTCCCGATATGGTTATATTTTGCCTTTGAAATCTGCGTATAGTGAAGGGATTTTTTCAAAGTGAAATATAAATTCTTTGTAAAAATTTCTTAAAACACCCTCTCAAAACGCCCTCTTTTTCTGCATATAGTGAGGGATGTTAAAAAAACATTAGACCAAATCCAGAAAAAGTGAGCAATAGCTTAGTGGAAAATATTTTTTCAAAACCGCATAAAAAGATATCATTTATGGCTTCAAGTGGAAGGGATTTTTCTGCTTAACGCCTTAATGCATATTACAAAAACCGAAAAAATTTTTATAAAAATGCAAAAAATCGCTAATAGCATAGTGGGAGGTAATGCAAAAGAATTGTAAACAAACTAAAAACATTTCAAAAAAGAGTGCATATTTTGGACTACCAATCTCCAAGAAGTGAGGGGTATTTTTTCAAAACAATTAACAAAAGCAATCCATTTCGACAATATATTTTTCGGCAAAGTGCGATAATAATCTGTCGGGAAATGGATGGAAAAGGAGTAATTTATGATAACCGGAATGAAGAAAAAGGATAAGATTACGGAGATATTTTTTGATGAGGATAACCCTGTAATTAACATTAGAACATACAATACCGATCTTAAAAATAGGTTGACAAAGTTCTCTAATGAGTACCCTGATGAGTGCAAATTGGTGGATGATTCGGGTAACGGTATGCTTGATTTTGAGGTGAACAAGGGTAGGTTTTGCTTCCGTTTAACTGTACCTTACAGCGAAGAACGAAAGCAAATGCTATCCCGAAACGCTACCCAAGATAATCACTTACCGAAAGAGAAATAGCGTTCCCATACCACAAAATCAATCATTTGTCAACCCCTAAGCGGTTAAGTAAAACCACCACCCATCGCTTGATAATGATATTTTCGAAAAGTAGAATTTAATTAGAAATGATTAACCTACAGGCTGTAATAGACTGTAGCGAGCATCGGATTTGTACGGACAAATCCACAAGTTAGGGAAAACTCCCTAAAACCCTTAAACGAAAACAGAAAACAAGGAGTAAAACTTATGGAAGAAAATGATAAAAGGAAAAAGGTTACGCTCTCAATGTATGATGAGGATATTAAAAGATTAAACGCTGCCAGCGAACGAAGCGGCTGCAATAAGTCTGAGTATGTTCGTAGGATGCTTCGTTGGTCAATTCCAAAGCCTATACCTGATAAAAGGTTTTGGGAGTTGATGAACGAACTGTATACTATCCACAATGTCATTAAGGATAACGCCGTGGATAATACAAATATTCTGATGGCTTGTGAGGAGTTGGAGGACTGGATAATGAAGTTTCAGTCTGAAAGCACTCAACCTTGGGAGGTGGCATAATGGCAACGACTTCGCTATGGCATATTGAAGGAAGTCTGAACGATTTAATCAAATACGTTGAAAATCCCGATAAAACGATTGAGGTGAAAGATGACCCGAAAGACCTTTCTAATCTCTTTTGGTATGTTACCAGAGATGACAAAACAGTGGACAAGCAATATGTTACCGCTATTAACTGTATTAGAGAAATTGCCTTGAAGCAAATGATAATGACCAAAAAGCAGTTTCGCAAAACAGACGGATATATTGCTTGGCACGGATACCAAAGCTTTAAGCCTGACGAGGTTACGCCAGAACAATGTCACAGAA
>JAFSRX010000006.1 GCA_017445905.1 Eubacterium sp.
GCACCTCATTTTTAGGATTTTTGTTACAAGAACGAGGCATAAATTAAAGGCAAGGCTTGGCGCCTTGCCTTTAATTTTAACGCTGTTATTGTGCAAAAAGACAAAATATGAGGCTTAACATCCTTTAGAACAGGTGGGCTTAGCCTTAACCCTTATTTTACTTTAACGCTCTTTGTTGCGCTCCAGTCGGAGTAGTATTTTTTACCGTCTCTTACTTTGTATGAACGGACGCGAACGTAGTAGGTTCTGTTTGACTGAGCTGTTGTTATAACAGTTGATGTTTTAGAAACAAAAACGCTCAGGAAATTTGATGAAAAGTCGCTTGTTGTGCTCCATCTGACCTGATATCCCGAAGCGCCTGAAACCTTGCTATAGCTTGTGTTGATTTTATTTGCCGAAGGTGATTTGAGCGAAAGAGTTTTCGGCGCAGCAGGTGATGTATAAACTGAAAGAGCATCACTTCTCTTACTGTATAAGAGCTTTGAGTCGGCGGACTTTTTATATGCTCTGACTTTGAATTTATAATTCTTGTTCGGCGATAAATCCGTGATTTTTAAAGAATTGGTGTTGCTCTCTTTATAAAGCTCATATTTTTTGCTTGAAGAGTTATATTTATAAACTCTGTAATAGCTTGCATAAGTCTGCTTTTTCCAGCTGAGCTTCAACGAAGTTGACCTGATTGAGCTTGCTTTGAGCTGAGTCGGAATTGCAGGAGAGGTTGCGCTCTCAATTACACTTGAATAATATCCGTAGTAATATTTTCCGTCTATTGTTTTATAACCTCTGACGCGTATTTTATAGTTTGCTGCGCTTGAAAGGTCATCAATTTCATAGCTTGTATCTTTAGTCGTTCCAACCTTTTTCCAGCTGCCGTTTCTGTAAATCTGAATATAGTATTTGCTTGCGTATTTGTTTTTGTCCCAGGAGATTTTAAGCGAGTTTGTATCCCTTGAATCAACTTTCAGACCTGTAACAACCGGAGGAACAATCGAAAATTCCTTTGTTTGTCTGTATTTTGTATAATCGTTAACCCCCGTTACCGTTACGCTTGCTGTTCCGATATTTATATTATCGTGGAAAGTTATGTAGTAATCTTCGCCCTTGATAAGTTTTTTCCCATTATAAAAAACATTAAAAGAGGGTTTAATTTCAGCTCCTGTATAAGATTTTTTGCTGATTTTTGAAACCTCAAAGCCTTTGCCGAGAAGGGGCTTCAATACATCATAATATACATAGTTGGAATCAACATATCCGCTTATTCCGTCAACATGACCCTTTGCAGAATACTGCCATATTTCATAATCGCCTGCGTATGAGGTTTTGGAGTTATAGTGCGCAAGCCACATTGCATAGCCCTTATCAAAAAGAGAATCATCGTATTTTGTCTGGAAAAACGATGTGCTTGAATAAACCCCTGCCTTATATCCCGCCTTTTCAATAACCTCGCAGAAGGCGATTGCGTTTTTAGCCATTTTCGATTTGTTTAATTTGCCGCTGTTCCAGGCTGAATCAAGTCTTCCCGTTGAAACCTCCGCAAATTCATAGTCAAAATAGATTGGAAGAGTAAAGCTGTAACCCTTAACGATATCAAGAATATATTCTGCCTCATCCCTTGCCTCAGCTTCGGTTACTGCCTGAGAATAGAAATAAACTCCAACCTCAAAGCCGTTTGCAAGCGCATTTTTGATGTTATAGTCAAAATTTGTATCCTCTCTCATAGGTCCGCTTGCGGCATATCCTCGATAACCTCCACGGATAATAACGATATCGGTGTCGGTTTTACTGAGTTTCTTAAAATCAATAGTTCCGTTATGAACTGAAATATCAATTCCGTTTTTAAGAGTGCTTTCTTTGAATTTATCGTTATGGGTGTAGTTAGTTTTTGTATATATGCTTTTTGTTACCTGCGCTGCTTTAACACTGAAAGGCGCAGCAAAGCAAAGCGTTAAAGCAAGCGCCAACGCAATAAACTTAGTTATTATTCTGTTTTTCAATGTACCAGTAGTTTGTGTCAACATATTTTGAAGGAACTCCTTTGCAATTTCCTTTTCTTGAGTATTGCCAAAAATCATAATTTGAGCTGTATGACGGCTCCTTATTATAATCGGCAATCCATATCATAGTATCTTTATCAAGCTTTTTGGTGTTAATAAAGTATTTAAACATATAGCTTGAAGCATAAACGCCGGGGGTATATCCCGCTTTTTCAACCTTTTTGCAGAAGGCGTTTATAAGGGCGGTTTTTTCTTTTCTGCTTAAATTTGCATCGTAAAGCCTGCCCGTATCTTTTCCGTTAACGCTCGGATATTCAAAGTCGATAACAACGGGAAGCGAAATATCATAGCTCTTAATGTTTGAGATAAGGAACTTTGCCTCTTCCTCAGCCTCCTCTTCGTTTATCGCCTGTGAATAGAAATAAACTCCGATTGGAACTTCATTTTTATTTGCATATTTAAGATTGCGTTTTGCCCTTGAATCGAGGTATATATTAGCGTCCTTATAACCCCGATATCCAACTCTTATAAACGCAAAATCGACTTCATCCTTAACCGTTTTCCAGCTGATTTTTCCGTTATGATGTGAAACGTCTATTCCATATGCAACGTCTTTATTAAGATGAATAAGATTGCTTTTAACATTTCTTTCAACTAAAACAGCGGTTAAAACAACAGCAACAATAAGAAAAACAGCGCAAATAAAAACAAGCGCTTTTTTATTTATTTGCTTAATATTCCTTTTTGACGTTTTCTTTTTCTTTTTCTTTTTCTTATTAGTATTAGTTGCCATATTGAATATTTTAATATATAAATATACAAACTTCAATATATTTTTTTAAAATTTACAAATATGGAACATATTGTTATTTCTTTCAGTGTATGGTATAATCAATACATTAGTTAACGGAGATAAAAAAATGAAAAAGACTTTTAGCTTTATAATATCACTTCTGATAGTTCTGAGCGCTTGCAGCAGCGCATATGCCGATGACAGTGTTCTTAATATCAGCCAGAGCAAGGTATCCCACGAGGTTTCAAAAACTCTTTACGGAGCTTTTATTGAGGATATTTCTTTCGCCTGCGATGGCGGACTTGTTTCGAATCTTGTTAATAACGGTTCTTTTGAATATGAGGATAATCAGGAAGCTGCATGGAATTTCAGATCTGTTGCGGCAACTCTTTCATCTGATTCACCGATGAGCGAAAATAATCCTACATATGAGATTATCGGCGTTGACGGCAGGGGATATATTGAAAATATCGGCTTCCCTGAAATTTATAATTATAAAACCTATGATGTTAATTCCAAAGTCGCCGCAACAAGCGATATGGGGTTTAAAGAAAATGAAAAATATGAGTTTTCAATATGGATGAAAAATATTGATTTTTCGGGAACAGTCGGAGTTTATCTCAATTCAAAAAGCAATGCTCAGCGAATAACCCAGATTTCAACCAATATGCTGAAAACAACCTCCTGGAATAAGTTTTCGGTTAACCTGACATCTAATGCCGAAGAGGATGGCTCGCTGATAATAACCTTTAACGGAAAGGGAAATATTGCGATTGATTTTGTTTCTCTCGTTCCTTGCAGCAGCTATGGTTATGGCTCTGAGGAATGGAAATATACAACTCTGAGAACAGACCTTTTTAATTCACTGAAAAACATTAAACCGTCTTTCATTCGTTTTCCCGGAGGTTGTCTTGCCGAGGGAACGGATTTAAAAAAGCTCTATAATTGGAAAAACACCATCGGCGCTCCCGAAGAAAGAGAGCAGTCTGCGAATTTATGGCGCGACAGCGCAAATTCAAGAAATTATAACAACACTAACGCAATGGGTTATCATGAATATTTTCAGCTTTGTGAAGACCTCGGCGCCGAGGCAGTTCCAGTTGTTAACGCAGGAATGATTTGCCAGGCGAGAGTTGCTTTTGATGATCATAAAATTGCGCTTGAAAAATCAAAAATGAGCTCTCAGCAGTGGAAAAGCTATCTCATCAGCGTCAGAGGCTTTGATGAAAAAGATGAAGAAGGTATGAAGGGCTATACCGACTGGATTAACTCCCTTAATATCAAGTCGGAAAAGGACTATAACAAATGGCTTGATACTGTTGCTCTGCGCCCCGGAACAGACGATTTTTCGAATTATGTTCAGGATGTTCTCGATTTGATTGAATACGCCAATGCCGATTCAAAAAAGAGCTACTGGGGAGAGCTGAGAGCTAAAAACGGACATATGGAGCCGTTTAATATTAAGTATATCGCTGTTGGTAATGAAAACTGGGGCGATGTTTATTTCAGAAATTTTGATGAAATATATAAAGCAATTAAGGAAAAATATCCTGATATAAAAGTTATTTCCTCCGCCGGCGCAGCCTCCGAGGGTGAAGAGTTCGAATATTCCTGGAACACAATTAATAAAAAGTATTCCGACACAATAGCCGACGAGCATTATTATACGGGCGACAACTATCTCTTTGAGCATAACGACAGATATGACAGCTACGACAGGGACGGCGCAGGTGTTTTCATTGGAGAGTACAGCGCAAAATGTGCAGGCTTCGGAACTCTTGAAACAAAAACAAATCTCTGGTCGGCAGTTGAAGAGGCGAGCTATTTAACAGGACTTGAAAGAAACAGCGATATCGTTAAAATGGCGTCATATGCTCCGACCTTTGCAAAAATCAACGCAAATTGCTGGGATCTTAATATGATCTGGTTTGATTCTCAGAAGGTTGTTTTAACTCCCGATTACTATGTTCAGATGCTCTTTTCAAATAATACGGGCGAGCAGTATGTTGAAACTCAGAGCATCGGCGAGGATATCTATCAGAGCGTCACTGTTGACAGCACAAGGCAGATTATGTATATAAAGCTCGTCAACGCAGGCTCATCGAGAAAAGTCAATATTAATCTTGACGGTTTTGGCAGCATTAACGCTGTTTCAAATCAGTTTTTAACAAACCGTTATAAATCCGCTTCGAATGAGCTTGATAAACAGCGTGTTGCTCCCGAGGAGAAAAAGATTAAGTCCGACTCAAATTCGTTTAAAGCCGAGCTTAAATCAAACAGTATTAACGTTATAAGAGTTGCATACGGCGAGAATACGGGCGAATCATTTTATTCGCTCCCCGATAATATCGACCTTAAAACAAAGGGCTATGTTCCGACAAGAGTTATTGCGGCAGTTTTAATTATTGCAACCTGCTTTATTCTCGGCTCTGTAGGAGGCTTCCTTGTTTATGCTAAAGTTCTTAAAAAGAAGGGAAAAGAAAACGAAGATGAAGCTGAGAGTGATTAGTTTTAATACTGCTTCTCCGTGGGGAAGTGAAAAAGAGGGAACCTCAAGCAAAGAGAGAATTGAAAAATTCATACGATATATGAAGGAGGAAAGCGCTGATTTAATCGGAACTCAGGAGCTGAACTACTTCTGGATGGAGGAAATAAACAATAATCTTTCAGAATATTCGTCTTACGGAGTTACCAGAGGCGGTGATGAGAGCAAGTGGACAAGCGAAATGAACGGCGTTTTCTTTAAAAAAGACCGATTTAAAAAGCTCTTTGAAAAAACCTTCTGGCTTAGCAAAACCCCGAACGAGGAAAGCAGATTTGAGGAAAACGGCGAAAAAGCCGCCTGCTATAGAATTTGTTCATATGTTATTCTGAAAGATAAAAGCGGAGCGCTTATTTCATTTTTTAATACCCATCTCGACCACGTCTGTGAAAAAGCAATGATATGGGGCGCCGAGCTTATATTATCTGAAATCGAAAATATAAAATCGCAGTTTGGGGATATTAATATAGTATTGAGCGGTGATTTTAATCAGAAGGATGATTCAAAAACCTATGAAATACTAACATCAAGGCTAAACGATTCAACAGATAAATCAAAGCTTCAGGCGACTTATCAGAACTGGGGTAAGGATTATAAAACAAATAACGGCTGGGGAGCTGACTGCTCGGATAATAAGCCGATTGATTTTATCTTTACAAACGGAAAACCCGTTTCATACAGAGTTCTTGATAAAAGAGATAACGGCTATATTTCCGACCATTTCGGAATTATGTCGGAAATAGAGTTTTAAAAGGGGAATATTTATGAAAAAGAATAGCTTTTTAATTATATTTTTAACAGTGGTACTTATTGGAGTTTGCGCCGGCGTTGCATATCTTGCAATGAATTCAAAGGACGACAACAAAACAACAGCAGCGCAAACCTCCTCATTCCAGACAACTGCTTTAGCAACAACAACCAAGCCCTCTCAAACAACCTCCCAGAGCGAAACGCAGTCAAGCTCACAGGCTAATACTACAAAAGAGGAAGAGTATTCCTTTATAAGAAAGGGCTGCTGGTATCTTGCAGACAAAGATAAAAATGTCTGCTATGCTTTCTCGTTCAAAAAGAGCGGTAAAAGTGATGTTGCATATTTTAACAGCGATAATATCGAAGGCTTTGACGCTCAGTACTCAAAGGGATATGCAGTTTATGAGATACGGGACAATAAGATTATTCTGACAAAGCTCTCAGATGTAACGGGGCTGAAACGTCTTGAGCTTGAAATTAAGGGAAACAGCATTTTATATAATGGTAAAAAACTTAAAAACTACAGTAAAATAAATCTCGATAATGCTTTAAAGTGCTTTAATTAAAAATATGATTAACCAGTTTTCAAGAACAGAGCTTATGCTCGGCAGTGATAAAATAAAAAAACTAAATAACTCAAGAGTTGCCGTTTTCGGTGTCGGTGGTGTTGGAGGATATGTTTGCGAGGCGCTTGTTCGCTCAGGCATAGGTCAAATTGATATTGTTGATAACGATACTGTTAGTTTAACTAATCTTAATCGCCAGATTATTGCGCTTCATTCAACTGTTGGGAAAAACAAGGTTGATGTTATGCAGGAAAGAATTGCCGATATCAACCCCGATTGCAGGGTAACAAAGCATAAAACCTTTTTCAGCGAAGAAACGTATGGCGAATTTGATTTTAACAGCTTTGATTATGTTGTTGACGCGATAGACTCGGTTAAATCAAAAATACTTCTTGCAAAAATCTGCAATGAAAAAAATATTCCCCTGATTTCCTCAATGGGAACGGGGAACAAACTTGATGCAACCCAGCTTGAAATAGCCGATATAAGCAAAACGAGCTATGACCCTCTTGCAAGAGTTATGCGAAGGGAACTGAAAAAAATCGGAATAAAGCATTTATGCGTTGTTTATTCAAAAGAAGAGGCAATAAAACCCGATGAAGAAAGCCTTAAAGCAGTTATTGAAGAAGAAGGAGTTTCAAAAAGAACAATTCCCTCATCGAATGCTTTTGTTCCCTCTGCAGCAGGGCTGATTATTGCGTCGAAAGTTATAAAGGACCTTATTTAGTTTCGAGTTCCGAGTGCCGAGCTCCGAGTTAAAGGTTACTCGGCTTCGCCTCAAACAATAAGTTAAAAGGATATTATTATGGCAAGAGAGCTTGAAGAATATCAGATTATTGAGCGTTCAATAATCAAAACATACAGAAAAGAAATATGGAACCCCTTTATTGAAGGGGTTAAGAATTATGAGCTTGTTAACGACGGCGATAAAATAGCTGTCTGCATTTCCGGCGGAAAGGATTCAATGCTGATGGCGAAATTAATGCAGCAGCTCAAAAGAGTCAGCCAAACCGATTTTGAGCTTGTTTTTCTTGTTATGGACCCCGGATATAACGAGCTTAACAGAAAAAAGATTGAAGAAAACGCAGAAAAACTCAGAGTTCCGATAACTGTTTTTGAAAGCAGTATTTTTGATGTTGCCAATAATGCGGGCGGCTCGCCCTGTTATCTCTGTGCGAGAATGAGAAGGGGACATCTTTATGCAAAAGCAAAGGAGCTCGGCTGCAATAAAATTGCTTTGGGTCATCATTTTACGGATGTTATCGAAACAACTCTTCTCGGAATGTTTTACGGCTCCCAGCTTCAGGCAATGCTTCCGAAACTCCATTCAACAAATTTTGAGGGGATGGAGCTTATAAGACCTATGTATTGCATAAAAGAGGAAGCGATTATCAGATGGGCAAAGCATAATAATCTTGAATTTATTCAGTGTGCCTGCCGTTTTGTTGATGAGTATTCAAACAGTGAAAACGGCATTGGCAAATCAAAGCGCCAGGAAATTAAAATGCTCATCAAAGAGCTTGAAAAAGAAAATCCGGGCATTGAACACAGCATTTTCAAAAGCATTCATTCCGTATGCCTTGATACCTTCCCGGGCTATAAGCAAAAAGGTGAATACCATTCATTTCTTAATGAATACTGAAGACTTAAAAATGAATAATTAATATTAAACACTGCGTTCGCAGTGTTTAATATTATTGACTATTCGTAACGAATAGAGTATAATATTAGTGGTGATTAAATGGAAAAAAGAAACGCAAAACTAATAATAAATCAATCGGGCGGAAATGCTTCAAGCGGGGCTAAAACCTTCAGGGTAACAATTCCAAATTCTTGGGTTGATGAAATGAATATAAATATAGACAGTCGGGATATTGAACTAAAGTTTGACGGTGAAAATATAGTGATTTCAAAAAAACAAAGCATTGAAGAGTTCATTAATAAACGAAAAGGCAACAGAATTACTAAGATAGAATTATTTAATTTTAATGATTTGTGTACAACGATTATCGCCGATTACACAAATAAAGAAATTGCTTTTGAAAATCAAAGTGATAACTATCTTTACTGTGCGTTCGGTAAAAACAATAATCCCACCTGGAGTGATTATCTGAGCTTTCTTGAAAGAAGATGTATTTCAAAAGACAGGGACAGGCTGAGAGATTATCTTGAAGTAATCGGAGTTGATAGTTTTGAGCCTCTTGAAATAATAAAAAAAACCTCTGGCAGAATGGCTGAGGATAATCAGTGGATTAAGGTGACAGAATATGAAAACTAAGCTTTTTTCAAATGAAAAAATTGCCGAAACCTCATCAAAGGGCAATCAGGAAAAATGGCTTGACAACGGAATATGGTATAAGGTTGATCAATTTGGGTATGAGGCATTAACAGAAGTTTTAACATCTGAAATGCTGAATAAAAGCAATATTGAAAGCGAAACGCCGTTTTCTTTTGTTCGCTATAAAATGGAAAAAGTTAGTGTTCATGGGGTGGAAAGAACAGCCTGTATCAGTAAAAATTTTTTAAAAAAAGATGCTTCAATTATAACGCTTAGCACCCTTTTATCAAAGAATTTAAACAAGCCGCTGAAAACAAAACTTGAAGGTTTTTCAAGCGATAAAAAAAGACTGCAGTATCTTGTTGAAACAACAAAAGATTTAACCGGTTTGAAAGATTTTGATGAATATTTAACCCTTCTTTTTGAAATTGATTCTCTGATTCTCAATGATGACAGACATCTGAATAATATTGCCATTATTGAAGAAAAAGGTGAATTTTCCTATTGCCCGATATTTGATAACGGCGCAGGTCTGCTTTCAAATATGCAGTTTTACAGAAGTGATATTGAACCTAAAGCATTAATAAAAATCCCCGATGCAAGCCCGTTTCATATGACTTTCAACAGGGAGATAAAAACTATGCGAGATTTATATGGCTCTGTTTTAAAAATACCAAAATTCAATAGCTCTGAACTTTCTGAAATGCTCAGTCCCTTGCTTGAATACTACCCGAAAAGGGATAGGGGAATAATTGCAGACAGAGTTATAACAACAATTATTGAAAGAGCGAAGCAAATTCAGATTTAGAACTTAAATTAATAAAGACACTGCTCAAAATCGCAGTGCCTTTTTTGCTTTTATCCTTTCCAGAGTGAGTGGAGGTTGCAGAATGCATAAACTGCTTCAACCTCGTCACCGTCGCATATTGAGAAACAAACCTTTGGCTCGTCACCAGGGTTTAAAACCTTGCGCTGATTGCCGAATTTTGTTTGAAGGGACACCCATTCAATATAGTGTTCGGGAAGCATTGGATGCTCAACTTCACCAACGCAAACGAAAACCTTGTTTCCCTCAATCTTATAAACAGGAATATGCTTTTCAACAGCGGCATCAGTTGTTCCCGGGATAATCTCCTGCATTTTTTCTCCGCAGCACATAATCGGAACACCCTTATCCTTAACGATAGCAATAATCTGCCCGCAATGTGCGCAGCGATAAAATTTCATTTCCATTATGTAATCCTCCTCAAATAATTATGTTTTAAAACAAGGCACCGCAAAACGCAGTGCCTTTAGTTTATGTATTAACCAAAATAGCGGTCTAACAAACCTTTGAATGCTTTACCGTGTCTTGCTTCATCTCTTGCCATTTCGTGTACGGTGTCATGGATTGCATCAAGACCCTGAGCCTTTGCTTTCTTAGCAAGCTCGGTTTTGCCTGCTGTTGCGCCGTTTTCAGCTGCAACTCTCATTTCAAGGTTTTTCTTTGTGCTGTCGGTTACAACTTCGCCGAGCATTTCTGCAAATTTAGCAGCGTGCTCTGCCTCTTCCCAGGCAGCCTTTTCCCAATAAAGACCGATTTCGGGATAGCCCTCTCTGTGAGCAACTCTTGCCATTGCAAGATACATACCAACCTCGCTGCACTCACCGTTGAAGTTCTCTCTGAGACCCTGAACGATTTCTTCGTCAACGCCGTCGATAATTCCAACAACGTGCTCAGCGGCCCATGCGAGCTCCTCGCCCTCTTCTCTTACAGCCATCTTAGTCTTGCAGATGGGGCATACATCAATGGGTTCATCGCTTTCATATCCGCATACGGGACAATAGTATTTTTTTGCCATATTATTAGCTCCTTTTCTTATTGATATTATTTTATCAAATTATTTCTTCTATAATTTACAATACTTTTGATAAAAAGTCAATAAGTCTTGGATCTTTTGGATTATCAAATATGTCACTCGGCGTACCCTGTTCAAGAATTTTGCCGTCAGCCATGAAAACAACCCTTGTTGCAACCTCTCTTGCAAAGCCCATTTCGTGGGTAACAACAACCATTGTCATTCCGTCGCTTGCAAGACTTTGCATAACCTGAAGAACTTCGCCGACCATTTCGGGGTCAAGGGCTGAAGTCGGCTCGTCAAAGAGCATAACCTCGGGCTCCATGCAGAGTGCTCTTACTATTGCAACCCTCTGTTTCTGTCCGCCTGAGAGCTGGGAGGGATATGCCTCAGCTCTGTCATCAAGGTCAACCTTTTTGAGCAGCTCATGTGCCTTTGCCTCGGCTTCTTCTTTTGTTTTGCCGAGGAGCTTCATCGGTGCGATAGTTAAGTTCTTTAAAACCGTCATATTCGGGAAGAGATTAAAATGCTGAAAAACCATTCCCATTTTCTGACGGTGCTTGTTTATATCTAGCTTCGGGTCGGTTAAATCATCGCCGTCAAAAACAATGCTTCCCGCCGAAGGAATTTCAAGAAGGTTAAGCGAGCGCAGAACAGTTGATTTACCTGAGCCCGAGGGTCCGATAATAACAACAACCTCACCCTTGTCTATCTCAAGGTCAATTCCGTCAAGCGCTTTAACTGTTCCCGCAAGGTAGTGCTTTTTCAGCCCTGTAACATTAATTAAACAATTATCGTTCACTCTTCTTCAGCCTCCTTTCAACTATTCCTACAAGATAAGTTAGAAGCATAACTGCTGCAAGATAAATAAGAGCAACAATTCCAAGCGGAATGAAGTATTCAAAAATTCTTCCGCCAATTATGTTTCCTGCCTTGGTAAGCTCAATAACGCCAACGTAACCCGCAACCGATGTTTCTTTCAGAAGAGCAATAAACTCGTTGAGAAGCGTTGGCAAAACAGCCTTGAACATCTGGGGGATAATGATGTATCTCATAGTCTGAACATAGTTGAAGCCTATGGAACGTCCTGCCTCAAACTGACCCTCGTCAATGCTCATAATTCCCGCTCTGAATATCTCGGCAACATATGCCCCTGAGTTAATACCGAAAGCGAGGATTGCAACCATGATTCCATTGCTTGAAAATGCAAAAACAACGAAATACATAATCATAAGCTGAACAACAACGGGAGTTCCTCTGATAACTGTTAAATAGATTTTTGAAATTGCATTGAGAAAAGCGAGAATATAGTAACCAAGACCGCCTTTAATTTTCATTGCTTCTCTGTTTTTATCAAAAGAAGTTCTCACAGCGGCGATTAAAACACCGATAACAATACCAACAAGCAACGCGCCGCCCGTTATTTTCAGCGTATTTAAAAAGCCGTTGATATATTGCATGTATCTCTGTTCCTCAATAAATGCCTGAAGAAATTTTTCTTTTAAGGTTAAAGTGATAGGATTCATATTATTCCTCTCTTTTGTAAAATTTGGAGAGTGGAGAGTGAAGTTTGGAGTTTATGGTGCTGCGCACGGCAATTTCATTATAATCGGAGCGAAGCGACCCGAAATTCTCAATTTTCAACTCTCAATTTTCAATTAAAAAAAGGGGCAAAACGCCCCTTTTTAACTATTAGTCAGCGTTGATATATTTGTCAACAATCTTCTGAACAGTGCCGTCGTCTGTGAGTTCTTTAAGAGCTGCGTTAACTTTTTCCATAAGCTCTGTGTTTTCCTTATTGAAGCAGATTGCATAATCCTCTTCAACATATGATGTTTCAAGAATCTTAAGACCTTCATTTGCTGCAACATAGCTCTTGGCGGGCTCGTTATCAATGATTACGCAGTCAACCTTGCCTGAAACAAGTGCCTGAACTGCAACTGCGCCGTTATCATATTTTGTAATATTTTCCTCGCCGTAGTCATCTGTTGCGTAAATGTCGCCTGTTGTTGAAGTCTGAACACCGATTTTCTTGCCCTTAACATCATCAAGAGTTTTAATATCGCTGTCTTCCTTAACGATAACAACCTGAACGCCCTTTGCATATGAGGTTGAGAAATTAACACTCTTAAGTCTTTGGTCTGTTACAGTCATTCCTGCCATGCCAATATCGTATTTCTTAGCCTGAACACCTGGGATGATTGAATCAAATGCAACGTCTTCAATTTTAAGCTCCATTCCGAGCTTATCAGCGATTGCCTGAGCAATTTCAGCGTCGATACCAACAATAGCGTCGCCCTCGTGGAATTCATAAGGTGGGAACTCAGCGTTTGTTGCCATAACAAGAGTTTCTTTTGCCTGTGCCTCAGTAGCTGCGGTTGTGTCCTCAGTTTCTGTGTTTTTGCTGCAAGCTGCGAAAGCGAATGCAACTGTTAATGCCGCAAGAACAATGCATAATACCTTTTTCATAGTTTTATCTCCTTTTTTGTTTACGAATTTTTATACATTATTTTGTATGCACATACGATATCACAAAAGAAAACCGTTGTCAATAGCCAATTTGCATTTATAACTAAAATTCATAAATATACAAAAATGATGCATAAATGAATATTTTTTACAATTTAGCAAATTAGCACTTTACTTTGCTAAAGAAATAAAGTATAATGAGTTCATCAAAATTTGAAAAACAAAATGAAAGAGGTAATTAATAATGAAAAAAATTATTTCAATTCTACTCGCAGTTCTTTTGGTTGCATTTAGTTTTGCGGCTTGCAGCAACGCAAAAAACGAAACAAAAACCGATGACACAACCGCAGCTGCTGAAAGCGACCTTGCATATGTTCAGGAAAAAGGCAAACTTATAATAGGTATAACTTATTTTGAGCCGATGGATTATATTGATAAAAACGGTGAGCTTACGGGCTTTGAGGTTGAATTTGGTAAAGCAGTTTGCGAAAAGCTCGGCGTTACTCCCGAATTTCAGGAGATTAACTGGGAAGCAAAGGAAACAGAGCTTTCCGCTAAGAATATCGACTGCATCTGGAACGGACTTACAATAACAGACGAGAGAAAAGAAGCAATGTCTATTTCAGATCCTTATATGAACAACAAGCAGGTTATTATCTGTAAGGCTGAAAACAAGGATGCTTTTGCAGTTGCAGGCGGACTTGAGGGAAAAACTGTTGTTGCAGAAAAAGAGTCAGCAGGTGAAGAGGCTGTTGCAGACGCTCAGTATGCAGATTTCTTCGGCAAAGCAAATTATGTTGCAGTTGATTCAATGAAAAACGCATTGATGGAAGTTAAGTCAGGAACAGCTGACGCTGCTGTTATCGACTATGTAACCGGTATCGGCTCTTTAGGTGAAGACTCCGACTACGCAGACCTTGCAATCGTTGATAAGTCATTTGCTGATGAGCAGTACGGTATCGCTTTCAGAAAGGGCAGCGATATAACCGAGAAGGTTAATGAAGCAATCAAAGAGCTCACAGCGGACGGAACTCTTCAGAAAATTGCTGAAAAATATAATCTCGGCGAACAGCTTGTTAAATAATTAGGAATTAGGAATTTCGGGTCGCTTCGCTCCAATTATATTTGCGTGCGCAGCACCTTTAGCCTGACTCCTGAAACCTAACCCCTAACACCTGAATAAACTATTTACTGCAGGCGGTTTAACTGCCTGCTGTATTTTCTTAGGAGAATAAAATGACTTTTTCAACTATAACTCTTGAGCTGTTTAAGGGCTTTTGGGAAAATCTGAGACTGTTCGGATTGACCCTTGTTTTTTCAATACCCTTGGGGCTGATAATCTGTTTTTGCTCAATGTCAAAATTCAAGCCACTCAAATGGCTTTCTAAAACCTTTGTTTGGATTATCAGAGGAACTCCGCTAATGCTTCAGCTATTCGTTGTTTTCTATGTTCCGGGAATTGTTTTCAACGCCCCGATGAAAACAAGATTTATAGCTGCGCTTGTTGCTTTTGTTATAAACTATGCGGCGTATTTTTCAGAAATATACAGAGGGGGAATAGAAAGCGTTCCGATAGGTCAGCACGAGGCCGGTATGGTTCTCGGAATGACCAAATCCCAGATTTTCTTTAAAGTAACCTTAATGCAGGTTGTTAAAAAGATAATTCCGCCGATGAGCAATGAGATTATAACTCTCGTTAAGGATACCTCGCTTGCAAGAGTTATTGCAGTTTCAGAGGTTATAATGATGGCTGACCGCTTCACAGCAAGAGGACTTATCTGGCCGCTTTTCTATACGGGCGTTTTCTTCCTCGTTTTCAATGGAATCTTAACTGTTCTTTTCGGCAGAATCGAAAAGAAGCTTGATTATTACAGGGGGTAGGTTATGGCAGTTTTAGAAGTTAAAAACATACATAAAACCTTCGGTAATACAGAGGTTTTAAAAGGAATAGATTTTGAACTTGAACAGGGTGAGGTTTTATCAATAATCGGCTCTTCGGGTTCGGGTAAAACAACTCTTCTTCGCTGTATAAACTTCCTTGAATTTGCAGAGAAGGGAACAATAACCGTTAACGGCGAAACAATTTATAACGGCGAAGAAAACAAAAAGCATAAGGAAAAGGAGCTTAGAAAAAAGAGACTTCATTTCGGTCTTGTTTTTCAGTCATTTAACCTTTTTCCGCAGTATAATGTTTTGCAGAATTTAACTCTTGCTCCGTCGCTACTTAATATGGCACCAAAAGAGGAGCTTGAAAAAAATGCGAGGGAAATCCTCGAAAGAGTTAATCTTTCCGAAAAGGCGCTGTCATATCCCTGTGAGCTTTCTGGCGGTCAGCAGCAGAGAGTTGCAATCGCAAGAGCGCTTATGCTCAACCCTGATATACTCTGTTTTGATGAGCCGACTTCGGCGCTTGATCCCGAACTTACGGGCGAGGTCTTAAAGGTTATTAAAGGACTTAAAGACAGTGGAAGTACGATGATTGTTGTAACTCACGAAATGGAATTTGCAAAGAATGTTTCGGATAAAGTAATCTTTATGGCGGACGGCGTTGTTGAAGAGGTCGGAACGCCGGAGGAAGTGTTTGAAACACCGAAAAGTGATAAAACTAAAACATTTCTCGCAAATTCACTCGAGAAATTCTGAAAGAGAGCGGTTATCCGCTCTCTTTTTTGACAAAAAACGGGACTTATCTTTGTTTAGTCAAAATTGTTGTTGGAATTGTAGTGGATTTAGTGTATAATGATTATAATAATATTCTGCATTCTGCAAGGAGATATGTTATGGACTATAAACTTCAGTTTACTTATCTGGCAAACGGAAAACTTAAAACCTCATCGGGTAATAACGATGATTTTTCGCTTGATATTAAATCCGATGAAAACTCATTGAAGATTGTTTTAACACCGAATACTGATATTCGTATTCAAAAATTTTTTGTAACAAGAAAGTATGATTTTTCTTCTGAGTCAAAATTCTTTGCAAACGGTTTTCAGTCCTGGAGTGATACAAAGGAATTTGCTAAGGAAGAGAGGATGGCAGGTCTCGGACTTGTTGGAAAGAGTCTTTTCGGAAAGGTTTTCGGTCTTAACAATGTTGGTGATTATAACTTTGTTGAAGCTGAAAAAGAAGCGGGCAAGTTCCATTCACATTCTTTTGCATATGTTCGAAACGAAAATGAAATTGACTTTTTCGGCTCGTTAACAGACAGAACGGGTTATACTCTAATTTATGCTGATATGAATAACAACACCCTCTCTTTCTCAAAGGATTTAGAGGGCGTAACAATCAGCGAGCCATACGAAATTCTTGATTTGTTCTTTGATAAGGGCGAATATGACGGTGTTTTTGACAGATATTTTGAAGCTCTCGGAGTAAAGCCATTAACCGATGAGAAGATAAAGGGCTATACCTCCTGGTATAATTACTATCAGAATATCAGCGAAGAGATAATTTTGCGCGATCTTAATTCACTTTATGAACACAGGGAATATGTTAATACATATCAGATTGATGACGGTTATCAGACTGCAGTCGGCGACTGGTTTTCAATTAATTCCGAAAAATTCCCCAACGGAATGAAAGTTCTTGTTGACGCAATTCACGAAAAGGGCTTTACAGCTGGTTTGTGGCTCACTCCTTTCGGTGCTCAAAAAGGCTCGATGCTTGCAAAAAATCATCCCGATTGGCTAATTAAGGATTCAAAAGGAAAGCCGATTCCCGTTGGCGCAAACTGGGGCGGTTTCTATGCGCTTGATATCTATAATGAAGACGCAAGAAACTACATAAAGAGCGTTTTCAACGAGGTTTTAAATGTCTGGGGCTTTGACCTTGTTAAGCTGGATTTCCTCTATGCAGCTGCAATCATTCCGATGTACGGAAAGAGCAGGGGCGAAATTGCTTATGATTCAATCGAACTTCTGAGAGAGTGCGTCGGCGATAAAAAGATTCTCGGCTGCGGAGTTCAGCAGATGCCCTGCTTCGGCAAGGTTGAATATATGAGAATAGGTCCGGATATGTCGCTTGGATGGAAGCATACCTGGCTAAGAAATCATATGCACCGAGAGGATGTTTCAACTCCGAATGCAATTTATAACAGTATTTTCAGAAGATGCCTCAACGGCAGAGCGTTCCTATGTGACCCCGATGTTTTCCTTCTCAGAAGAACAAATATCAAATTCACTCCCGACCAGCAGAAGCTCCTCGGAAAGTTCATCAAGCTCTTTGGCGGAGTTCTCTTTATGAGCGATAATGTTGCTGAATACGACAGCGAGCAGCTTGAAACCTTTAGAGATATCCTGACGGATAATGCAAAAATAACAGCGATAAATGTTAATAACAATACTGCATTTATTGACTACGTTCAGGACGGAAAAGCCGATGTTCTTAAATTTAATGTAACGGACGGAACGATTTATTAATTAAGAGTGAAGAGTTAAGAATTAAGAATTGAGGGTGGGCTCCCCTTGGAGCGGGCGCCAGACCCTTTTGTCTCGCAAGCTCGACATTTCCCCTAGCAGGGGAATAACCCACACCCGATTATAGTCAGAACATTACAGAAAGGTGATTAAATGACGGAATACATATTTTTTGGGATTATAATTGTTTTACTTCTGATTATTCTTATCGTTGTTTTAACAAAAAAGCCAAAGTCAGATAATTCCGTTGAGCTTTTAAATCAGAAACTCGATATGGTTGCTTCGCAGAATCAAAAGGATTTAGTGACTATTTCAAATCAGATGAAGGGCTTAACCGAAAAGAATTATGAGCAACAGATTAAGCTGATGGAAACGCTTAATGCTAACGCAGAGAAACAGACAAAGGCAATCAGCGACTCTATTTCCTCAATGCAGAAGAGTAATGAGGAAAAGCTCGAAACAATGCGAAAAACCGTTGATGAAAAGCTGACCGAAACGCTTAATACAAGGCTTAATGCGTCGTTTAAAACTGTATCCGAACAGCTTTCAAATGTTTATAAATCCCTCGGCGAAATGAAGGAGCTTTCAGGCGGAGTAACCGACAGTGTTAAGGGTCTCAGCAGAGTTTTAACCAATGTTAAAAGCAGGGGAACATGGGCGGAAGTTCAACTCGGAAATATTCTCGATCAGACAATTCCGGGAATGTATGAAACCAATGTTAAAACCAATCCTAAATATAACGGTCAGGTTGAATTTGCAGTAAAAATTCCAAGTGCCGAGGATGATTCAATAACCTGGCTTCCGGTTGACTCAAAGTTCCCGATGGAAGACTATGCAAGACTTGCTGCAGCAGCAGAGGCTGGCGATTTAGAGGCTGTTACCAAGGCTAAAAAAGCACTTGAACAGAGAGTTAAAGACGAAGCCAAGCTTGTTAAACAATATATTTCAACTCCCGAAACAACTCCATTTGCAATTCTTTATCTTGCAACTGAGGGACTTTATGCTGAGATTATGAGCTCACAAAACGGAGTTGCCGAAAAGCTTCAGGCAGAGGGAATAATGCTTGCAGGACCAAGCACAATTACAGCGCTTCTCAATTCGCTTGCTATGGGATTTCGGTCGATTGCAATTAATCAAAAGGCTAATGAGGTCTGGAAAGTTCTCGGAGCAGCCAAAACCCAGTATGATAAATTCGGCGATTTACTTGCAAAGGCAAGGAAAAAAGTTGATGAAGCGGGTAAAGTGCTTGACGAAGCAGACCACAGAAACAGCATTATTCAAAAGAATCTCAGAAATGTTGAATCCCTTGATTCAAATCAGTCAAACGATATACTCGGAATTGAATAATAAAAACCGATTCACTCAGTCCGGTGAATCGGTTTTATTGTTTAGTTCTTTTATGAAATTCAGTATCATGGGAACTGCTATAATTGCTGCGATAACATATGAAATCGGCCACGAAAGCTGTATTCCGATAATTCCGAATATGTTTGGCAAAATCAGTATCAGCGGAATGAAAAACAGTCCGTTCTGAGCACAGGCGAGGAAAAACGCACGTGTGCTTTTGCCAACACTCTGGAAGGTCATATTGCCAACCATAACCGTGGGCAGGGTTATCAGCGCAACACACATAAAACGAAGCGCCGTTGAGCCGATTTCAACAACTCCCGCATCCTTTCTGAAAAGCTCGATAACCCTCGGCGCAAGAATGAAGCATATTCCCGACATAACGGTAATAACTGCAGTTGCATAAATCCATAAAAACCTGATGGCTTCTTTAACCCTGTTATAGAGCTTTGCTCCGTAATTAAAGGAACAGACCGGCTGAAAGCCCTGACCGATACCGAGCGCAACGCTGAAAATAAACATTCCGATTTTTGCAACAATGCTGATTGCTGCGATACATTCGTCGCCGAACGCCGCAGCCTGAATATTGAAAAACATTGTTGAAACTGAGTTAAGTCCCTGTCTTGCAAAGCTCGGAAGACCAACTGTTATAATATCATTAATGATTTTAGGCTCGATAGAAAAATATCTCAGCGAAATTCTGCTCTGAGGCTTCTTCATAAGAAAAACACTGAGGAGAATAAACATTCCGATATACTGTGAAAGCGCTGTTGCAATTCCTGCGCCCGCAATTCCCATATTAAAGGTGAAAATCAAAAGAGGGTCGAGAACAATATTGAGTATTCCGCCCGTTGTTATTCCGATCATTGCAAGCTTCGCCATACCCTCGAAACGAAGAATATTATTCATAACAAACGAGGTCGTCATAGCAGGAGCGGCAATAAGAATGTATTTTCCGTAGGTTTTTGCAAGCGGAAGAATTGTTTTTGTGCTTCCCATCAGGAGCATTACAGGCTCAAGAAAAATCAGCCCGAACGTCATAATAATTAAGCCTACTGATAGTCCATAAAAATACGCTGTTGAAGAATACTTGCGAGCTTCTTCAATCTCTTTTGCGCCGAGCCGTCTGCTGATATTTGAGCCTGCGCCCTGACCGAACATAAAGCCAAAAGCCTGAATTAGTCCCATAAGGCTGAGAAGAACTCCCGTTGCTGCGCTTGCCGAAACACTGATTTTTGAAACAAAAAATGTGTCTGCAATGTTATAAAGCATTGTTATCAGCATACTGATAACTGTTGGTATTGCAAGGCGGGAAATCAGCTTGTTTATCGGCGTTTTTGTCATTTTGTTAAATTGTTTTACTGCTGAATCATCCATAATATCACTTGCTTTAAAGAATTAATTGTAATTAAACAATGTGTATAGTATAATGGATTTATTAAAAGAAAACAAGTGTCAGAGGAGCGAATATGAAAGATATTAATATTTATGCTTTTGCCGATGAGGCGGGAAGAGAACTTGAAACTCAGATTAATGCGATGCTCAACAACAATCTTCAGGGACTTGAAATAAGAAGTGTTGACGGCGAAAATATATCTGATATAAGTCTTGCCAAAGCTAAAGAAATCAGAAATATAATGGATGCAAACGGTCTTTCGGTTTTTTCAATCGGCTCACCGATAGGAAAAATTGATCTGATAGAAGACGATTACAGCTCTCATCTTGATAAATTCAAACATTCTCTTGAGCTTGCCGAAATCCTCGGAGCAAAGCATTTCAGACTTTTTTCATTCTATATTCACGAGCATAAAAACCCCGATGAATATAAGGATATTGCGTTTGAAAGGCTTGAGGATTTTGTTGATATTTCAAGGGGAAGAGATATAATTCTATGTCACGAAAACGAGAAGGGAATATATGGCGACGTTGCAAAAAGATGCCTTGAAATCCATAGAGCGTTCCCCGAAATAAAAGCCGTTTTCGACCCCGCTAACTTCGTTCAGTGCCATCAGGATACCAATGAAGCGTGGGATATGCTGAAAAACTATGTTGAATATCTTCATATCAAAGACGCCCTGAGTGACGGAGCAGTTGTTCCGTCGGGCAAAGGCGAGGGCAATGTTAAAAGAATAATTAAGGAGTATCTTGCACTGGGCAAAAACAATATGACGGTTGAGCCTCATTTAACTGTTTTTGACGGTCTTGCTTCTCTTGAAAAAACAGGCGGAAAACTGAAAAATAAATATGTTTTTAACTCGAATGAAGAGGCGTTTGAATGCGCTTGCAACGCATTAAAAGAGATTATCAATGAGGTTGAAAAAAATGAAAAAAATTAAACTCGGAATAATCGGCTTCGGTAATATGGGAACCTCCCACGCTAAAAGAATTATTAACGGCGAGTGCCCCGATTTTGAGCTTGTTGCCATTGCGGATATCAATCCCGAAAGGCTGAAATGGTGTAAAGAAAATTTCGGCGAAAAAATTGCTCGTTTCAATACCGCTGAGGAGATGCTCAGTGCTGATATAATTGATGCCTGTCTTATCAGCGTTCCTCATTACGACCATCCGAAATATGCAATAATGTGTCTTGAAAGAAATATCCACGTTATGGTTGAAAAGCCTGTTGGTGTTTATACAAAACAGGTGCGAGAAATGAACGAAGCAGCGGATAAAAGCAACGCGGTTTTCGGTGTTATGTTCAATCAGCGAACAAATCATATATACAGAAAAATGCGCGAGCTTGTTCAGTCGGGTAAATACGGTGAAATAAGACGAACAAACTGGATTATAACAAATTGGTATCGCCCTCAGGCTTATTTTGATTCAGGTGAGTGGCGCGCAACCTGGAGCGGTGAAGGCGGGGGAGTTCTTTTAAATCAATGCCCCCATCAGCTTGATTTGTGGCAGTGGATTTGCGGTATGCCGAAAAAGGTTGAAGCCCATCTTCTCTATGGAAAATGGCACGATATTGAGGTTGAAGACGACGTTACCGCCTATGCTGAATATGAAAACGGCGCAACGGGCGTTTTTATAACCTCAACGGGTGACCCCTGCGGAACTAACAGATTTGAAGTTCAGATGGACAGAGCGAAAATTATTGCCGAAAACGATAAGCTTGAGCTCTTTGAGCTTGAAACGGCTGAGCCGGAGTTTTCGAAAACAAATAAAAGTCCGTTCGGTCAGATTGAGAGCAGATATATCGAGGTTGAAACCGACGGCAAAAACGAACAGCATACGGGAGTTATCAACGCATGGGGACGTGCGATTCTGTACGGCGAGCCTCTTATTGCAGATGCGAGAGAGGGCATAAACGGGCTTATGCTTTCAAATGCAATGCATCTTTCCTCCTTCCTTGGCAAAGAGGTTGAAATTCCTATTGATGAGGAATTATATTTTGAAGAGTTGATGAAAAAGGTTAAAACCTCAAGGAAAAAGACGAATGTGAACTCCGTTGTTGCCGATACCTCTGAAACCTACGGCGGAACAACAGCGGAAAAGAATAAGCATTGGAACACGAATTGGTAACGTTTCGCGTTGCGAGTTGCGAGTTGCGCGTTGTTGTTCGCTTCGCTCCGATAATTTATTCTGGCGCATATCAGCGCCCCGGAACTCGGCACTCGGAGCTTAACTTGCCACGGACCACGGATCACGTACCACGGATCACCTCTTGACTAAAAATAAAACAATAACTATAATATCAATGTTCTCTGCCCGTAGCATAACCGGATAATGCACTTGATTCCGATTCAAGCGACTGGGGGTTCAAATCCCTTCGGGCAGGCCAAAAACGGAAGAGAGATTTTTCTCTCTTCTTTTTTTAGTGAAATTACGCCCCGCGACTCGCACATCGCGTATCGCGAGTCATACAGTTTATATCTTTTTTATATTTATATATGTTGACTAAAGCATATAAAAATGTTAAAATATTAACAATATATGATGGAAAGGATTATAGTTATGGCAGATAAATTGTTAGGCTATGCACCCGAATGGACCTACGATGATTCAATTCCTGTTCGTGAGCCGATTATGAAGCTCGGCAGAATGATCACCGACAGAGTCCCGATTGTGCTCGGAACCCAGAAAATAACAAAACAGGATCCTGAGTACTGGGCGGTTGCAACCATTTGCCCGACCGATGAAATGGCTGAGGTTGCAATGAGAATGAAAAAGCGCCATCCGAGAACCTTCTCGGATATGCAAAAGCTCGTTAAGAATATGAATATCTCTGATGAACATCTTCATGAGCTTCTCGATCAGATGAGTGAAAACGGACTCATTGAGTGGAACTATGAGAATCCTCAGCACGAAAAGCAGTGGGTTCTTCCAATGTTTGTTCCGGGATCTGGCGAATTTTCAAATATGAATAAAGAGCTTCTCGAAAAGCATCCCGAACTTGGACGTTTCTTTGAGAGAATGACAAGACTTCCTCTTGAAAAAATAACTCCGATGGTGCCTCCCGGAGGCGCAGGAATCGGAATGCACGTTATTCCTGTTGAAAAGGCAATAGAGATGGAAAACGAGGCAATCGGCGTTGAAAAAATCTCCTATTGGCTCGATAAATATGAGGGCAAATATGCCGCATCTCCCTGCTCCTGCCGTTATTCAAGACAAACATATGATGAAGGCTGTGCAGACGATCCCGAGGGATGGTGTGTTGCTGTTGGCGATATGGCTGATTACGTTGTTGAAACAAAAAAGGGCGGCCACTACATAACTAAAGAGCAGGCGCTTGAAATCTTCCGTCAGGGTGAAGAAAACGGCTTCGTTCATCAGATAACAAATATCGACGGTCAGGATAAGATTTTCGCAATCTGTAACTGCAATGTTAATGTTTGCTATGCGCTGAGAACATCGCAGCTTTTCAATACTCCGAATATGAGCCGCAGCGCTTATGTTGCAAAGGTTAAGAAAGAAAACTGCGTTGCATGTGGAAGATGCGTTGAGCATTGTCCTGCAGGTGCGCTTAAACTCGGTCAGAAGCTCTGCACAAAGCAGGGTGAAATTGAATATCCCCGTCAGGAGCTTCCCGATGAAGTTAAATGGGGACCCGAAAAGTGGGAAGAGGAATACAGGGATAAAAACCGTATCAATACCCACGAAACAGGAACTGCTCCCTGTAAGACTGCCTGCCCTGCTCATATTGCAATTCAGGGCTATCTCAAGATGGCAGCTCAGGGAAGATATGATGAAGCTCTTGCGCTTATCAAGAAGGAAAATCCATTCCCTGCAGTTTGCGGTCACGTTTGTAATAAGCGCTGTGAGGAAGCCTGCACAAGAGGAACAATCGATGAGGCTATTGCTATCGACGATGTTAAAAAATTCCTTGCTCACAGAGATATTGATAATGAAACAAGAATGATACCTAAGAAGGTTATCCCGAAGATTACGGTTGATGGCGTATTCGACAGAGAAAAGGGCTTTACCGAAAAGGTTGCAATTATCGGCGCAGGTCCTGCAGGTCTTTCGTGTGCGTTCTATCTTGCTGAAAAAGGCTATCTCAATGTAACTGTTTTCGAGAAGAACGAAGAGCCGGGCGGAATGCTTCGCTACGGTATTCCGAATTATAAGCTTGAAAAGGCTGTTATCGACGCTGAAATTGATATAATCAAGGAAATGGGCGTTGAAATCAAATGCGGAGTTGAAGTCGGCAAGGATATAACTCTCGACGAACTTCGTGCTCAGGGATATAAAGCCTTCTATATGGCAATCGGCGCTCAGGGCGGAAGAAAAGCAGGTGTTGAGGGCGAAGACGCCAAAGGCGTTTTAACTGCAGTTGAATTTCTCCATGAAGCAGCTGAAAAAGAGGCATATGATATCGGCAAAACAGCAGTTGTTGTTGGCGGCGGTAACGTTGCTATTGACGCTGCAAGAGTTTCAGTTCACTGTGGTGCTGAAAATGTTTCAATGTTCTGCCTTGAAAGCAGAGAGGAAATGCCCGCTTCCGATGACGAGGTTGAAGAAGCACTTGAAGACGGTGTTTCAATCAACAATTCATGGGGACCGAAAGAGATTCTCAAGGATGAAAACGGAAAGGTTAAGGCAATCGTATTCAAGAAATGCGTTTCTGTTTTTGATGATGAACACCGTTTTGCGCCTGTTTATGATGAAAATGAAACAATGACCGTTGAATGCGACAGCGTTATTCTTTCAATCGGTCAGGCAATCGAGTGGGGCGGACTCCTTGAGGGAACCGCTGTTGAACTCAACAGAAATAATACCGCAAAGGCAGATACCTTCACCTTCCAGACTGCACAGGAGGATGTATTTGTAGGCGGTGACGCATTCACAGGACCGAGATTTGCAATCGACGCTATTGCAATGGGTAAGGAAGGCGCAATTTCTATTCACAGATTTGTTCAGCCTCATTCAACCTTAACTATCGGCAGAAATCCGAGATACTATGTTGAGCTTGATAAGGATAATATTGTTCTTGAAAGCTATGACACTGCTCACCGTCAGATTCCTCAGCCGACAAAGAAGGTTGACCCGAAGGGCTTTAAGGATGATTATAAAATGCTCACCGAGGAGCAGGTTAAAATTGAAACCTCAAGATGTCTCGGCTGCGGCGCAACAATCGTTGACCCAAACAGATGCGTTGGCTGCGGCGTTTGCACAACGAAGTGCGAATTTGACGCAATTCATCTTTACAGAGACCGTCCTGAATGCTCAACAATGTATAAGGCAGAGGATAAATTAAAGGCAATCTTCCCGAATATAATTAAACGTGAAATCAAAATCAAGAAAGCTCAGAGAGCCGCTAAGAAAGGCTAAGAAATGCACGAGCTTGGAATAGTTTTTCACATAATTGATACAATCGAAGAAATCGCAAAAGAACAGAATCTTGAAAAGGTGGCGAGTGTAACTCTTGAAGTCGGCGAGGTTTCAACCGTTATTCCGAGCTACCTTGAGGATTGCTGGAAATGGGCGGTTAAAAAGCACGAATTAATGAAGGACAGCGTTTTAATTCCCGAAAAGATTGAAGCAATAACCTATTGCGAAGATTGCGAAAAAACATATGAAACTGTTAAATATGCAAAAATCTGCCCCTATTGCAAAAGCGAAAATACATTTTTGATTCAGGGCAATGAGGTTCAGATTAAAGAAATTGAAGCAGTATAACGTGAATTAAGAATTAAGAGTTTAGAATTAAGAATTGCAGGCGGGACCCTTGGAGCGGGCGCCAGACCCTTTTGTCTCGCAAGCTCGACATTTCCCCTAGCAGGGGAATAACCCGCACCCGGTTATAAATAGCCGTGCGCAGCACCCGAAATTCTTCATTCTTCATTCTTAATTCTTCATTAATAAAAAAGAGAGGGAGGAAAACATAATGGGTATGTTATTCCAAATTTACGGCGAAACCTCTATTTGGCAGTTAGTTGGCTGGTGTTTGGTTTTCGTCGGACTCATCGTTGCTAATGAAATAGCACGCCGCACTAAAGCAGGCGGAATTTTCTGCTTTGTTGTTTTACCTTTAGCACTCACAATTTACTTTGTTGTTATCAACATCGGTGCTAAAACATTTGCCGCAGATAATCCGACAATTGTTCAGATGAACGGCTGGTTCCACTATGCTAAGCTCTATGCTGCAACAATCGGATGCGTTGGTTTCATGATACTCAAGTATCACTGGGGAAGCCTCGGCAAGAGTCATTGGTTTAAGTGTTATCCGTTCATCATCGTTGGCATCAACATCCTTATCGCAGTTGCTTCCGATTTTGAATCTGCAATCAAAGGTATGCAGGTCGGCGGAATGGCAGGCGGCTGGTGGTATTCATCAGAAGGCGTATGGCTTTACGGCGGATGGTGGAACATCCTCAACGGTATTGCAGGTATAATCAACATTTTCTGTATGACAGGCTGGTTCGGAATCTATTCTTCAAAGAACAAGCAGCAGGATATGCTCTGGCCCGATATGACATGGCAGTTCATCCTTGCATATGATGTTTGGAACTTTGAATATACATATCTCAACCTTCCTCTTCATACATGGTACTGCGGTGTTGCTCTTCTTCTTGCTCCAACCTTTGCAAATGCATTCTGGAACAAGGGCGGCTGGATTCAGAACCGTGCAAACACTCTTGCACTCTGGTGTATGTTCGCTCAGGTATTCCCGAGCTTCCAGAACCACTCAAAGTTCACAACTCTTCCAACTGTTTACGCAGATGCAGCTAAGTTTGCAACCGATGCAACAGGCAGAATGAACCCGAATCTCGTTCTTACTGCAGCTGATGCAAACCCGAAGGCACAGGGCGTTGTTGCAGTTCTTGCAATCGCAGTTAACGTTCTTGTTATCGTTGGTATCTTCAAGAGAGCTAAGGAACAGAAAAAGAATCCTTATACAAACGAAATCTTCACAGATACAAGAGATTACAAGCTCGCTATGGAAAGAGCAGCAAAGGAAAACGCTGCATAATAAAAAAACTAATGCCGTTTCGCATTTGCGAAACGGCTGTTTTTTTAATTGAAAATGGAAAATTGAAAATGGAGAATTTTGGTTACTCGGCTTCGCCTCAAACAATAATAGACATTTGTCGTCCCATTGGGGACAGTCCCCAATGGGACAAGAGAATTTATATGCAGTAGAAATTGCTTTCCCATGCGGGAATGTATTTTGAATGGCGGAAGTAGATTTTATAATCCTTGTTTAGTTCCCATATTTTAAGCGGAAGAGAGAATAAATCCTCGTTCCTGTGATATGCGCAAACATATAATTTCGGCTTATATGCTTTTATTGTTTTTTCTGCTCCGCTAAGCGCTTTGAGTTCAGCTCCCTCAATATCCATTTTTATAAAAGAGGGGGACAGCTCAAGAGAATCAATATCAATAACATCGGTGGCTTTTCCTTTTGAAGAAAGCTTTGAATTTCGCCCTGCCTTGCTATCAAAAATCAGGGTATCCTTTTTATCCCATGCGCCCATATTCAAACAGGTTATATCAAAAAGCTCCTCAGTATTTTTCAGCAGCTTTTTAAAATTCTTTTCATCGGGCTCAAGGGCGGTTATGTAGCTGTATTGACCGCCCGTGTAATCAAGAAATTCCCTTATTGTGTCGCCGTCGTATGCTCCGAGGTCGATTATGTTTTCATCATCGGAGAGTTTAAGAATATCGCGGTATATTTCAGTTTTAACTGCAAAGGATTTTAAAAGATATTCAATCTTTCCGCTGACTTTGAAATTCAGTATATCAAGATATACCTTTTGGCTTTCTTCATCTGCGAGATGATTATAAACAAAATCAAATTTTTCCTCGTTTTCGGCGATAAATTCCCTGCTGAAAAGTCCTCCGCCTGCAACCGGAACATCGGGGGCAAAAACGCTGTGTTCCTTGTTGATTTCGCTGATTCTTTCTATAACATCATCAAGCCTTGAAGCAAAGCATAAAACAACATTGAAATCCCTGTATTTTTCGCATACCTCACTGTATTTAAGAACCTTAAAACCGCGAAACGAATGCCCCCTGACAAATTCGTCGGAAGCAAAAATATCGCTCACTTCAACGCCATAAGCCGCAAGGGTATCCATAATCTTCTCAGCCCCAAGACCCATACCGTATAAAACAACGGGCTTGTTGTCGTTTTTCAGATTATTCCAGACATTTTGTTCTTTGATTAATTCCAACATAACATTATACCTTTTAATTCGGGTGCGGGAGATTCCCCTGCTAGGGGAAATGTCACCGAAGGTGACAAAAGGGTCTGGCGACCGCTCCAAGGTTCCCGCCCGAAAACTCGGAACTCGGCACTCGGAGCTCGCAACTATATATTATCATATTTTGCTGCCCTTTACAAATAATTATAAATATATTATAATAACAAATTGAAATATTTTAATTTGGAGGGATTTGCCTTTATGGGCAGCGGCAGTTTAAGAAAACTATTCAGAAGAGAAAGCTCAACAGAAGAGGAAATCAAGCAGCTTGTTGATGAAGATCAAGGCGAACTTGAAATAACCCAGCGCGAAATGATAAATGCAATCTTTGAATTTGACGATATAACGGCAGGGGATATTATGACCCACAGAACCGATATTGTTGCAGTGCCCGATGACGGCTCGCTTTACGATGTTGTTAATCTTGCGATTGAAGAGGGCGTTTCAAGAGTTCCGATTTATCACGAAGATCTTGATGATATTCTTGGAATAGTTTATGTTAAAGACCTTCTTAAATTCATCGGAAAAGAGATATCAGAAAGTGAAAAGCTCTCTGATTATATCCGTGAGCCTCTTTATGTTCCCGAAACAATCGCCTGCGGAAAGCTCTTTGCAAAGATGACTGAATCAAGAGTTCAGCTTGCAATAGTTGTTGATGAATACGGCGGAACTGCGGGACTTGTTACTCTTGAAGACATTCTTGAAGAGCTTGTCGGCGATATTGAGGATGAATACGACGAGGAAGAGGAAAGCATCAGAAAAATTGATGATAAAACCTATATTTTTGAGGGGATAACAGATATTGAGGATGTTCAGGAAACGCTCGGCATTGAGTTCCCCGAGGGCGATTGGGATACTCTTGCAGGCTTTGTTATCAGTGAGCTCGGTTTTCTTCCGACGAAAGAGGATAAGAATTTAACAGTTGAATATAATAATATCACTTTCACAGTTCTTGAACTTGATGAAAGAAGAATAGAAAAGATAAAGGCGAAAATAAATGATTGAACAAAATATAACCTTTGATGCAGTTGAACAGGCGGTTTCGCTTTTCGGCTCCTTTGATGAAAATATAAAAATGATTGAAAGGGAGTATTCTGTTTCAATAGTTTCAAGGGGCTCGGATTTAAAAATAATGGGCGATGAGGAGAATGTTGCAAAAGCAGTTCGTGCTATTAATTCTCTTTTAGTTCTGATTAATAAGGGCGAAGCGCTTTCCGACCAGAATGTTCGCTATGTTCTCTCCCTTGTCAACGAGGGCAATGAGGACAAGCTCTCTTCAATGACAACCGATTCAATCTGCATTACTTCAAAGGGCAGACCGATTAAGCCAAAAACTCTCGGTCAGAAGAAATATACCCAGGCAATTCAGGATAATACAATAACATTCGGCGTTGGTCCTGCAGGAACGGGAAAAACCTATCTCGCTGTTGCAATGGCAGTAACTGCGTTCAGGGCAAAAGAGGTTAACCGAATAATTTTAACCCGTCCCGCAGTTGAAGCGGGCGAAAAGCTCGGCTTTCTTCCCGGCGACCTTCAAAGCAAGGTTGACCCATATTTAAGACCGCTTTACGACGCGCTTTTTGATATGCTCGGCGCAGAGAATTTTCAGAATTATCAGGAGAGGGGTGCCATTGAGGTTGCTCCGCTTGCCTATATGAGAGGAAGAACTCTTGATGACAGCTTTATTATTCTCGATGAGGCGCAGAACACAACTCCTGAGCAGATGAAGATGTTTTTAACCCGTCTTGGCTTCCGCTCAAAAATGGTTGTAACAGGCGATATAACCCAGATAGATTTGCCCGACGGAAAGAAATCGGGACTCAAAACAGTTTTGAATATTCTTAAAGATGTTGACGATATTGAAATAACCTATTTCAATCAGAAGGATGTTGTTCGTCATCGACTTGTTCAGGATATCATTAAAGCATATGAAAAATATGAGGAGAAAACCAAAAAATGATTCAGGCAAAGGTTTTTATAACCGATGAACAAAAAACTACACCGCTTCCAAGAGGAACAAATCTTCTTGTTCGCCGTTGCTGTAAAGCAGTTCTCAGCGAAGAAGAGCTTGACGGAAAATCGGAAATCAGCGTAACATTTGTTGATAACGAGGCTATTCACGCTCTTAACAAACAGCATAGAAATATTGATAGAGAAACCGATGTTCTCTCTTTTCCTCTCGGCGAAAACGGAGAATATGATATCAATCCCTCAAACGGAGCAAAGCTGCTCGGAGATATAGTTATCAGCGCTGAAAAAGCGGTTGAGCAGTCGAAATTATATAATCACTCTCTCCAGAGAGAAATCGGCTTTTTAACCGTTCATTCAATGCTTCATCTCCTTGGATATGACCATGAGCTCGGAGGAATTGAAGAGGTAAGAATGCGTGAGAAGGAAGAAAAGGTTTTAACAAAACTCGGACTTAAAAGGGACAATTCATATTATAACGGAGATAATTAATGACAAAAACTGCTTTTATTGCAATAGTCGGATGCCCGAATGTTGGCAAATCCTCACTTTTAAATAAGATGCTCGGAACAAAAATCGCCATAGTATCCTCAAAGCCCCAAACAACCCGAACAAAGATTATGGGCGTTTTAACAAATGGCGATATTCAGCTTGTTTTTACAGATACTCCGGGTTATCATAAGCCCCATAATAAGCTCGGCGAGAATATGAACAAAGCGGTTGGCGAGTCAATCGGCGGCGTTGATGCATGTCTTTTTGTAACCGAGTCAAAGGGCGAAATAAAAAAAGGCGAGCTTGAACTGATTGAAAAGTTTGAATCGCTCAAGGTTCCCGTAATTCTCGCAATTAATAAAATTGATATGCTCTCTGATAAAACTCAGCTTCTTGAAAGAATATCAGAGTTTTCTAAGCTGTATGATTTTGAGGCGGTTGTTCCTGTTTGTGCCGAAACGGGCGAAAACGTTGATGAAATGATTAAGGAAATGGAAAAGCTTTCATTTGAATCCCCTCATTTCTTCCCCGATGACACCTTGACCGACCAGCCGGAAAGAGTTCTTGCAGCGGAAATAATACGCGAAAAAATCCTTCGTCTTATGGATAAGGAAATTCCCCACGGAATTGCCGTTTCAATCGAGAAAATGCGTGAAAGAGATAATGCGGATATTCTTGATATTGAAGCGATAATATATTGCGAAAGAGAAAACCATAAAGGAATGGTTATCGGCAAAAAAGGCTCAATGCTCAAAAAGATTTCAACCTTTGCGCGCCAGGATTTAGAGAATTTCTTTGAAATAAAAGTAAATCTTCAAACCTGGGTCAAGGTTAAAGAGGACTGGCGAAACAGAGAAGGACTTATTCATAATTTCGGGCTCGACTAGTGAAAAGTTGCGCGACTCGCGATTCGCGTTACACGATGACGTGTGAAACGTGGAGCGTGAGACGTTGAGATGGGGTCACTTAGCTCCTAAATAATTTTACAATAATTAACATTAATTTATCACAATTAATAACGCAAGATATTAAGGGTGATAAAATGGATGAACTCTGGCATAATTTTCTTGTCAGCGGAAAAGCTGAAGATTATATTAAGTATGTAAACAGCTATTATAAAAGTATTGAACAAAATCAGGTAACTCAAAATGCAGTTAACAACGAAAGGCTTGATAATCAAGGAACAGAGTACAGGGGAGAGTGACAGGATTGTCACTCTTCTTACTGCTGATTTCGGACTTATCAGAGCCTTCGTCCGCAGGGCGAAAACCTTTAAAAATCAGAATTTATCATCAACCTCTCTTTTCGTATATGGCGATTTTACGCTGTATAAGAGCAAGGATGCATATGTTATCGACAGTGCTGCTCCGATAGAGGTTTTCTTTGATTTGAGAAATGATATCGAAACGCTTGCGCTTGCTCAGTATTTCGCTCAGCTTACATATTATTTAGGCGCTGAGGAAAGCCCTGCGCCGGAAACTCTCCGTCTTGTTCTCAATGCGCTTTACCTTTTGTGCAAGGGAACAAAGAGCAAAAAACTTATTAAAGCCGTTGTTGAAATGCGTTTGCTGACCCTCGGCGGATATATGCCGAATCTCCTCGGCTGCTACCGCTGTTCAGTCTATGAAACGGATATGATGTTTTTTGATATTCAGGAGGGCTGCATTTACTGTCAGGATTGCTTCAGAAATAATGCTCTTGAAGCTCCGCTGAGCGTTATAACTGCAATAAGATATATTTGTCTTTCTGATATTTCAAAGGTTTATTCCTTTAATCTCGGCGATGAGAATATGAATATTCTCTCGGATATCTGCGAAAAATACCTTCTTTCAAGAATAGACAGCAGAATTTCAACACTTGATTTTTATAAAAGCCTTAACACGGGTAATTAATATGAAAATGAACAAAAACTATGAAGCTCTTGAACTTGATAAGATACTGCAAATGCTCAAAGGGGAAACCTCCTGTGAGGATGCGGGTGAACTTGCCCTTGAAATAAAACCGACGAGTGATTTTGTAGCAGTATGTCAGCTTTTAAGTCAGACGGAGGACGCCTGTTCTCTTCTGGCTCGCTTCGGTGCGCCCTCTTTTTCGGGGCTGAGAAATATAAATAATCCTCTTGCAAGAGCAAATGCTGGCGGCTCTTTAGGTCAGGGCGAGCTGCTAAGAATAGGCTATACCTTGCGTTCAATAAGAACGCTTTATGAATGGAGAAGTCATTGCAGCGGGGTTAATACCTCACTTGATTATCTTTTTGAGAGCATAACGGTTAACAAATATCTTGAGGATAAAATCTTCTCCTGCATAATCAGTGAGGATGAAATTGCCGATAAGGCGAGTGAAACCCTCTATGATATAAGAAAGAAAATCAGGGCAAAGAGCGCTTCGGTAAGAGAAAAAATGGATTCGATTATTCATAGTTCCCACTATGTTAAATTCCTTCAGGAGCCGATTGTAACCCAGAGGAACGGAAGGTATGTTGTTCCTGTTAAAAATGAACACAGAAGCGATGTTCCGGGTCTTGTTCACGATACCTCTTCAAGCGGAGCAACAGTTTTTATTGAGCCTGTTTCCGTTGTTGAGGCGAATAACGATATAAAAATGCTTGAGGGAAGAGAGAGAGAAGAAATAGCGCGAATTCTCTATGAGCTTTCAAGCGAGGCGGGAAACTTTGCCGATTCAATAAAAATGAGCTATGATGCGGCGGTATCGCTGAATCTTATTTTTGCCAAAGCACACCTTGCCGACAAGATGAGGGCTTTAAAGCCGATTGTTAATGCGGAAGGTGAGATTAATCTCAAAAAAGCACGCCATCCGCTAATTGATAAAAACAAGGTTGTTCCCATTGACGTTTCGCTCGGCGAGGAATTTGATACCCTTGTTATAACGGGTCCGAATACGGGCGGAAAAACTGTTTCAATAAAAACTATCGGCTTGCTCACATTAATGACAATGTGCGGACTTCTTATTCCCGCATCTGATAAATCAAAGATTTCAATTTTCAACAATATTCTTGTTGATATCGGGGATGAACAGAGCATTGACCAGAGCCTTTCAACCTTCTCCTCCCATATGACGAATATCATTGATATTATGAATCAGACTGATGAGTCAACCCTCGTTCTTATTGATGAGCTTGGCGCAGGAACTGACCCTGTTGAGGGAGCTGCGCTTGCTGTTTCGATTATTGAAAACCTCAGGTCAAAGGGCGCAAAAATCGCAGCCACAACTCACTATGCAGAGCTTAAAGCATATGCGCTTGATACCGACGGCGTAACAAACGGTTGCTGCGAATTTGACGTTGAAACTTTAAGCCCGACATACAGACTTTTAATCGGCGTTCCCGGAAGGTCCAACGCCTTTGCGATTTCTCAGAGACTCGGAATGGAACAGAGCGTTATTGATAATGCAAACCGAATTGTAGGCTCGGATAATCGGGATTTCGAAGAGGTTCTTGAAAGACTTGAAAAAACCCGTCAGGAGCTTGAAGAGGAGAAAAAAACTGCTCAGGAGGCAACTGAAAGAGCAAAGAAAATTGAAGCAAAAGCGCAGAGCGAAAAAGATAAAATTGATGTTTTAAAAGAGAGGGAGCTCGATAGGGCAAAGAGGGAGGCTGAAAAGCTGATAAATCAGGCAAAGCAACAGTCCTCTCAATTCCTTCTTGAACTTGAAAAGCTGAAAAAAGAACAGAACAGTTCAAATGCAACTGAGATTGCAAAGAAAACCCGACGCGCCATTAAAACCCAGATGGGCGAAATGCAGGATCTTGTAAGTCCTCAGGAGCTTGCTGAAAACTGGGATTATGATTATAAGCTGCCCCGTATGCCAAAAGAGGGTGACGCTGTTGTTATAAGAGGAATAGGCGAGGGTGAAGTTGTTGAGGTTAAGGACGATAAAGTTCTCGTTAAATCAGGTCTTATTAAAACAAGGGTTAAGCTTTCCGATATTATGCTGATGGAGAAAAAGAAAAAGACTGTCAAGCAGTCTCAGAAGGTATATAGAACATCATCAAGAGCGGATGCGGATGTTTCAACCGAACTCGATTTAAGAGGAATGAATACAGAAGAGGCACTATCAAGTCTCGGAATATTCATTGATAAATGCGTATTAAACGGAATGGGTGAAATAAGAATAATTCACGGAAAAGGTCTTGGCGTTCTAAAAAAAGCAGTTGCAGAGGAACTAAGGCATCATCCGAACATCGCTGAATACCGTTTGGGTCGCTACGGCGAAGGCGAGGACGGAGTAACAATAGCAAAACTAAAATAACGGACAAGGGACAACTGGGGACTGTCCCCAGTTGTCCCAAAATAACAAGGCGGTTCGATTGAACCGCCTTGTTATTTATTCTTCTTTGTTTTTATCTTTTTTAGAAAATCCTTTGTTGAGCGCATAGGTTGCAAGAATTATAATTCCTATAACAAGAAAAATTCCAACCATTCCAATAACAAGTGCGGGAAGTGTCTGCCTCCAGGAGCTTCCTCTGAAAACAAGTTTATCAACGAGGGTAACGAGCTGCAGAGCTAAAATCTGTAATGTTGTAAGCATAGTTTAACCTCCTTATACCAACGGTGCTACAAGAGCGAGGATAAGACCGCCTGCGATAACAGAAGCAATCTGACCCGAAACGTTTACGCTGATTGAATACATTAGCAGGAAGTTTTGCGGGTCCTCTTTAAGACCGAGCTGATTGACAACTCTTCCGCTCATCGGGAACGCCGAAATACCTGCAGCGCCAATCATTGGATTAATCTTTCTGTCTTTTGGAAGAAAGATGTTTATAATCTTTGCAAACATAACGCCGCCGACTGTATCGAAAATAAATGCAACAAGTCCGAGAGCTAAAATCATAAGCGTTTCAACATTAACAAATTCCGACCAGTGCATTCTTGATGCAACTGCAATGCCGAGCATAATTGTTATTGAGTTTGCAAAAGCGTTCTGCGCTGTTTCGCTGAGTCCGTTAAGAACTCCGCATTCTCTTATAAGATTACCGAACATAAGGAATCCGACAAGAGCAACTGAAGCGGGTGCAACAAGACCTGCAACAATAGTTACGATAACAGGGAAAACAATCTTGGTTGTTTTTGAAACCTCACCTGCCTTATAAGGCATTCTGATAAGGCGTTCTTTTTTTGTTGTTACAGCCTTTATAACAGGTGGCTGAATAATCGGAACAAGCGCCATATAGGAATATGCGGCAACCATAATAGCTCCGAGATATGCCGAGCCGAGTTTATCTGCAACAAAGATTGAAGTCGGTCCGTCCGCCGCGCCGATAATTGCTATTGAGGCAGCATCCTTGAGATCAAAGAAGAAGCCCGCCATAACGAAGGTGAAGAAAATTCCGAACTGAGCCGCAGCGCCGAAAAGCATAAGCCACGGATTTTTAAGAAGCGGTCCGAAATCAATCATCGCTCCTATTCCGATAAACAAAAGCAGGGGGAAGAGCTCATTTGCAATACCTGCATCAAAAAGCACTGTAATCGGTCCTTCTTTTCCTATTGCTCCCGAAAGGGGAAGGTTAACAAGAATTGTTCCGAAACCCATTGGCAGAAGCAGGGTGGGTTCCATCTCTTTTTTGATTGCAAGGAAAACAAGAAGCGCGCCGATTGCAATCATCAAAAGCATTTTTAATCCGTCTCCCCATCCGCCAAGCGGAGCAGAGGGATTATAGAATTCGCCGAAAGCCGAAAAAAGGCTTTTAACGGTTTCCAAGAAATTCATACACTTACCTCCAATATATGGATATATTTACTATATATATAATAATGTATTAAGTGAGAGATTGTCAATAAAAATCTTTTGATAAAAAATATTCCTTTTTTTCTTGACAACGGGGAAGGGTTTTAGTATAATAAACACCGCTGTAAAGATAAAATGCTTTACACTCAAACGATTTACGGAAAGGAAGGGTAGTATGGCAAAAAACCTCGAGATATCAAATCTGCTTGATTTCTACGGCGAAATGCTGACTCAAAAACAAAGAGATTTCCTTGATTACTACTATAACGAAGACCTTTCTCTTTCCGAAATAGCGCAAAACGAGGGAATAACCCGTCAGGGAGTAAGGGATTCAATCAAAAGGGCTGAGGCTCAGATGTTTGAAATGGAAAAAAAGCTCGCTTTGTTTGAAAAGTTTAATGATTTAAAAAAAGGGCTGGAAGAGATTAAGGAATGCGCTGACGTTATTTATGAATATAATCTCAACCACTCCCTTTCACGAGAAATAAACGAAAATGTTGTTAAAATAAAATCCCTTGCGGATTATTTAGGAGAATGATAACTTGGCTTTTGAAGGACTCAGTGAACGCCTTGAAAGTTCATTTAAAAAGCTTCGTGCCAAGGGAAAGCTGACCGAAGCCGATGTTAAAGAGGCAATGCGCGAGGTCAGACTTGCACTTCTCGAAGCAGATGTTAACTACAAGGTATCAAAAGAATTTACTAAAAAAGTAACTGAACGTGCTATTGGCGCCGATGTTATGGAATCGCTGACCCCGGGTCAGATGGTTATAAAAATAGTTAATGAAGAGCTGACCGAGCTGATGGGAGGAAACGAGTCACGACTCGCAATCGCAAACCATCCGCCAACAATCGTTATGATGTGCGGACTTCAGGGTAGCGGTAAAACAACCCACAGTGCAAAGCTCGCAAATAAGCTCAGAAAAGATGGCCACAGACCGCTTCTTGTAGCCTGCGACGTATATCGACCTGCGGCTATCAAACAGCTCCAGGTTGTTGGTGAACAGGTTAATACTCCCGTTTTTGAAATGGGGACGGAAAACCCTGTTCATATTGCCGAAGAGGCTGTTAAACACGCTAAGGACTACGGTTATGATTATGTTATCATAGATACAGCGGGTCGTCTTCATATTGATGAAGAGCTTATGGCTGAGCTTACCAACATAAGAGCAACTGTTCATCCCCATGAAATTCTTCTTGTTATCGACGCGATGACGGGTCAGGATGCGGTTAACGTTGCAAAGAGCTTTAACGAAACGCTCGGAATCGACGGCGTTATATTAACAAAGCTCGACGGCGATACCCGAGGCGGTGCCGCTCTTTCGGTAAGAGCTGTAACAGGAAAGCCGATTAAATTTGTCGGTATGGGCGAAAAGCTCGATAATCTTGAAACCTTCCATCCGAGCAGAATGGCGTCAAGAATTCTCGGAATGGGCGACGTTCTTTCATTTATTGAAAAAGCGGAAATTGCTCTTGATGAGAAAAAGGCAGCCGAGCTCGAAAAGAAGCTTGCTAAAAACAAGTTTGATTTAAACGATTTACTCGATCAGTTTGAACAGCTTGAAAGAATGGGCTCAATAAAAGATACGATTAAGCTCATTCCGGGTATAGGCAAGCAGATAAAGGATGAGGATATTGATGAAAAGGCATTCGATAAAATGAGAGCAATCATTTATTCGATGACTAAACAGGAAAGAGAAAAGCCTGAAATCATCAATGCCTCCCGAAAAAGAAGAATTGCGGCAGGTTGCGGAAAAACTGTTGAGGATGTTAACAAGCTTCTCTCTCAGTTCAAGCAGATGCAAAAGATGTTTAAGCAGTTCTCAGGGGGCAAGGGCGGACCTAAAATCAGCAAGAAAATGCGCCGCCTTATGCAGCAGAATCCGGAAATGGCTCAGAAGATTATGGGTAACTCCCAACAGAACAATAATCCTTTCGGCTTCTGATAAAAAGGTTAAATCCAAAGCAATTTTGGTTATAATATTATTTAACATATACTTAAATTACGGAGGTAAGAAAAAATGGCAGTAAAAATCAGACTTCGCAGAATGGGTGCAAAGAAAGCTCCTTTCTATCGTGTTGTTGTTGCAGATTCAAGATATCCCAGAGACGGACGTTTCATCGAGGAAATCGGAACTTATAACACAATGACAGAGCCTGCTCAGACTAATATTGATGCAGACAAGGCTAAGAAGTGGATTGCAAACGGTGCTCAGCCAACTGAGACAGTTAAGAGCATTTTCAAAAAAGAAGGCATCCTTTAATCCCTTAAGGATTAGGTTAATTGGAGGTGTTTTCTTTGGAAGAATTGTTGATATCCATAACTAAGGGTTTGGTTGATAATCCAAACGAAGTTTCTATCGATATTGATGAGCCTAACGAAGAAGGCGTTGTAGTATATCATCTTCATGTTGCCGAGGGCGATATGGGAAGAGTTATTGGTAAGCAGGGCAGAATTGCAAAGGCAATAAGAGTTGTTATGCGCGCTGCTGCTAACAGAAGAGATGCAAAAATATCGGTTGAAATAGACTAATGAAAAACGCCCTCGAATGAGGGCATTTTTCAGTTGATTGAGCGCAACGAGAACCCAAATAACTCCCCTTGTTAAAGGGGAGATGTCGTCCATTGGTAATAAGAGAATACTAACGGCTTTTTGGACGACAGAGGGGATGGTCGTGGAGATTAAGAACGTGTTTCAGATAGGCGTTCTGAGATTTAAGTGACCATCCCTCCACCGCAAGCGGTCCCCCTCCCTTTGACAAGGGAGGTTATAAGGAATGAATTATGAAAACTTATCTTGAAATTGGAAAAGTTAATAATACCCATGGCTTAAAGGGTGAGGTTAAGCTTGAAATGTGGTGCGACGGAATTGATTATATCAAGCAGCTTAAAACCGTTTATCTTGATGATAAGGGCAATAAGGCGCTCAGCATTGTTTCGGCGCGTCCGCAAAAGAATATCGCAATAATAAAATTCAGCGAAATTAATTCGATTGAAGAGGCGCAGGAGCTTAAAAACAAAATCATTTTCTGTAACAGAAACGATGCTGAAATTGATGAGGATGCATATTATCTTGCAGACATAATCGGCTGCAGCGTTGTTGATATTGAAAGCAATAAAGAATACGGAAAAATATCGGATGTTATGAACTACGGCTCGAGCGATATTTATGATGTTGTTCAAGGAAAAAAGCATTATCTCATTCCTGCAATAGAGGATGTTGTTAAAGAAATAGATACCGAAAAACAAATTGTTTTAATTAAAGCGATGAAGGGACTTTTCGATGAGGATTGATATATTGACTCTGTTTTGCGATATGTGTGAAAGTGTTCTTAGTGAGAGCATAATCGGAAGGGCAAGACAGTCGAAAAAGGTTGAAATCAACTGCATTGATATAAGGGATTATACCCAGGATAAGCACAGAAGGGTTGACGATAAGCCCTATGGCGGAGGAATGGGTATGATTATGCAGGCTCAACCGATTTATGATTGCTATAATTCACTTTGCAAAGAGCTTGGCAAACGTCCTCATCTGATTTATATGACTCCCCAGGGAAAAAACCTGACTCAGCAGAGGGTTAAGGAGCTTTCAAAGCTTGATAATATCGCAATTCTCTGCGGACACTATGAGGGAATAGACGAAAGAGTTATTGAAGAGCTTGAGCCCGAGGAAATTTCAATCGGTGATTATGTTTTAACAGGCGGGGAGCTTCCTGCGTTAATTCTTGCCGATTCAGTTTCAAGAATGCTCGATGGCGTATTATCAAACAGTGAATGCTTTGAAGAGGAAAGCCACTATAACGGACTTCTTGAATATCCCCAATACACTCATCCGAGCGTATGGAACGGCAGAGTAGTTCCCGAAGTCCTTCTTTCAGGGCATCACGAAAATGTTGATAAGTGGCGCAGAGAGCAGGCGTTAAAACGCACAAAGCAGCGCCGTCCCGATATGCTCGATAATGCGAATTTAAGCAAAAAAGATATTGAGTATCTTGATTCTATTGAAAAGGAATAATTTAACATTTTTATTGTATTAGACTGTATTAAAAAATATGTTGATTTTGCACAAATATGAGCTGTTTAATTTGTGAATAATTTATTACTCATACGAAGTTTTAAAAAGTTGGTTGACGATTTTACTTTTAGTGATATAATAAAGCAGGTGAATGAAGAAAAGCACCAAGATAAAAAGCTAGTATATAGCGCGAAAGAACATTATTATGAGAGGTACAGGAAATGTTCGTTAAAGATGTAACAGTAGAAAATCAGGTAGGACTTCACGCAAGACCGGCAACATTTTTTATTCAGAAAGCAAACGAATTCAAGTCATCAATCTGGGTTGAGAAGGAAGAGAGAAGAGTTAATGCAAAATCTCTTTTAGGCGTTCTTTCACTCGGTATTATGGGTGGCACAGATATCAGAATCATTGCTGACGGTTCTGACGAAGAAGAGGCAGTTGACGGACTTGTTGCACTCGTTAAAAGCGGTTTCAACGAGTAATTATCAACATAAGAGTTATTAAGATATCTTGCCCGTCGGCGAGGTATCTTATTTTTTAGTTTTAAGGAAAATATGATAAGAATATGTTTTGTCTGCCACGGGAATATCTGCCGTTCACCGATGGCTGAATTTATAATGAAAAAACTTGTTGAAGATGAGGGCAGAGCGGATGAGTTTTTTATTGAATCAAAGGCAACCCATACCGATGAGATATGGAACGGTATCGGAAGCCATATATATCCACCTGCTCAGGAGGAACTGAAAAGAAACGGCGTTCCTTTTGATAAAAACAAGAGAGCAGTGCTTCTCGATAAGAGCGACTGCGATAGATATGATTTATTCATCGGAATGGATAGCGAAAATATACGCTATATGCAACGGATTTTAGGAACTAAGGCGAATGAAAAAATCCATAAGCTCCTTGAATACAGCAATGGCGGAGATGTTTATGACCCGTGGTATTCAGACAATTTTGAGCTTGCATTCAACAGTATATACAGCGGCTGCAAAGCTCTTTTAAAAACACTGTAATATACTATTTATATAATTGAGAAAGGAGGAATTGCCTTGACTCAGAAAGAGCTGAGAAAAAAAGCCATGGCGCTGCCACTTAATCCGGGCGTTTATATAATGAAAAACAAGGATAAAAAGATAATCTATATCGGCAAAGCAAAAGCGCTTAAAAACCGAGTTTCCTCCTATTTCGGCTCACATACAAACCATTCGCTGAAGGTTATAAGAATGGTTGAAAATGTTGATGATTTCGACTATATTCTCTGTGATACAGAATTTGAGGCGCTCGTTCTTGAATGCTCACTTATTAAACAGCATATGCCGAAATATAATATCCTCCTTAAAGACGATAAGGGATATAATTATATCAAGGTGACAAAAGAGGAATTTCCGAGAATAAAAGAGTGTTATCATATGGATGATGAAAACGCTGAATATATCGGTCCGTTTATCTCAAATTTCTCGGTAAAAAGCGCAGTAAATGAAACTCTGAAAATATTTAAGCTTCCAACCTGCAACAAACAGTTTCCGAGGGACTGGGGAAAAAGCAGACCCTGTCTAAACGGATTTATGGGACTTTGCTCAGCGCCCTGTGCAGGAAAAATAACAAAAGAGGAATACAAAACCTCAATAGATAATGCAGTTGCATTTCTTAAAGGAGGAAGCGCTAAATCAATCAAGGATTTAACTGCCAAAATGCAGGATTATTCCGAAAACCTTGAATTTGAAAAAGCGGCAAAACTGAGAGATACTATAAAAGCGATAAAAAATCTTGATGAAAAGCAGAAGGTTGTTTCGATAAATGTTCCTGAGGAAGACGTTTTTGCTCTTGTTAATTCAAATAAAAAAGCCTGCTTCGAGGTTTTAAGATTCAGAAACGGAAGACTGACCGACAGCGAGCATTGGCTCATTGACAGGGTTGACGACACCTCTCAGGCAAGATTTGAGCTTATTGAGAGATACTATTCAATGAGAGGTAATATCCCATCAAGAATAGCTGTTGACGGAGAGCTTGAGGATGAAGAGCTTCTCGTTCAGTTCCTTGAAACAGAAAGGGGAAAGAAGGTTTCGATTATCCATCCGCAGAAGGGTGAACACCTTGCAATAGTTAATCTATGTATAAAAAACGCAAACGAGCATTTAGCTCAGCAGCAGGGAAGACTCGGACGAGAGGTTGCGGCGCTTGAAGAACTGAAAAATCTTCTTGGGCTTCCTGCTCCGCCCGAGTATATTGAAAGCTATGATATTTCGCATACCTTCGGCGCTGATAATGTTGCGGGAATGGTTGTTTTTCATAACGGAAGACCGATGAAAAAGGCATATAAACGCTTTTCAATAAAAGGCTTTGACGGTCAGAACGACGTTGGCTCAATGAATGAGGTGCTTGAGAGAAGATTTAAGCACTATTATGAGGATGAGGAGGGAAGCACCTTTACAATTCTACCTGATTTGATTCTGCTTGACGGCGGTCAGCCACAGGTTAACGCAGTCTTGCCCGTTATTGAAAAAATGAATTTAAATGTTCCTGTTTTCGGAATGGTTAAGGATAGTAAACACAGAACACGTGCCATTGCTTTCGGCGGCGGCGAAATCGAGATTAATTCCCATAGAAGCGCATTCACTCTTGTTTCAAATATTCAGGAGGAGGTTCACCGCTTTGCGATAACCTATCATCATAATAAGCATAAAAAGAATTCGTTTTCATCGGGACTGTTAAAGATTGATGGAATCGGTGAGAAAAAAGCAAAGGCGCTTTTAAAAGAATTCAAAACGATTTCCGCTATTAAATCGGCGAGTGTTGAAAAACTCAGCGAAGTGCCGTCAATAACAAAAAAGAATGCACAAGATATAGTGGAGTATTATAAAAATAATTAAATATATCGCCCTTGACGAAAGTGGATATGACTTGTATAATATTATAGTAAAAACAGCCGTAAATATGGCAAGAGGACAAGCTGTTATGAGAGTTATTACCGGAAATGCAAGAGGCAGAAGGCTTATCACCCTTGAGGGTGAAGAGATAACAAGACCTACCTCACAAAGCACAAAAGAATCAATTTTCAGCTCGATTCAGTTTGAAATTGAGGGAAAAAGAGTTCTTGATTTGTTTGCAGGCTGCGGTCAGCTCGGAATAGAGGCTCTGTCCCGCGGAGCTGTTTTCTGCACCTTTGTTGAAAACAACCGCCAGGCTTACAAAGTCGTTGAACAGAATATCAAAACCTGCAAAATGGAGGATGTTTCAAGCCTCGTGCTTACTGACGCGGTTTCATTCCTGAAGAGAAAGGGAACTTTTGACATCGCATTCCTTGATCCTCCTTATAACAAGGGATTGATTGATGAATGTCTTGAGCTTCTTTCAGCTCATATGAGCGATGAGGGCGTTATTATCTGCGAAACGGCACGGGGTGAAGAATTGCCCGAAAGAGCAGGTGATTTCAGAATTTCAAAGCAACGTAATTACGGCAAAACTAAGTTGACTTATTACCGAAAGGACCGTTAGCCTTGCTGCACTCGAACCAAGTAAGCCTTAAATCGCATATTTCACATACCTTTTACCATTTTTTGCCTTGAAATACGACAGTATTCCTGCGACAAAGAAATGATAAAATGTAAGCAAACTAAGCGATTTAAGGTGCGGAGCAGTTCAAAGTAGCTAATTTATCGGAAAGATAAGGCAAATCGGCGCAGTAATGCTGGCGCCTTACAAGGCGATTTAACGCAATATTTACGAGAAAGGAGCACTTTGAACCTTGTTTGGCTCGAGTGCATCAAGGCAATATGAAAAAGGCAATTTGTCCCGGCAGCTTTGATCCCGTAACCTTGGGACATATTGATATTATCGAGCGAACAGCCGATATTTTTGACGAGGTTGTTGTTCTGGTAATGAGTAACTCATCAAAAAAATCGTCTCTTTTCACTATTGAGGAAAGAATTGAACTCCTTAAAAAGTGTTTGAATAAGCCCAATGTGAAAATTGATACACACAACGGACTTCTTGTTGACTATGCAAAAAAAGAAGGTGCCGTTGCAATTGTTAAGGGTCTGAGGGCTGTCAGTGATTTTGATTACGAATTCCAGCAGGCGCTGACAAATAAATCGCTTTATCCCGAATGCGAAACAGTTTTCCTCTGCGCAAGAGGTGAAAATATGTTTTTGTCAAGCAGTATGGTTAAAGAGGTTTGTTCTCTCGGAGGAGATATAAGCTCATTCGTCCCGGCAAGTATATCAGAAGTTATTTATAAAAGATGTAAAGGAGATAAATAAAATGACAAATACCGATATTTTACTTGAAGATCTTGAAGACGTACTCGACGACGCTACTTCCATTCCGCTTTCCAAAAAGCAGGCAGTAGATGTTGAAAAAATCAAAACAATCATTGAGGATATCAGACTCAATACTCCTCAGGAAACAAAGCAGGCTAAGGCTATTGTTGATTCAAGAAATACAATTCTTGAAGAGGCAAAGAAAGAGGCTGCCGATATCATCAAGCAGGCTCAGGCTGAGGCAAGAGAGCTTGTTGCAAGAGATGAAATCACTAAGACAGCTCAGGCTGAAGCAGCTGATATTATCAATAATGCAAATGAGCAGGGCAAGGCTCTTGTAACCGAGGCTCAGAACCAGGCTTCTGAAATCCTCGGCAATGCAACAACTCAGGCTAATGAGATGGTAACTTCTGCTCAGAATAAGTCAAGAGAAATGCTCAACGCAGTTAATAACTATGCTGATGATACACTTCTTTCGATTGACGACGCTCTTTATAAAGCGCTTACAGATGTTAGAAGAATTCGCCAGGGCATTTCAAACGCGCAGAATAAAAACTAATAAAAAACGGCTCATTAGGGCACCTTATTTCCGCAGGGTGCCCCTTCGAGCCGTTTTTTTGATTGAGAGTTATAGCATATTTATTTATAAAAAATTATTAAGGAAAATGTTAAATGAGCTATAAAAAAAGTGATAACCCAAGCGGTAAGACGAATGGCACGACAAAAAGAACGCCATACGGCAATCCGGAGGGTAAGTCGAAAATCCCATATGGATGGGCGGAAGGTCAGTCAAAAACACCATATGCCAGGAAGAATGGCCAGGTAAGCACGCCGTATGCTAAGACGGATAATAAGTCGAAAAGCGCATCAAACGCTAAGAAGGACAATAAGCCGAAAAGCGCGTCATACACTAAGACGGATAGCAAGTCAAAAAGCGCGTCATACACTAAGACGGATAGCAAGTCAAAAAGCGTATCATACAGTAAGACGGATGATAAGCCGAAAGTTAAATCATACAGTGCGATGTTCTCAGCGCCGTCGGGTGCGCAGCTCGGAATACCAACCGGTGCGCCAGCCGATAAGCCGACAAATGAGAAAACTGATAATTCAGAAGATAGAAAAACAATACGTGAAGGCAGCGAGCTTAAAACTGTCGATAAGAGAGTATTTGAGATTTTTCTCAGCATTGCAGTTTTTTCCGTATTGGCATTTTTATTAAGCCGTTATTCACGCTTCAGCATTAGCTTTCTTCCGAAATTTATTTCGATTGACTATTCTGTTTTTGCTGAATTGCTCGCTTCAATTGCATATGGCCCCATAATCGGCGTTGCCGTTTGTCTTATAAAAAGTGTTCTCAGATGGTTTTTTACCAATGAGGCTTATTTCAGCGTTATTACGAACTTTGTTACTAATTCATTATTTGTTGGTATTGCGGGATTATATTATTTCAAAGCAGTTACACCGAACAAAAAACGTAAAAAACAAGAAGAAAAAGAAGTTCATCGCAGAAAAACAATACTCGTTGGCTCGTTGCTCGGAATGATTCCTGCTGTAATAGCTCAGTTCATTCTTACGAATACTTTTGTTTTCCCGATGTTTAATAAGCTTTATGGAGATATGGGCTATTCATTAAACGACATTTTTTCATATTATGCCCAGTCGGTAAGTGCTGTTTCTCCCCGTTTGCCTCATGCGCTGAGTTCACTTCTTTCAAAAGTCAGCTCGCTTTGGCAATACACTGTGCTAATTAATGCCCCTGTAACACTGTTTAAGTTTTTAACCGTAACAATAGTATTAGCTGTTATTTATCCCTATATATCGCCCTATATACATTTGAGATTCAAAAGAAAATAGTATATAAACAATATGAAAACGGACAGTTCAAAAATTCGAACCGTCCGTTTTGTTTATCCTTTTTTAAGTTGTCTTTCAAGCCAGGTTGCGCCGAGATCAAGTGCTGTAAAAAGGCCGTTTTTTTCGCTCTTTTTAATGATTCTGTCTTTGGGCGACAAGGTGTCGTCCGTGCTGAGAAGCTGAACTGTAACATCACCTGCAAGCGTTATATCTTTAAGCTCGCTTGAATTTTTTATGTTGAGGCAAACAACATAGGGGTCGTTCATATCACCGTAGTAAATAGTGTTTCCGCTTCTTACCAAGGGCTTGCCCTTGTAATCAAGAAACTTCTCTGCGGTTTTGTTTTCTTCTGCCAAGGTTATGTCCTCCTTTATTGATTAAGGTAAGACTTTACCATTTCAGCAAGCAGCTCATCGCGGTCAATTCTTCTGATAAGGCTTCTTGCATTATTATGAGTTGTGATATATGTCGGATCCTCAGAAAGAATATAACCAACTATCTGGTTAACTGGGTTATATCCTTTTTGCTGAAGCGCATCATAAACCTTTGTTAAATTATCCTTCATTACGTCTTCATCGTTGCCGCCGATTTTAAAGGTCATGGTTTTATCCGTCACAGTAAAGTCACCTCTGAATTTCGATTTTGCAAATTATAAATATTCACAAATACCATTATAAACATATTTTTTCAAAAATACAAGGCTTTTTGAAGGTTTTTTTATAATTATAAATTAAAAATTCTTGACTAAATAAGGCAATCGGTTTATAATCTTTATGTTATTTATATAGCTAATGGCATAGAAGAGGCGTAAGTAATAAATATTTCAGCTTTTAAGAGAGTGCGCGGTTGGTGAAAGCGCATGGGCGGATATTTGTGAATTTCAACCTTGGAGCTCTCTGCGAGAAACTAAGCAGAGCGTTGGGCTGCGTTAAAGCTGTCAAGAGGCAGGGCAACCTGCAATTTGAGTGGTACCGCGGAATTTTTCGTCTCATTTTTATGGGACGATTTTATTTTTTATACAGTTGTATAACGTTTGGGGACAGTCCCCAGTTGTACACACAAATAATTAAGGAGGAAATTATGGAAAACAAAATTCTTTCACTAAAAGAGAAATTTGAAAAAGAGCTTTCTGAAATTCAGGATCTGAGTGAGCTTGAAGGCATCAGAGTTGCTTATCTCGGTAAGAAAGGCTCTGTAACCGATTTGCTCAAAGGTATGCGCGAGCTTTCAAACGAAGATAAAAAGTCTTTCGGTCAGAAGGTTAACGAGCTTAAAGGAGCTGTTGCAGAAAAAATCAATGAAAAAACAGTTCAGCTAAAGGAGCTCCAGATTCAAAGAGAAATCGAACTTATGCCCGAATTTGATTTATCAATTCCCGCGTCTCTCAGCAGGGGCTCGTACCATCCGATAACCCTTGTTCAGCGCCAGTGCGAGCAGATTTTTAAATCAATGGGCTTTACTGTTGAGGATTATAGCGAGGTTGTAACGGATTATGAATGCTTTGAATCAGTTAATATTCCTAAAAACCACCCTGCAAGAGATATGCAGGACACCTATTATCTTGAAAACGGTCAGCTTCTTAAGTCACAGACCTCTGCGGCTCAGAATGCTATTTTGAGAAAATATAAAAAGCCCCTTGTTGAAGACGGTATTCCGATTAAGGCAATCTTCCCCGGAAGATGTTTCAGAAATGAAGCAACAGACGCCTGCCACGAAAATACCTTCTTCCAGATGGAGGGTATGATGGTTGATAAGGATATTTCAATTTCAAACCTTATCTACTTTATGAAAACAATGCTTTCTGAAGTTTTCCAAAAGGATATAAAAGTTCGTCTTCGTCCCGGCTTCTTCCCCTTCGTTGAGCCCGGCTTTGAGCTTGATATAAGCTGTCTTATCTGCGGCGGTGAGGGTTGCCCTTCCTGTAAACACAGCGGATGGCTTGAGCTTTGTCCCTGCGGCATGATACATCCCGAGGTTTTAAGAATGGGCGGAATTGACCCCGATGAATATACCGGATTCGCATTCGGACTCGGACTTACAAGACTTGTTATGATGAAATACGGTATCAGCGATATTCGTGATTTAAACAGCGGAAATCTTAAATCAATGTCGCAGTTTACCGACGATGAATAAGAAAGGAGTGAAGAATAATGTTTTTATCAATGAACTGGATTTCGGACTTTGTTGATTTTACAGGGCTCGATAAATTAAAGCTTATTAATCAGTTTTCACTTTCAACTGCCGAGGTTGAAAACGATATATTCTTCAAGGGTTCGGATATTTCGGGAATTGTTGTTGCAGAAATTAAGTCGGTCGAAGAGCATCCCGAATCAAAGAAACTCCATCTCCTTAAGGTTGATATCGGCGAAGAGGAGCTTGTTGATGTTGTTTGCGGCGCTCCGAATGTCAGAGTAGGAATGAAAACTGCTTTTGCAAAGCTCGGAGCAAAAATCGGCGATATAGAGATTTCTCCGAGAAAACTTGCAGGCTATACCTCAAACGGAATGTGCTGCTCTGAAAAAGAAATCGGAATTTCCGACGACAACAGCGGAATTATGGATATAACCGATGAAGCTGCAAACGGAACAGACCTTAAAGAACTCTATGAAATTGAGGATATCATTTTTGAGGTTGATAATAAATCGCTGACAAACCGTCCTGATCTCTGGGGTCACTACGGAATTGCAAGAGAATTTGCAGCGCTTGCAGGAAGAGAACTTAAACCTCTTGATAAAGCGGACCTTACTGCATATGAAAATCTTTCAAAGGTTGATATGAAAATTCTCGACCCGCTCTGCCAGAGATATTCCTGTTTGCAGGTTGAGAATATTGAAAGAAGTGTTTCGCCTGTTAATATGCGTATCCGTCTTTTCTACTGCGGAATGAGAGCTATAAACTTCCTTGCTGATTTAACAAACTATCTTATGCTTGAAATTGGTCAGCCGATGCACGCATTCGATAGCAGAAAGGTTGAAAGCATCAGAATCAAGCGCTTTGATGAGCCTTTTACCTTCCAGACTCTTGACGGAGTTGAGAGAAATATCGACACCGAAACTCTTATGATTTGCAACGGCGATACTCCTGTTGCAATCGCAGGTATTATGGGCGGACTCGACAGTGAAATTGTTGAGGATACAACAACCTTGACTCTTGAATCTGCAACCTTTGACGCGGCTTCAATCAGAAAATCTACAGTTCGCCTTGCTCACAGAACGGATTCTTCAATGCGTTATGAAAAATCTCTTGACCCCGAACTCACTGTTCTTGCTATTGAGCGTTTCGTTAAACTTCTTCAGGATGCCGACGGCGGCGCAACGGTTGTTTCTGCGCTTACTGATGAATACGCTTACCACTATGAAACAGTTAATCTTACTTTCGATAAGGCATTTGTTGATAAATATACTGGAATTGAGATTTCAAACGATACTATTATTAAAACCCTTAACTCTCTCGGCTTTACTGCAAGCGTTCAAAACGATGAATTTTCAGTTACCGTACCGAGCTGGAGAGCAACTAAGGATGTAACAATGAAGGCGGATATCATCGAAGAAATAACAAGAATTTACGGTTATGATAATTTCGATGTTCATACAACCCGCTCACCTCTTTATCCTGTTCGTGCGGATATTGAAAAATCGGATGAAGACAGAATTAAAGACTTGCTTGTTAAAAGATATTCTCTCCACGAGCTTCATTCATATGTATGGAATTATTACGATGAATTAAAGGCTCTCGGAATGGAGGTTGAAAGCGAGATTAAACTTGCAAATGCAACAAACCCGAATATTGAAACAATCAGAAAATCGCTCATTCCGACTCAGTTCTGCCAGCTTAAAACAAATACCTCTTATTCAAATGATTTCGGTATTTTTGAAATTGGAAGAGCTGTAACGGGAATTGATGAAAACAATCTCTGCATTGAAAAGAAGCTCCTCGGCATTTCTCTTTTCTCAAAGATTAAGCCGATGAATGTTCTCTATTTTGAACTCAGGGATATCATTGAAACAATGCTTGATGATATTAAACACAGAAATGTCACCTTTGAGGCAAAAACTGCCGAGCATTCATATCAGCACCCGAGAAATCTTTACAGCATTATCTGCGATTCAAGGGTTATCGGTGAAATCGGAATTGCTCATCCCGTTGTTTCAAAGAAGATTGATAAAAAAGCGGGCATTGTTTATGCTGAAATTGATATTGATGAGCTTTCAAAGATAAACAATGCTTCAATTTCTTATGAAGAACCGAGCAAATTCCCGTCAATGGAAATAGACCTTTCATTTATAACTCCTGTTTTTGCTCCGATTGCAAAAGCAATTAAGGAAGCAAATTCACCTCTCATTAAAAATGTTGAGGTCACGGATATCTATGAGGGTGAGGGAATTAAGTCGATAACAACAAGAATAACTTTTTCTCATCCTGAAAAGACCTTAACAAGGGAAGAGGTTCAGGAGGTTTCTGATTTCATTGTTAAGAAGTTAAATCAAAAGGGAATTGAACTTAAATCATAACAATATTTTTCCACCATTCTTTCGGGTTGCGAAATCGTCAGAACAACCTCCGTGATTGAAATATAATGCGAGCATTATATTATAATCACTGCGGATGTTCTTCCTCTCCGATGCGGTACAAGTATCCGCATCGGAATACAAATCAAAATGCAAAACATTTTGATTTGAGAGGAGAAACATATGGAGCGATTAATAGCATTTTGCTTGAAAATGCTTCAATCGCAGAATATGTTTAGACGAGAGTCAAGAAAGCAACCAAAGGGGAGTGAGCGAGGCTCAATTCCCCTTTGGAAACCCCTATTTGTATCGAAGCGGGCGCTGTGCACTCCGCTTCGAGAGAGTATAGTTGTAACCAAAAACTTAATTCTTTCATAGGATGACTTAGAACAGATGAAAGGAGGTTAGGTTATGGGTTGCAACAATGGATGCGGCTGCAATGGCTCTTCTTGGGTTATCATCCTTATCATCATCCTCTTACTCTGCGGAGGATTCAACAACGGCAATGACTGCGGTTGCGGATGTAACTAATGAATAAAAAACAGTGCTGTCCTGCAATAGTGGGACAGCATTTTTTGTTGATAGTGGTCTGAATTCGATTATTATAATTTTCTGTTCACTGATAAATTATTAAATTTTAAACAATAAAATAGTTTTGTCTTGTAATAATTCTCCTTTTCTGTTAAAATATTAACGATAAAATAGAAAAGGAGAAATTGATATGAGCGATATGCCAAGCAAAATATCAGCAAATACCTACACGAAAAAAGAACTCTTCGGATACTTAGTCGGTATGTTCGGTCAGAATGTAATCTATCAGGTTATTGCCGCAGGACTTGTCAGCATCTATCTCGGAACAGTTCTTTATATCCCTGCTTCAGTTGTTGCAGTTATTCTTTTCGCAGCAAGAATCTGGGATGCTATCAACGACCCGATGATGGGAACAATTGTAGATAGAACGCACACAAAATGGGGAAAATGCAGACCTTATTTAATTATTTTTCCTGCAATAATCGGAGCTATGACAATTCTTTGCTTTGTTAACGGAATCTATACTCATCCGGGTGCAAGCAAAGCGCTTATAATTGCATGGGCAGCAGTTTCATACATAGCATGGGGAATGCTTTTCACCGTTTGCGATATTCCTCTTTGGGGAATTACCTCTCTTATGACAGAGGATATGGACGACAGAGCTAAGATTCTCGGTCTTGCCCGTCTTGCAGCAGGTATCGGCGGAATCGGAACAGTTATTTCATTTATTCCCGGTTTCCTCAAGGGAATGTTTGAGGGCAAATATAATGCTATGGCTGATGCCGGCGAAATAACCCAGCAGATGGCAAATAACTATACCTCAAGAGCTGCATGGATTGCAACAGTTGTTATTATAACTGTCGTTGCAACAATTTGCTTTGAGGTTGCAGGACTTGCAACAAGAGAAAGAGTTCCCGGTGATGCAGAGGACAAGAGAGGCATAATCGAAAACTTCAAGATTATGTGGAAATGCCTTCCCTTCAGACAGATACTTATCTCAGGCGTTTTAAGAAGCCCTCTTCAGCTTCTTATGATTCTTGCAATGCCCCTTATGCTTTATTACTACACTGATAATGCATTTGAAAACATCGGAAATCTTGACGGAGGTCAAAGGCTCTTCAAGATTGCCGTTATCGGTCTTGCAGTATTTATTCCTCAGTTTGTTGCAATGGCAATAACTCCTGCTCTTGTTAAGAAATACGAAAGCAAAAAGGTTTATAATTTCTACACCATCGCAGGTGCAGTTCCCTATGCACTTATCTTTGTTGGATATCTTCTTTCAAAGGGCAACCTTCTTCCTTGGGGATGGGTTATCCTTTCGGCTATCTGCATTGGTCTTGCTTCTGCTTCAATGGGCGGTATCAATGTTATGCAGTCAATTATGATCGCTGACTGCGTTGACTATGAAGAATTCCATAACGGCTACCGTCCTGACGGTGTTTTCTTCTCAGGTCAGAGCTTCTTAACAAAACTTTCAGGCGGTATTGCCGCTCTTATTCAGGGTCTTGTTTACACAATTGTTAAATTCTCAGACCAGAATCTTGATAATATTAACTACAGACTTGCACAGGGCGAGCATTTTTATCAAATCGACGGCGGAAAGTATGCGGCAGCAATGTTCTTCCTTATTTCAATTCCGATTGCTGTAGGTATGCTTCTTTCGGCTCTTCCGATGAAGAATTATGCAATGACTGATGATGAACACAGAAAGATGGTTGATGCTCTCATTAAAAAGAGAGCAGGCGAAACCCCTGATGAAGACGCTCAGGCGCTCATAGACAATATGGAAACAGTTGTTGATCAAATCAATAAAATAGAAGAATAAAGCAAATCGGCTGTCTTACGAAAAGTGAGACAGCCGATTTTTATATAAAAATATGTCGGCAGAGTTTCTCTCTTGCCGACAGCATTAATATTATATCAAAAATTTATTTAAAATACAATACTTTTATTAATTGTTTTTTAGGCATATAATAGACTTAGAAAACAATATACCAAGGAGGTATTAGTGTGAGTGCTCACACTAATACATGATTATATTGCCCGCTCAGTTTGTTGCTTTGTAACAACGAGCGATGGCAGAATTCCCATTATACGCCTTGTCTGCCCAATAAGGATAGTATAATGTGTGAATTTAAAAGACAATTTTTGGGCAGAAAGGCTATGGGAATTAGTATGATTAACATTACTGCAAGAGGCTTTGATTTAAAGCAGGGCGCAAAAGACGGAATTGAAAGCGAACTTAAGAGAATTGAAAAAATGCTCCCCGAAAATGCTGCTTTCGATGTAACACTGAAAAAAGAAAAGGAGGGTTACAGCTGCGATATAACTGTTAAACACTTCGGCTCGTTCATAAGAGGCGAATCCTTTGAAAGAAAGATTGAACCCGCAATTGATGCTGCCGTTGATGATTTAAAGAGAAAGCTTCGCAAGCTCAAAACCTATTTCGTTGATAAAAAACGCAAAGGCGGAATTGATGAAATCGCTCTCGCAATAGATGAGCTCAGCGACGAAGTAACAATGGATAATTTCGACGAGGCATATTTTGAGAGCGTTGATATAACAAGAAAAAAGACGATAACTCCGAATATGATGACCGATGATGAAGCAATAGTTCAGATGGAAATGCTCGGACATAACTTCTTCATCTTCCTCGGAATAGATGGCGAAACAAGAGTTGTTTATAAGAGAAAGAAGGGCTACGGCTTAATTATTTGCGAATAATATATGATTTAAGTGCTCGGCATTGTCGAGCACTTTTTATATTGATTACATAATGTTTACAAAATTGAAATTTAGAAAATTAACTATTGAAATTATTTTCAATATAATGTATATTATTAAATATTATAAATAGAGAAAACGTGATTTCTTTAAACGAATAAGGGATTAAATCATTCGATTAATCCGAAAATAAGCACGCTCGGAGATGTGTATGGAAAAAATCACAAGCAAAACCAACGATATTATTAAGGACACAAAAAGGCTGATGACCTCATCAAAGGCAAGAGCGCAAAAAGGCGCGTTTGTTCTTGAGGGCGCAAGGCTTTGTTTTGATGTCCTTAATTCTGTTTATAAGGTTGAAACTCTTTTTATAACAGAAAAGATTTTTGAGAGATATCCGCTTGAAATATCCGCTCTGATTGATAAAAGCGATAAGGCTTATATGATTAGCGACGAGGTTTCAAAAAAACTCAGCGACACCGAAAATCCCCAGGGAATATTTGCTGTTTGCTCATTTAATAAGAAAAGCAAACTCCCTGAGTCGAAAAAAATAATTGCGCTTGATAATGTTCAGGATCCTTCAAATGTCGGGGCAATAATAAGAACTGCCGAAGCGCTCGGAATTGAGGATATTATAGCATTCAACTGCTGCGATATTTATAATCCGAAAACTCTTCGCGCATCAATGGGCTCGGTTTTAAGAGAGAATATATATCTTAGCGACAATCTTGAAAAAACTCTTGAAAAATTCAAGGGCGAATATATGATTTATTCCTCTGTTCCGAGCAGCAGCGCTGAGAAAATAACGAATATTGATTTTTCAAAGCCGAGTATCTGTGTTATCGGAAACGAGGCAAACGGAGTTGAAGAAAATATTAAATCTGTATCCGATAAGCTGATAACAATTCCAATGCTTGGAAACGCTGAAAGTCTTAACGCTTCTGTTGCAGCTTCAATTATTATGTGGGAGATGCTCAGATGACGGATAAAAGATATTGGATATGGCTGTCAAACTGTCTTGGCGAAGGCGCGAAGTTTAAAGAGATAATTGAGGATTTCGGCTCCATTGAAAAGCTTTATGAAAGCAATATTCTCGAATGGAGGATGAGCCCTGCGCTTAATCCGAAGCAGATTGAAAAGATGACGAAATCAAATCTTGAGGAAAGCGAAAGAATAATTGAGGAGTGCAAAAAGAATTCGTGGAGCATAATAACCTACGATGACGAAGAATATCCTCAGAGATTGAGAGAAATTTCAAATCCTCCCGCGGTGCTCTATGTTGACGGTGAACTTGGCGATATTGAAAGTCTTGCCGCCGTTGCAATAGTCGGAACGAGAAAAGCATCAACATATGCCCTAAAAGCTGCACATATTATGGCAAAGGGAATAGCTCTTTGCTCAGGTGCTGTTATTAGCGGCGGTGCGCTCGGAGTTGACAGTGCTGCACATAAAGGCGCACTTGAAGGAAAGGGGAAAACCTATGCTGTTCTCGGCTGTGGCTTCGGTACTGATTATCTTATGGAAAACGAAGAACTCAGAAGAAATATTGTAAGCTCCGGCGGTGCTCTGATAACTGAATATCCGCCCCATACTCCTGCAACAAGATATACTTTTCCGATGAGAAACAGGATTATAAGCGGTCTTTCGCTCGGAGTTCTTGTTGTTGAAGCGGGTGAAAAGAGCGGCTCGCTCATAACCGCAAATTTTGCAGCAGAGCAAAACAGAGATATTTTTGCAATCCCGGCTTCTATATTTGATTCAAACTTCCTCGGAACAAATCTTCTTATAAACGACGGTGCAATTGTTGCAACGAGTCCGTCGGTTATTGTTGAGCAGTATGCCGAGCGCTTTGAAACTCTTGATTTAAGCAAGGCGCAAAGCGTTAAGGAACTCGCTCAGATTGGTAGCAAGCTCAAAGAAAACACACCGAAAAAAGAACAGATTTCATTTGATAATATGCCTCAGGACAGAGCAAAAAGAGTTTCTCTGAGCAATAAGGTATATGACCTTCCTGAAAAGGAAAAAACAGTTTTCAACGCGCTTAGTGATGAACTTGAGAGCGTTGAAATAATAGCAGAAAAAGCAAAAATGAATTTCGGCGAGGTTTTATCCTCGCTTACATTGCTCGAAATGAAGGGGCTTGTTATAAGCGCCTCGGGCAAAAGATATAAAATACGTTAACAAACCGAAAGGATTAAAATATATGTCAAAGCTTGTTATTGTTGAGTCGCCTGCAAAGGCTAAAAACATTAAAGGATATCTCGGAAAGGGATATGATGTTGTTGCGTCAATGGGTCACGTTCGCGATTTACCTGCGGCAAGACTCAGTGTTGATGTCAGCAATGATTTCGCTCCGAAATATGCAATAATCAAGGGAAAAGAAAACTTTGTTGAAGATTTAAAGAAAAAGGCGGATAAAGCCGATTATGTTTATCTCGCAACCGACCCCGACCGTGAAGGAGAGGCTATTTCATGGCACCTTGCATATCTTCTCGGTCTTAAACTCGATGAAAAAAACCGAGTTACTTTTAACGAGATTACAAAATCGGGAGTCCAGAAGGGAATGGCTTCTCCGAGAGCTATTGATATTGATTTAGTCAACGCTCAGCAGGCTCGCCGTATTCTCGACAGACTTATCGGCTATAAGCTGTCTCCGTTCGTAAGCCAGAAAATCAGAAGAGGGCTTTCAGCAGGACGTGTTCAGTCAGTTGCGCTTCGCCTTGTTGTCGATAGAGAAAATGAAATAAGAGAGTTTAATCCTGAGGAATATTGGTCAATCGATGCAAAATTCACCAATCCTCCGGAAAGAAAAACCTTCAACGCCGTTCTTGTAAGCGAACCCGACGGAAACAAGCTCAAGCTCGGCGAAAAGAACATTGAAAACAAAGAAATGAGCGACAAAATTCTTGCTGATCTTGAAGGCGCAGAATATGTTGTAAGCTCGGTTAAAAAAGGAACAAGAACTAAAAAGCCCACTCCTCCCTTCATAACCTCAACTTTGCAGCAGGAAGCATCCCGACGTCTTTCATTTCCAGCAAGAAAAACAATGAAGCTCGCTCAGGAGATATATGAAGGCGTTGACGTAAGCGGACTCGGAACAGTCGGTCTTATAACCTATATGAGAACTGACTCGCTTCGTATTTCTGAAGAAGCTCGCGCAGCAGGAACAAAATTCATCAAAGAAAACTACGGCGAGAAATATCTCCCTTCAAAGCCAAGATACTATAAAACAAAGGGCAACGCTCAGGACGGCCACGAGGCAATAAGACCCTCAATGCCCGAAGTAACTCCCGAAAGGGTCAAGGGCTCATTGACCACTGACCAGTACAAAATATATAAGCTCGTATGGGAGCGCTTCATCGCTTCTCTTATGGAAAGCTGTTTGCAGGAAACAATCAAGATTGAAATAGACGCAAAGGGCTATGTTTTCAGCGCAACGGGCTATTCGGTTAAATTTGATGGATTCACCGCTCTTTATGAGGAAAAAACCGACGATTTATCGAAATCTGCCTCAGAAGCACCGCTTCCCCCTGTTGCAAAGGGTGATGTTTTAAGACTTAAATCACTCCTCGGCAACCAGCATTTCACTCAGCCGCCTGCAAGATTTACTGAAGCATCTCTTATCAAGGCGCTTGAGGAAAACGGCGTTGGCAGGCCGTCAACCTATGTAACAATAACTTCAACCATTCTTTCAAAGGAATATGTTGAAAGAAAGGGCAAGCAGTTTGTTCCGACAGAGCTCGGTGAGGCTGTAACAAATCTCCTCAAGGATAAGCTTCCGAACATTGTTAATGTTAAATATACTTCAAAGATGGAAGACGACCTTGATAAAATCGACTCGGGCGATAAGAATTATATTGATATGATAAGGCTCTATTTCAACGATTTTGAAGAGCCGCTTGAAAAAGCAAAGAAGGAAATGCAGGGAGTTAAGATTAAACTCACCGAAGAAGAAACCGACGTTGTCTGCGAAAAATGCGGAAGAAATATGATTGTTAAAGTCGGAAGATTCGGAAAATTCCTCGCTTGTCCGGGTTATCCTGAATGTAAGAATACAAAGCCCCTTGTTCTTAAAACAAACGCAAAATGCCCTGAATGCGGCGGCGATGTTATTGAGAAGAAGACGAAGAGGGGAACTTCGTTCTACGGCTGTTCAAACTATCCTAAGTGTAACTTTATGACCTGGGATATGCCGACTGACGAGGTTTGCGAAAAATGTGGAAAATCGCTGTTTCGAAAGAAGGGCGGAGTTTTATACTGCCCCGATACAGAAGGCTGCGGTTTCACAAAATCAACAAGAAAGAAAAAAGAAGATTAATCCAGTATGAAATTTACCGTTGTCGGCGCAGGACTTGCTGGCGTTGAAGCCGCCTGGCAGATTGCAAATGCAGGATATAAAGTAAGGCTTATTGAAATGAAGCCCGTTAAGTTTTCTCCTGCTCACAAAAGTGAATATTTTGCAGAGCTTGTATGTTCGAATTCTCTTAAAGCATCGAGAATTGAAAGCGCCGCAGGTCTTCTTAAAGAAGAGATGTTCCGCCTCGGCTCGCTTACAGTTGCAACTGCAAGAAAATATGCTGTTCCTGCGGGAGGAGCACTGGCGGTTGACAGAGTTTTATTCTCACAGGCTATAACTGAAAGCATAAAAAATCACCCGAATATCGAAATTGAAAACAGAGTATATGACAAAATCAAAAAAGAGGACGATGAAATACTCATTATCGCAACAGGTCCATTAACGGAGGGCGCACTCTTTGATGAAATAAAAAAGCTCTGCGGTGATTATCTCTCGTTTTATGATGCCGCTGCGCCGATAGTAACTGCCGAGAGTATTGATATGAGCAAGGCTTTTTCCGCTTCCCGTTATGATAGAGGCGGTGAGGATGACTATATCAACTGCCCGTTTAATAAAGAGGAGTATGAAAGTTTTATTGAAGAGTTGATTAACGCCGAGGGCGCAGTTGTTCACGACTTTGATGTCTATGAGGGCTGTATGCCAATAGAAAAACTCGCCAAAAGAGGAAAGGACGCTCCCCGTTTCGGACCGATGAAGCCCGTTGGACTTGTTAACCCGAACACAGGACACAGACCCTGGGCGTGCGTTCAGCTTCGACGTGAAAACAGCAGGGGAACAATGTTTAATCTTGTCGGCTTTCAGACAAATCTGAAATTTGGTGAGCAAAAAAGAGTTTTTTCAATGATTCCCGCTCTTGAAAATGCGGAGTTTGTTCGCTACGGCGTTATGCATCGAAACTCTTTTATAAATTCACCCAAGGTTTTAAACAGCGATTATTCGCTTAAGAGCAATGATAGGATATTTTTTGCAGGTCAGATAACAGGAGTTGAGGGCTATATGGAGTCCGCCGCTTCGGGAATTATGGCAGGAATTAATGCATTAAGAAGAAGCGATGGCAAAGAAAGTTTAGTTCTTCCCACTCAAACGATGATTGGCGCACTGACTGATTATATCAGCGATGAAAGTGTTACAAATTTTCAGCCGATGGGTGCAAATTTCGGAATTCTTCCTGCAATCGAGCCTAAGATAAGAGATAAAAAAGAACGCTATAGGGCTCTTGCCGAGCGTTCACTGAATGAACTTAACGAGATGTTGAAATGAAAATCATAGTTGACGCAATGGGCGGCGACAATGCTCCGCTTGAAATAATCAAAGGCGCAATGCTCGCTGTTGATGAATTCGATATTGATGAAATAATCTTCACAGGCGATGAAAAGAAGATTATTGCCTGTGCAAAAGAGAATAATATAACGCTTGAAAATTCAAGAATTGTTAACTGCACCGATGAAATAGCAATGTGTGATGATCCAACCTCAGTTCTCAGAGAAAAGCCCGATTCTTCAATGGCAGTCGGTTTCAGGCTGCTTAGCGACGGCGAGGGCGATGCGTTTGTAAGTGCAGGAAATACAGGGGCGATAACAGTTGGCGCAACACTTATAACGAAGAGAATAAAGGGCGTTAAGCGACCCGCTATTGCTTCAATAATGCCCAGCGCCGAAAAGCCGTTTTTACTTATGGACTGCGGGGCAAATGCTGAATGCAGAGCTGAGTTTTTGTATCAGTTCGGACTTATGGGCTCGGTGTATATGAAAAACATAATGAAATATGAAGATCCCACTGTTGCACTTGCGAATAACGGAAGTGAGGAAACAAAGGGAAATGCGCTTGTTAAAGAGGCGTATGAGCTTATGAAGAGCGCACCGTATAATTTTATCGGTAACATTGAGGGACGACAGATACCCTTCGGTGATGCCGATGTTGTTGTTGCCGACGGTTTTACCGGAAATCTTATTCTTAAAACATATGAAGGCGCTGCAAAGGTTCTTATGAACTCAGTTAAAAAGGCGTTTTATAAAAATACTCTCTCAAAGCTATCATACCTCGGAGTTAAAAGCGGATTTGATGAGATGAAAACTCAGTTTGATTATAAGGAATACGGCGGAGCGGTTATGCTCGGAGTTAAAAAGCCTGTTATAAAGGCTCACGGTTCGGCGGACGCGCGCACCTTTAAAAATGCAATCAAACAGGCGGTTTGGTTTTTGCAGACCGACCTGATAGAAAAAATAGAAGAAGAGCTTAAAGATGAAAATAAAAACACTTCAGGAAAAAATTGAATATAGCTTTAAAAATATTTCGTTTCTTGAAGAAGCGCTGACTCATTCAAGTTATGCCAATGAACAGCAGGGGAATACTCCGTATAATGAGAGAATGGAATTTCTCGGCGATGCAGTTTTATCTTTTGTTTCAGCGCAGTATCTTTATGAAAAATATCCCGATATGCCCGAGGGCAGACTTTCAAAGCTGCGCTCCTCACTTGTATGTACTCAGTCGCTTTCAAGTTTTGCAAAAGAGATTGATTTAGGAAGCTGTCTGAGAATGGGCAAGGGTGAAACCGCATCCGGCGGAGCTTCAAGACCCTCTGTTTTAGAGGATGCGTTTGAAGCGCTCATCGCTGCGATATATCTCGATGGGGGAATTGAACAGGCGAGAAAATTTATTCTTCATTTTCTTTCCCGCGAGGTTGAAAATCATCACTCGAATTTCAAGGATTATAAATCGCTTTTGCAGGAAATAATCCAGCAAAACCCAGATGAACGACTCAGCTATGCAGTAATCAATACAAGCGGACCCGATCATGATAAGCGCTTTGAGGTTGAACTCAGACTCAATTCAAATGTTATCGGAAAGGGAATAGGAACAAGCAAGAAAAACGCTGAGCAAGAGGCTGCAAGACAGGCACTTGAGCTAATGGGAGTGCAGATATGAAAAAAGGGAATATAAGTATTTTTGTGCCACATCTCGGCTGTCCTCAGCAATGCTCCTTCTGTAATCAGAAAACAATAACGGGCAAGGAAAAACAGCCAACACCCGATGATGTCAGACAAGCTGTTGAAACCGCACTGAAAAGGAAGGAATATGAATATGAAATTGCCTTTTTTGGCGGCTCGTTTACAGCGATTGACAGGGACTATATGAAAAGCCTGCTTGAAGCGGCAAGCGAATATGTTAAAAGCAAAAAGGTCGGCGGAATACGCATTTCAACCCGTCCCGATTTTATTGACGAAGAAATACTTGCTCTTTTAAAAGAATACGGTGTAACTTCAATCGAACTCGGCGCTCAGAGTATGGATGATGAAGTTCTTTCAGCTAATCTCAGAGGTCACACCTCAAAGGATGTTGAAAACGCTTCAGAACTGATAAAGGAAAACGGCTTTGAGCTCGGACTTCAGATGATGACGGGGCTTTATAAAGATACTGATGAAAAGGCGATTGAAACTGCAAAAAAACTTATTAAACTATCCCCAAAAACGGTTAGAATTTATCCTACCGTTGTTTTAAAAAACACATATCTTGCAGATCTTTTTGAAAAAGAGATATATATTCCTCAAAACGTTGATGACGCAGCCGAGCTTTGCACAAAGCTGCTTCCTATGTTTGAAGAGGCGGGGATTAAGGTTATCCGTCTTGGGCTTCATGCCTCCGAGGATATTAAAAGAAATATGGTTGCAGGAGCTTACCACGATTCCTTCGGTGAAATCGTTGAATCAAGAAAAATGCTCAATAAAATTCTTGAGTATCCGCCTGCAAGCTATGAGATACTTGTTAACCCCAGAAGCGTATCAAAGCTAAAGGGAAATCAAAAAAGAAATATCTACTTTCTCATTGAAGAAGGTTATAACATAAAAATAACTCAAAACGACAAAATTGCCGTTGATGAGATTAAAATCATAAAGTAAGGTAAAATTTATGCTTTTAAGAACACTTGAAATGCAGGGATTCAAGTCCTTCCCTGACAAAACAGAATTGAATTTCGGAAAGGGAATAACCGCCGTTGTCGGACCTAACGGATCGGGAAAAAGTAATATTTCCGATGCTGTTCGCTGGGTTCTCGGTGAAACGAGCACAAAATCGCTCCGTGGCTCAAAAATGGAGGACGTTATTTTCGGCGGAACGTCAACGAGAAAACCCCTCGGCTTTGCTCAGGTTGTTTTAACCCTTGATAATTCCGATTCCTCACTTAAAGACAAGGGCGAAATTGTAACCGTTTCCCGACGTTATTACAGAAGCGGGGAAAGTGAATATAAAATTGACGGTGAAACCGTTCGCCGTAAGGATATCCACGAACTGTTTATGGATACAGGACTCGGTGCAGACGGCTATTCAATGGTCGGTCAGGGCAGAATTGACTCGATTATTTCTGCTAAAAACGAAGACCGCCGTGAGCTTTTTGAAGAGGCAGCGGGTATTTCTCGTTTCCGTCATAAAAGACGTGACAGCGAAAGAAGACTTGAACAGGCTCAGGAAAATTTAGTTCGACTGCTCGATATTCTCGGTGAGCTTGAAGGTCGCGTTAAACCTCTTAAAACCCAGAGCGAAAAGGCTAAAAAATTCCTTGAATTCAGCGAGGAAAAGAAAACGCTTGAAATCGGCGTATGGCTTAATAAAATTAATGCTTTCACAAATAATTTAAGAGAGCAGGAGCATAAACTCGATGCAGCAGGCGCTTCTTATGAAATCTGCGAAAAGGAAATTGAAAAGATAGAATGCGACGCTCAGGAGCTCTATAACAAAACCGCAGAGATAAATGCGGTTATTGAGGAATGTCGCGAGGGCTCGGCTCATTTTGAGGAAGAGGTGCTAAAAAAGGACGGCGAAATTAATGTTCTTTTAACAACTCTCAATCATAATAATGAAACAATTCAGAGACTTCAGGGCGAAATAACCTCAAGCGGAGACACAAGTGCGTCTTTCGATGACCAGATAGATGAGAAGAATACCTTTATTATCGAAAGCGAAGCAAAGATTGAAAGCAAGAGAAAAGAACTTGAAGAAGTTGCGCTTGAAATTGAAAAGGTTCAGAGCGATAACGAGGAGATAAGCCAGAAGAATATTGAACTCAATCAGAGAATCGCTGAGCTTACTCTCGCTCTTTCCGACTGCAAGGTTAAATGCTCACAGGCGCTTTCATCGATTGATGAAATCAAGGCGAGAAGAGATACTATTGACGAGAGCATTGATACCTGCGAAAAGGAAATTAAGGAAACTGAAAACGCAAAAAAAGAAAGCGAAGAGAATATCAGCTTTCTCAACGAGCGTATTGAGGAATACGATAACGCAGTTCAGGGTTATCAGCTCAAATTGAAAACAAAAACAGAAAAAGCTGAAAAGCTCAGAAGTGATTGTGATGCGCTTGAAAGAAAACTTTCAGAAAAGCAGTCAAAGGCGAGAATGCTCTCGGACCTCGAAAAGAATATGGAGGGTTATTCTGGCGCAGTTAAGGCGGTTATAAGACAGTCGGATGCAAAGGCACTTTCGGGTGTTCACGGCGTTTTATCAAAGCTCATCAGCGTGGATAACGAGTATTCAAATGCCGTTGAGGTTGCACTCGGAGCGGCAATGCAGAATATTGTTGTATCCTCGGAGAGCGACGCAAAAAGAGCAATTAATTTCTTAAAACAGAATAATTCTGGTCGCGCAACCTTCCTTCCGATTGCTGCAATAAAGCCGAGGGAGATTGATGAAAGAGACCTTGATGATAATTTCGGCTTTGTTGATATTGCATCAAATCTTGTTGAATGCGACGCTCAGTATAAAAATATCATTTCAAATCTTCTCGGAAGAGTTATTATTGCCGAGGATATCGACTGTGCTATAGGCATTTCAAAGAGATATAAAAACAGATATAAAATCGTAACTCTCGACGGTCAGGTTATGAACCCCGGAGGTTCGATGACCGGCGGAAGCCGTTCAAAAGGCGCAGGAATATTATCCCGTGCAAATATGATAGAAGAGCTGAACGCTGAGGCTGAAAAGATATCAGGCGAACTTGACGAGCTTTCAAAAACTCTTAAAGCCGCTATTGAGGATGCGAATAAATCCGCTGCCGACCTTCAGGGCTCGGATGCAGACCTGAGAAACGCAAAAGAGGATTTAATCCGAGCTCAGGGTGACGATAAACTTCTCGGCGACAGGATTAATTCTCTTGCTGAACAGAAAAACGCGCTGGTTGCCGAAAAAGAAAACTCCGATTCAAGAATACTTCTGTTTGAAGAGGCAAATAAAAAATCATCTGGACAAGCTGATGCAATTCAGAGTGAAATTGACTCAGTTGAAGAAGAAATCTCAAAGATATCCTCAGGCGCAAACGATTTAAACGTTAAACGTGAGGAGTTCAGAAACAAGAGCAACGAGATTAATCTTGAACTTGTAACTCTTGCAAAGGACTGCGAGGCAGCGAAACTTGCCATTGAAGAGCTTGAACTGAGAAAGAATACTCAGTCAGACAGAATTGCAAATATCAGCTTGGAAATTGAAGAATTCAATAAGAAAAACGAAGCCCTCAGGCTCTCCATTGCCGATATTGAAAAACAGGCAAATGAATTAAGAGCGCAGGCAAAGGGAACAAACGATTCAATAAATGACCTCATTTCAAGCAGAAACGAGCTTGAAAAGAAGAGCGGCGAACTCAGGGAGATTGAAAAAACAAAACTCGCTGATAAAGAGAGTCTTTCAGCTGAGCTTGTTCGTCTTGAAGAGCGCAAAAACGCTATGACAAGGGAATATGACGAACTCAACGATATGCTCTTTGAACAGTATGAGCTTACAAAAGTTCAGGCTCAGGAGCTTGGAATTGTTATTGAGGATATGACCGCCGCTAAGAGAAGACTGACTGAAATAAAGGCGTCAATCAGAGCTTTGGGCTCTGTCAATGTTGGCGCTATTGAGGAATATAAAGAAGTTTCAGAGAGATATGAATTTCTCAAAGAGCAGATTGGTGATATTGAAAAATCGAAATCCGAACTTCTCAGCATTATTCAGGATTTAACCGCTTCAATGAGCGAGAAATTTATGGATAGTTTCAAGAGAATTAACGAGGAATTTAAAATTTCGTTTGCTGATTTCTTCGGTGGAGGCAGGGGAGAACTTATTCTTGAAAATCCCGATGACTGCCTTGAATCTCCGATTGAAATTAAGATTCAGCCGCCCGGAAAATCAGTTCAGAATATCAATCTTTTCTCAGGCGGAGAAAAATCGCTCGCCGCAATGGCGCTTTTGTTCAGCGTACTTAAAGTAACTCCCTCGCCGTTTTGTATTTACGATGAGGTTGAGGCTGCTCTTGATGATGTTAACGTTGAGCGCTTTGCAAAATATATGAGAAAAATGACAAACAAAACTCAGTTCATTTCAATTACTCACAGACGAGGAACAATGGAAGAGGCGGATATTCTCTATGGCGTAACTATGCAGGAGAAGGGCGTTTCAAAACTCCTTGAGCTTCAGAGCGCTGAACTTGCTGAACAGATGGGACTTGAATAAATGCCGACGGCATTTATTCAAATTAAGAATTAAGAATTGAGAATTAAGAATTGAGGGTGGGACACCCGCACCCGATAATATAAGGAGAAAAAATGGGTTTATTTGATAAATTCAGAAAGGGTTTGAAGAAAACCCGTGATGAGGGAATAACCGCTCAGATGGATGAGGTTATTCAGTCATATGAAAAAATTGATGACGAGCTTTTTGAGGAGCTTGAAGAGGTTTTGATAATGGGTGATGTCGGAATGCCGACAGCCGAAAGAGTTATAAGAGACCTCAAAGCAAAAATTGAAAATGATAATATAACCTCAGTATCCCAGGTAAGAGAAACAATGAAGGATATTGTTGCCGGTGTTGTATGGGGCGGTTCTTATCTTAAACTGAGAACAAAACCTTCGGTAATCCTTGTTATTGGAGTTAACGGAGTCGGCAAAACAACAACTATAGGAAAACTCGCTCTGCGCCTTAAAAATATGGGAAGAAGTGTTATTCTCGGCGCTGCAGATACTTTCAGAGCAGCTGCGATTGAACAGCTTCAGGTATGGGCTGACAGAGCTGACGTTGATTTAATCAAACATTCAGAGGGAAGCGACCCTGCAGCCGTTGTTTATGATACAATTCAGGCAGGCAAGGCAAGGGGCGCAGATGTTATTATTATCGATACCGCAGGCAGACTTCATAATAAGAAAAATCTAATGGATGAGCTTAATAAAATCAGCCGAGTTATCGATAGAGAACTTCCCGACTGTTCAAGGGAAACCCTTCTTGTTCTTGATGCAACAACGGGTCAGAACGCAGTCAATCAGGCAAAGGATTTCAAGGATGCAGCAGGCATAACAGGAATTATTCTTACAAAGCTCGATGGAACTGCAAGGGGCGGCGTTGTTCTTGCAATCAACAATGAACTTGATGTTCCGGTTAAATTCGTCGGAGTGGGTGAGCAGATAGACGATTTGCAGCCCTTTGATGCAGACGCATTCGCCTCGGCACTCTTCGATATGAAACCAAACAACGAAGATGACGAAAGCATAGCTGATTTTATTTCTAATAATGAGGAATGAGAAATGAGGAATTTCAGGTGCTGCGCACGGCTATTATATAATCGGGTGCGGGTGTCCCGCCATCAATTCCTGATTCCTAACTCCTAATTCCTAATTATTCACGGAGTGAATTTATGGATTTTATTTTAGCTTCAAATAATAAGAAAAAACTGGGTGAAATGCAAAGAATTCTTTCACCTCTCGGAATAAATGTTGTTACCGCAAATATGCTTGGAATAAAGCTTGAAGAGGTTGTTGAGGATGCAGATACCTTTGAAGGAAATGCAAGGATTAAAGCGCTTGCTGCCTGCAAAGCAACAAATTATCCCGCAATAGCTGATGACAGCGGACTTTGCGTTGATTATCTCGGCGGCGCACCAGGCGTTTATTCTGCAAGATTTTCGGGCGGCGACGACGAGGATAACAACGACCTTCTTCTTGAAAAATTAGAGGGCGTTCCCATGGAAAAAAGAACGGCGTACTATGTATGCGCCATATGTTGCATTTTCCCCGACGGAAAAGAGATTAACGTAAGAGGCGAATGCCACGGATATATCGGCTTTGAGCGAGACGGTCACGAGGGCTTCGGCTATGACCCGCTGTTTTTAGTTGATGGAAGAGCCTTCGGAAGATACACTGCAGAAGAAAAAGACAAAATTTCCCACCGAGGAAATGCACTGAGGGAATTAGCTGCTCAGCTGGAAAAACTAATATAAATTGAAAATGGATAATGGAGAATGAAGAATTTCGGGTGGGCTCCCCTTGGAGCGGGCGCCAGACCCTTTTTTCTCGCAAGCTCGACATTTCCCCTAGCAGGGGAATAACCCACACCCAATTTATAATAAATTGACCGAACGAAGTGAGCAACCAAAATTCTCAACTCTCAATTATTTTGACCAAAGGGAGAAATCTATGACAAGTAAAGAAAGAGCTGCTTTAAGAGCAAAGGCAAATCCTCTTGAGCCGATAATTCAGATTGGCAAAGAGGGAATAACAGATAATCTTGTTTCCCAGATAGACGATACTCTCGATGTTCGTGAGCTTATAAAAGTGCGCGTTCATCTTGATACAGCACCGAATAAGCCTAAGGAATTTGCCACTGAGCTTGCTGAAAGGCTCGGCGCAGAGGTTATTCAGGTTATCGGCGGAGTTATTGTTTTATACAGGGAAGCCGATGAAGAGAGAATTGCCGAAAAGAAGAAAAAAAGAGGCTCGGGCACTGCTAAGGCAACCGCTAAAAAGAAAACTAAAATAAAGGGAATGAGAGCTCGCCAGAGAGAAAAGGAAGCAAAAAATCCCTATGCTAAATATGAACGTCCGAGATATAAGAACGATAGAGAAAAGAAGCAGGGGCGCTCATAATGAAAACAGGAATTTTTGGCGGAGCGTTCAATCCTGTTCATTCAGGCCACATAAGGCTTGCTCAGAATTATCTTGATTATTTAAAACTCGATAGGGTAATTTTTATCCCTACCTCAGTTGCTCCGCATAAGAGCTCTGATGAATTTGCATCAAATGAAGACAGGCTTAATATGCTTTTTCTTGCAACCGAGAATAAAAGCTCATTTGAAATATCGGATATTGAGTTTAAAAGAGAGGGAAAAAGCTATACCTTTGATACTCTTTGTGAGCTAAAAAAACTATATCCCGATGATGAGCTATGTTTGATTATGGGCTCGGACCAGTTCTTGTTTTTCAATAATTGGTATAAGGCGCAGGAAATTGCACAGATGGCAACAATCTGCACCGCTTCAAGAAATGATGAGGACTATGAAAAGCTCCTTGAATTTAAAAAGGAGAACAGCTATCTTAAAAATGCTGTTATATGCGATTTCGAGGTTTTTGAGATATCCTCATCAAAAATAAGAAAAATGATGAAAGACGGCGAAAATATCGGGCAGTTTGTTCCAAAATCGGTTGAAAAATATATAAAGGAAAAGAAACTTTATGTATAATACAGAGGAATATATAAAACTAATAGAAAGAACGCTTTCACCCTATCGCTTTCATCATAGTATGTGCGTTGCAAAAAAGGCGAGGGAGCTTGCAAAAAAGCATGGAGTTGATGAAGAAAAGGCATATGTTGCAGGACTTCTTCACGATGTTATGAAGGAAGCGGATTATGATTATCAGAGAAATATAATCGAAAAAGCCGGCTGGAAAATGACCGAGCTTGAAATAAATAACAAAAAGGTATATCATCAAATGAGCTCGGCTGCTTTCGTTAAAACCGAACTGAAAATTGACGATGAGGATATTATTTCGGGAATAAGATATCATACAACGGGAAGAGCGAATATGACTCTTTTTGAAATGATAATCTATCTTGCCGATTTTACATCGGAGGACAGAAGCTACCCCGATGTTGATATAATGAGAGAAAAAACGGATAACAATCTGCTTGACGGAATGCTTTATTCGCTTAAATACACAATCTGTGATGTTGTTTCAAAAGAAAGAATACTTCATCCGGATACATTAAAATGTTATAATTTTGTTTTATCGAAATTATAACCAACCTCTTTGCCTCCCTTGTCAAAGGGAGGGGGACCGCTTGCGGTGGAGGGATTGTTTAACTCTAAATAATACTAAATGAAAGGATAAATATGGATAATTATAAAAAAATAGTTGAAGTTGCCGTTAGGGCGATAGATAGTAAAAGAGGCTCTGATATTGATGTTATCAAGGTTGATGATTTAACGGTTTTAACGGATTATTTCGTTATTGCAACCGCAAGCTCAAACACTCAGCTAAAGGCGATTGCCGACGAGGTTGAATATAAGCTTAGCGAAGCGGGATTTGAGCCGCACCACATTGAGGGCAAAACCTCCGACTGGATTTGCCTTGACTATATCGGAGTTGTTATTCATATTCTTTATAAAGAACAAAGGGGCTTTTATCAGATTGAAAGACTCTGGAACGACGGCGAAAGCGTTGATGTTGACGAGTTTCTCATTAAAGAATAAAATTTAGTTAGGAATTAGGAATTAGGAATTAGGAGTTTAGGAACCTGCGGTTGGCTATTATATTAGCTGTGCGCAGCACCCGAAATTCCTCACTCCTCATTCCTCACTCCTAATTTTCAGGAGGAATATATATGGATTATAATTTTAAACAAATTGAGAAAAAATGGCAGGATATCTGGGATGAAAAGGAAACCTTCAAAGCCGTTGACGGCAGCGACAAAGAAAAATTCTATGCCCTTGTTGAGTTTCCCTATCCCTCAGGAGCAGGAATGCACGTTGGTCATATTAAGGCTTATTCGGGTCTTGAGGTTGTTTCGCGCAAAAGAAGACTTCAGGGATATAATGTTTTATTCCCGATAGGCTTTGATGCATACGGACTCCCGACTGAGAACTATGCTATTAAAACAGGCATTCACCCGAGAAAAGTTACCGATATGAATATCGAAAAATTCACCTCTCAGCTCAAGAGAGTGGGTTTTTCATTCGACTGGAGCAGGGTTATTGATACAACTGATGAAAACTACTATAAGTGGACTCAGTGGATTTTCCTTAAGATGTTTGAAAACGGTCTTGCATTCAGAGATAAAACCCTTGTAAACTACTGCCCTTCCTGTAAGGTTGTTCTCTCAAATGAGGACTCACAGGGCGGAAAATGCGATATCTGCCACAGTGATGTTGTTCAAAAGTCAAAGGATGTTTGGTATCTCAGAATAACCGAGTATGCCGATAAGCTTCTTGAAGGACTTGAAGAGGTTGACTATCTTCCGAATGTTAAGCTGCAGCAGGTTAACTGGATTGGCAAGTCAAGGGGCGCATTCGTTAATTTTTCAGTAAATGAGGTTGATGAACAGCTCAGAATATATACAACCCGTCCCGATACTCTTTTCGGCGTTACCTTTATGGTTATTGCTCCCGAGCATCCGCTTATCGATAAATACTCAGATAAGATCGAAAATATGGACGCTATCGAGGACTACAGGAAGGAATGCGCTAAAAAAACCGAGTTTGAGCGCACACAGCTTGTTAAGGATAAAACAGGCGTTGAAATCAAAGGCTTAACTGCTAAAAACCCTGTTAACGGAAAAGATATTCCGGTTTATATTTCGGACTATGTTATGATGGGCTACGGAACGGGCGCAATTATGGCAGTTCCTGCTCACGACCAGAGAGACTGGGAGTTCGCAAAGAAATTCGGTATTGATATTATCGAGGTTATCAAGGGCGGAGATATAACTGCCGAGGCATATATCGGCGACGGCGAAATGGTTAACTCTGAATTCCTCAACGGTATGGATAATAAGAAGGATTCTATCGCAAAGATGATTGACTTCCTCGCTGAAAAAGGCATCGGCGAAGGCGGCGTTCAGTATAAGATGAAGGACTGGGCGTTCAACCGTCAGCGCTATTGGGGTGAGCCTATTCCGATTGTTCACTGTGATGATTGCGGACTTGTTGCAGTTCCTTATGACGAGCTTCCGTTAAGACTTCCCGATGTTGAAAACTTCGAGCCCGGTCAGGACGGCGAAAGCCCGCTCGCAAAGATAGACAGCTTTGTTAACTGCAAATGCCCGAAATGCGGCAAACCCGCTAAAAGAGAAACCGATACAATGCCTCAGTGGGCAGGCTCCTCATGGTATTTCTTAAGATATATCGACCCGCATAACGATAACGCTCTTGCAGATATGGATAAGCTTAAATACTGGGGTCCTGTTGATTGGTATAACGGCGGTATGGAGCATGTAACAAGACATATGATTTATTCACGTTTCTGGCATCGCTTCCTCTATGATATCGGCGCAGTTCCGTTTAAAGAGCCCTATCTCAAGAGAACTGCTCAGGGTCTTATCTTAGGCCCCGACGGAGTTAAGATGAGTAAGTCAAGAGGAAATGTTATCGACCCGAATGAGGTTGTTGATGTTTATGGAGCAGACGTTCTTCGTACTTATGTTCTCTTTATGGGAGACTATGAGCAGGCTGCTCCGTGGAGTGAGTCAAGCGTTAAGGGCTGTAAGAGATTTATCGACAGACTCTGGAAGCTTCAGGATATAACAACAAACGAAAACGAATATTCTTCCGAGCTTTCAAGCGCAATGCATAAAACAATTAAAAAGGTCAGCCAAGACATTGAGGCTATGAAGTTTAATACAGCTATTGCAGCGGTTATGACCCTTCTTAATCAGATTTATGATAACGGCTCAATTAACAGAGCTGAGCTTAAAGACCTTCTCTTGATTGTTAACCCCTTTGCTCCTCACGTAACCGAGGAAATCTGGCAGAATATGAACTTCGGCGGAATGCTCAACGAAGCAACCTGGCCAACATATGATGAAGCGAAAACAGTTGATGATACAGTTGAAATCGTTCTTCAGGTTATGGGCAAGGTCAGATCGAGAATAACAATTCCCGTTGATATGCCTCAGGACGAGGTTATCGCCCTTGCAAAGCAGGATGAAAAAATCAAAGAACTCATTGAAGGAAAAACAATTAAAAAGGAAATATACGTTCCTAAAAAACTTGTTAATATAGTTGCTATATAAAAAATCAGCCAACTCTTCGGAGTTGGCGATTTTTTATTAAATTAAGAATTAAGATTTAAGAATGAAGAATTTCGGGTCGCTCCGCTCCGATTTAATATATTTAGGAGTGAGGAGTTAGGAATTAGGAGTTTTGGTTTGTCGCTTCGCTCCAATTATATCATCGGCAAACGAAAGTGGTCGTTGCCTCCACAGCACACGGGGACAAAACAATTAAGAAATAAGATTTAAGAATGAAAAATTTCGGGTCGCTTCGCTCCGAATTATAATACAAATCAAA
>JAFSRX010000074.1 GCA_017445905.1 Eubacterium sp.
GAAAAAGAATACTGTTTATATTTGCCGCTTAATTGCAAAAAAATTTGCAGATTAGGGCAAGCTTGCCCTAATCTGCGTCTAATCTTTTACTATTTCGTCTTTATTGGGTTTACCCCAACATTTGACATTGAACCTTTTTATTATGGAATGTAAACTTATTTAAGTTCAACTGTTGCGCCAGCTTCTTCAAGCTTAGCTTTGAGTGCCTCAGCGTCTGCTGCAGGAACTGCTTCTTTAACAGTTGAAGGAGCTCCGTCAACAACCTCTTTAGCCTCTTTAAGACCAAGACCTGTTGCCTCACGAACTGCCTTGATAACCTGAATCTTGTTTGCTCCTACTGATGCAAGAACAACGTCGAAATCAGTCTTCTCTTCAGCTGCTGCTGCGCCGCCTTCTGCGGGAGCTGCTACTGCTACAGCTGCTGCTGCGCTTACGCCGAATTCTTCTTCTACTGCTGATACGAGCTCTGAAAGCTCAAGAACTGTGAGCTCCTTAAGAGCGTCAACAATTGCTGTTACTTTATCTGATGCCATTTTTATTTCCTCCGTAAATATTAATTAAATAAATTATTCTGCTGTTTCCTCAGCAGGTGCTTCTTCTGCTTTTGGTGCTTCCTCTGCTGCAGGTGCTTCTTCAGCTACGGGAGCTGTTTCCTCAGCGGGAGCCTCCTCGGAAGGAGCTTCTTCTTTTGCCTCAGGCTCACAAGCTTCAACTCCGCCCTTATCAACAATTGCCTGAACACCACGTGCGAAAGCTGCGATAGGAGCGTTGAATACGCTGCAAACTGTTGCAAGAAGAACTTCTCTTGATGGGAGCTTAGCAAGAGATACAATCTTTGCATCATCAATAATCTCACCGTCAAGATAACCGGTCTTGATATTGAAATTATCATGACCTTCTGCGTACTTGTTAAGGATTCTTGCTGCTGCAACATAATCCTCTACGCTTGTTGCAACTGCTGTTGTTCCTTCAACAACAGAATTTTCAATCTTAAGACCTGCATCCTCTGCAGCACGGGCAAGAATTGAATTCTTAACTACTGTATATTCAACGCCTGCTTCACGAAGCTCTTTTCTGAGCTTTGTATCGTCTTCAACATTGATACCCTTGTAGTCAACAATGATGCCTGCGCAAGATGCTTTAATTCTGTCTGAAAGAGCAGCAACCTGTTGCTTTTTCTTTTCAAGAACTACTGTACTTGGCATTTGGTTTACCTCCATAATTATTTGCCATATCAAATATGGACTTTGAAGGCTATTCAACATACATATAAGAAAATGCATTCCCAAAGATATGGGAATGCATAACATTACTAATCAGAATAAATCGTGTAATGCTCATTCCTCGGCAGGCGCATCGCTTACATCCGAAAGGATACCTGCTGTCTTTGGTTGAACAGCGAGATTTATTATAATATAAGATTATTTATTTGTCAAGATTTTTTTTAAACTATTTAGTTTTAACCGTTTTTGCTGCTGACCATGCAGAGTAGTATTTCTTATTATTAACAGTTTTATAAGTTCTCACTCTGACATAATATTTTTTCTTTGACTTGAGGGAAGATACTTTTTTGCTTGTTGAGCCTGTTCCCTTAATTGTTACCAATTTCTTGTTATTTGTAAACTTTGAGTTGGTTGCATACTGAAGCTGATAACCGCTTGTCTTTTTTCCCTGCTTTTTCCATTTAGCAGTAAAGCCTTTTTTTGCTGCAGTAACAGATTTCAGCGAAGTTCCCTTCGGATTGATTTTGAAGTTTTTAACAAAATATCCTTTATAGTCATTTTTAAAGGTTATTCTAACGCTTGCTGTTCCAACATTTACATTTTTTGAATACTTAACAGTGTAATTCTTTGTGCTGATTTTATTGCCCTTTGTATCTTTAACTGTTACAGTCGGCTTCTTCTCTTTTCCGTTATAAACATAGCTTGTTTTTGAAAGAGAAATGCTTTTAACGGCGTAAATTGTTTTTGTTACATCAATATAATTGCATCCGTTTGAATCGCAGGCATTATAATAAGCGCCGTCCATAGAGTTTTCAAGGGTTTCACTATCTACATACGATTTTTCTTTATCGCTGTATTTATGATGGGAATGCTCATTTATTATAACATTTGATTTATACGACTTTCCGCCCACATTAACCATTACAAGATAATATGGCTTTCCCGCTTCAAGCTCAGCGCTCATTGTTGGATTTTTTGACGTTTCAAAGCCCTGCTCTTCCAGTGCAGCCTTCTGCTCATCAGTAAATTCTCCGCAAACGGAATAATTCTTATACTTATCGTTTTCATCCGAAATAAAAGCCATAAGCATTGAAACTGAACCGCTGCCCGAATAATCCGTATCAAAGATAAACTCATAAAACGCTGTTTTTTCGGGAATGAATTTTGCACAGTAAAAATCAGAGTTGCTCATATCATTGATATCGATTGACAAGAGCTTAAATGCACTTATTCCAACCTGGTCAACAGAAAACGATACTCCCTGAGAAACCTCGGGCGCCTCCGATTTTTTATAGGCATATGCATTAACTGCTGCTGAAAGTGAGCAGACAAGCATTATTATAGATAAAATAACAGATATAGTCTTTTTCATATAATTACTCCTAAATTATTAATAATATACAATAAACTTATCATTACGATTATTTATTGTCAAGAAACAGCAAGTATTCTTAATTTTTATTTAACTCTCACCGACTGAGCTTCGCATATTATTTTGCTATTATCCTTTTCGGTAACAAGCCGGATATAGTATTTCTTTCTGTGTGAGAGATTATCAATGATATAATAGTTATCGCTTGTTTCACCGAGGTATTCAAAATTCTCATTATCGGATGAAATATAAACTTCAACCATATTTATATTATTCTCTTCCGCCCATCCGACTTTAATCTGTGAGCTCATCGGAACCACCCAGTAATCAAAATGAATTTCGCTGTTATCAGCTACTTCTTCATCTTCAAAATCCTCTTGGCTGACATCCTCGGTTTCGAGTTCTTCAAAAGATTCATTCTCTGTTATCTCAGTGATAATTTCATCAGGTGTTTCTTCATCGGCAAGGCAGTAAATGGGTATTGATATAATAAGAAGCGCGCTTAGTAAAACTGATATAATTTTAGGCATATTGTTCACCGTCTTTATTAATTTTTATTTCGCTGAGAATTTTCAGGAGCATTGCCTCCCTTTTTGAAATACTCAGCTGATTTTTTTCTTCCTTACAATCTTCCTGAAAGAAGATATTTATTATTCTTTTTTCTTCCATAGCATTATAACCTGACTGAATCATAGCCGTTATCTCCCCTGTAATAAAGAGTGTTTTTAACGATTGAAAACTCAATTATATCACTGCCGTTTTCAATATTAATCAGTTCACTGCTACCGCTCTTGATAAGATAAGCGGCACTGTCATCAGTATTGCACCAGATCATACTGCCATTTGACGTTGCGCTGCAATAGAAATTGCCGTCGGCAAGCTTAACAACGCCCTCGTCGTTACTGTATAAATATAACCCTCCTGATGAAAGAGAATAGTATATCCTGTTTTGCGAGGCTGAATAATCAGTTATTCCGCCCTCAACTTTAACCGTTTCAATTTCTCCGCTCGGTATATCCTTAACATAGATAATTCCGCTGATATCACTGTCAAACGATGTATAATAAATCTTATTTCCTCTTACGGTATAAGGAATGTTCATATCATCCTCACTGCTGAAGCTAACAACTTCTTCCACCGTAATACTGCTATCTTTATTAAAAGACGCTCGCTTTATTTTATTATCTGCGCTTCTGTAGTAAAGCATTTTTCCAAGGAGCTTAAACTCGCTACCGCCCTCTTCAACGCTCTCACATGTCTTTTTATCAACATCTATAAAATATGCGCTGTTTCTGTCGGCAGAGATACTGACAAGTGAATTTTTTATTCCGTAGATATACTCACCTTCAACCTCCATATGCTTTTTCAGCTTTGAATCCTTATACTGATACAGCGCTCTGTTATAAATATACATAAGGCAATCACCGAAGCAGAGATTCAAAGGCTTATGGGAAGATATTTTTGTTTTATTCTCATTTTTATCAACACAGAAAATGCCGTCAGCATTAATGAAATAGGTGTTGTTTTTTCTGTCGCTTACTGCGATAGCGCTCATTTCAAGAGTATCCTCTTCTCTTTTATCTGAAAAAACAGACTTTTTGTTTCTGTTGGATGAATTGTTATCAGGCTGTTCGTCAGGAATCTGAGAAACAACTGCTGATGTTATAACGGGCTCAGCCTTTTTCTCATCTGCAACATTTCTCGCTGCCATCGAGCCACCCGTTATTATCGCCGCTGCGCCGACTCCGAATACTAGTCTTTTAAGAATTCCTGATATTCCGATTGTTTTAAGTATTGAGGAAATTCCGTTGTTTAAAAACAGGTTGGGAACATTCTTAGTGATTTTCAAAAGCGATAATGCAGGTATTTTGCAGCTCTTTCCTCCGAAGCGAAGAGCCATCGCAACCATTGCAGGAAAAGAAGCGGAATAGAATTTAATGTTATCCGTCTTTTCAACATATTCAAACTGTTTTTTCAGCGCTTTACGGGCTTTATTAAGTCTGCTTTTAACCGTTCCGACAGGAACTGAAAGCGACTCAGCTATTTCAATAATGGTAAGTTCGTTATAATAAAACATTACAACGCACATTCTCTGTTCAAACGGAAGCTTGTCTATGCACTCCATAACAATATTCTTTATCGCTTTGCTGTCGGTCACTTCCTGGGGCAAATCTGATAAATCCAGATTTTCAAGTGATTCTTCAAACGAAGTGTCGCTATCTTCGTTTTCATAAGCCGAAAACAAATCGGGCTTGCGCTTTTTTGCAAGGTCGCGGCAGTTATTGGCAACAATTCTATTAAGCCATTTTTCAAATTTTGCGGCATCGTTAAGAGTATCAAGCGATGTAAACGCCTTAACATACGCTTCCTGAACCATATCCTCGGCATCACGGGGATTTTCTGTTATTTTAAGCGCAGTGTAATAAGCCTTCTGGTTGGTCAGTTCAAAAAGCTTTCCGAATGCTTCTTTATTTCCTTCTTTTGCCTCAATAACATAGACATCAAGCTGTTTTTCCATTGCAACAGTCATCCTCTTTTATAATATCACTATCTATTAGACGATTAAGAAGTTCAAAAGGTTCATTATTTTTGAAAATTTTTAAAAAAATTTTTATAATGCAAATATTATATCATTTTTAATTATAACATAACAAAAAAAGAATGGCAAACGCTATAATTTGCCATTCTTTTAATGATTCTTAATTATTATTCAGCATTTGAGCCGACTTTGTTAGGATTGATTCTAACGCCGGGGCCCATTGTTGAAGCAACAGCACAGCTTCTGATATACTGTCCTTTTGCTGCTTCAGGCTTAGCCTTGATGATTGCATCAAGAAGAGCGTTGAAGTTTTCGAGAAGCTTATCGGTTCCGAATGAAACCTTACCGATCGGGCAGTGAATGATATTTGTCTTATCAAGACGATATTCAATCTTACCTGCTTTTGCTTCCTGAACAGCTTTTGCAACATCCATTGTTACTGTTCCTGCTTTCGGTGATGGCATAAGTCCGCGGGGACCGAGAACTTTACCGAGTCTTCCAACGAATCCCATCATATCGGGAGAAGCGATAGCAACATCGAAATCCATCCAGCCGCCCTGGATTTTTGTTACGAGGTCTGCATCGCCAACGAAGTCAGCGCCTGCTTCCTGAGCTGCTTTAGCAAGATCGCCTTTAGCGAAAACTGCTACTCTTACATCTTTACCTGTTCCGTTAGGAAGAACAACTGCGCCACGAACCTGCTGGTCAGCATGACGTGAGTCAACGCCTAAACGAACATGAACCTCAACTGTTTCATCAAACTTTGCTTTTGCAGTCTGAGAAACGAGGTCGAGAGCTTCTGTAGTTGTGTATAAATTAGTGCGGTCAATTAATTTTGCACCGTCTGTATATTTCTTTCCGTGTTTCATAATAAATTACCTCCAGTGGTTAATCGGATTTTTCCTCCCACACGGGGAATTAGTCTTCTACTACTATACCCATGCTGCGAGCTGTTCCTGCTATCATAGACATAGCAGCTTCAAGTGATGCAGCGTTAAGGTCGGGCATCTTTGTTTCAGCAATCTTTTGAACATCAGCCTTAGATATTGTTGCAACCTTGTTCTTGTTCGGAACACCTGATGCTTTATCAATACCGCAAGCCTTCTTGATAAGAACTGCTGCAGGCGGTGTTTTTGTTACGAATGTGAATGAACGGTCCTCATATACTGTTATAACAACAGGGATGAGAAGACCCGCGTCGTTCTTTGTTCTGTCGTTAAATTCCTTTGTGAAAGCAACGATGTTAACACCGTGCTGACCGAGTGCAGGACCTACCGGAGGAGCCGGTGTTGCCTTGCCTGCAGGAATTTGAAGTTTAATTAAACCTACTACCTTTTGAGCCATAATTTTTTCCTCCTAAAAATGTGGTAATTGGCGGAGTCGAAACAGCGTTTCTTTCCTCCCACTTCGTCAAAACATATTTCGTGATTAAATCATTTTGCAAGCAAAATGCTAACAATCACTTCATATGTTTTTCCTCTCAAATCAAAATTTTGCTTTCGATGCTTTTTGATTTGGGTTTAACAATTTTGTTTGGTCATTAATTCATTTGACCGATTAATCTTCGACCTTTTCAAGCTGGTCAAGCTCAAAGTCAACAGATGTTTCTCTTCCGAACATTGAAACGGTTACCTGAACTGAATTATTCGGAATATCAATTGATTCAACTGTTCCCGTAAAGCCCTCAAGCGGACCATCTATAACGTTAACAATATCGCCAACGTCATATGTTACTTCAACGGATACCTTTTCAACTCCGAGATTCTTAACCTCTTCCTCAGTTAAAGGAACGGGCTTTCCTTCGGGTCCAACAAAGCCTGCGCAACCTCTTGTATTTCTTACGATATACCAGGTTTCATCCGTCATAACCATTTTAATCATAAGATAGCTTGGAAAAATCTTTCTTTCGCTTTCTTTCTTTGTTCCGTCCTCCTTGATTTCAACAACCGTTTCGGTTGGAACAACGATTTCCTGAATTAAATCGGTTAAGTTTTGGTTTTCAACCTTTATTCTGAGATCGTTTGCAACTTTGTTTTCATAGCCTGAAAAAGTATGCGCAACATACCATTTTGCTTCTTCCATAACAGCCTCCCCAGCCTCTTACTCGGCTTTCTCGGTGGTTGTTTTTTCTGCAGAGGTTGTTGCCTCGGTTGTATCTGCTTCGGTTTCCTCTTCAACAACCTGAGCAGTTGTTGGAACAGTTGTTTCCTCAGCAGCAGTTGTTGTTGTAGTTGCGAGCTGCTTAATGCCCTTCATTCCCTGAGTTAAGCCTAAGTCAATGAGATAGATAATAACTCCGAGGATAAGAATAACAACAAGAACAACAACGGTGTTTTTGAAAACTTCATTAGCTTTCGGCCAAACAACCTTCTTGCCTTCGCTTCTTACACTCTTGAAGAAAGCGCCAATGGCTTTAAACGGATTCTTACGGGCTTTTTTCTCTTTGTTGGCTTTTTTGTCAGCTTTAGCAGCCTTTTTTTTGGCTTTCTTAGCATCTTTTGCTTCCTGAGCAAGAAAATCATCTTTCTTTTCAGCCATCGTTTTCCCTCCGTTACTTTGTTTCTCTGTGAACAGTGTGCTTTTTGCAGAACGGACAATATTTGTTCATTTCAAGTCTGTCCGGCGTGTTTTTCTTGTTTTTCATTGTGTTGTAGTTGCGTTGTTTGCATTCAGTGCAAGCTAAAGTAATTTTAACTCTCATTATGGCACCTCCTAATAAATTTCGATAACAATCTCCCTCGTCTTGCTCCTGCAACACGCACACAAGCAGGATACAAATATTCGGGCAAAAAAATAAAACCCGAAATCGAGGTATTAAGAATAATATCATATAAAGGGAGCTAAGTCAAGAATTTTTTCAAAAAAAGAAAGTTATTGCATTTTTTTTGCTTTTGATATAATATATGTAGGCAAACAGACTGCATCGTTTGTGATAAATTATGAAAGGTGTTAAAAGAATGAACGTTGTTGTTATCGGCGGGGGCGCAAGCGGAATTGTCTGCGCTATAAAAACAAAACTGAATAACCCCGATATAAGCGTTGTTGTTCTTGAACACCTCGATATTCCCTGCAAAAAAATTTATGCAACGGGAAACGGCAGATGTAATATAACCAATAAAAACGCAGCAGGATTTGAAACAACAAAGAGCTTTTTTGAAGAAATAGGACTTATTATGCGAGAGAGCGCAGACGGAAGGATGTATCCCTATTCAAATCAGGCTTCGGGAGTTGTTGACACTCTTATTTCAGCCTGCAAAAAGCTCGGCATTGAAATAATCTGCAGTTGCAATATATTAAGGGTTGAAAATATAGCAAAGACTTTCAATGTTTATACTGATAAGGGAGTTTTCAGCAGCGATGTTCTTGTTCTTGCAACGGGCGGAATGGCTCAGAAATCACTCGGCTCAGACGGTAGCGGATATGACCTTGCAAAAGCTTTCGGACATACTGTAAGCGAGCTTTCCCCTGCTCTTGTTCAGCTCAAGTCTCCCAACAAGAGCTGCAGATCGCTTAAAGGTATCAGAACAAAATGCCTTATTAAGCTTGAAATAAACGATGAAAAAGTCGGCGAGGAATTCGGCGAGGTTTTATTCACCGATTACGGAATTTCGGGAATAGTTGTTATGAACCTCTCGCATTACGTAAACGATAAAATGCTTGAAGAAAAAAAGCAGAGATGCTCGGCAGTTCTTGATTTCGTTCCTAATATGAGCGAAGAGGAATTATTTTCCCATTATGAAAAATTCTCTTCATTCGAGGGGATACTACCGTCAAAGCTCTGTTCTGTTTTAAACAGACAAGCTGACGGCAACGGAAAAAAGATGGCGAAATATATCAAAAACTGGCGCCTTATCATCAGCGGAACAAAGGGATATGACTACGCTCAGATAACAAAGGGCGGAGTTAATCTTTCCGAGCTTGATGAATACGGAGAATCAAAGCTGACTGAGAATTTATACATAGTCGGCGAGCTGACAGACAATCAATTCCCCTGCGGAGGCTTCAACCTTGATTTTGCTTTTTCAAGCGCAGTCAGAGCAGCGGATAAAATTGCCGAGCGAAGCGAGTAACCGATTTGCTCCCCTTGCCAAAGGGGAGATGTCGCCCACAAATAATAGCGAAATGGCTATTGGCTTTCGGGGCGACAGAGGGGATGGTCGCAAATACTAAGAACGCGTTTCAGGTATTCAGGGTTGCCGTTAGTAGTTCTTATAGGTAATGACCATCCCTCCACCGCAAGCGGTCCCCCTCCCTTTACGCAAGGGAGGCAATAAGGATGGATTATATGATAAGAATTAATGAAATAAAACTATCTCTTGATGAAGAAGAGCTTTCACTGAAACAGAAGGCAGCGAAGGCTCTTAAAATCAATGAGAAATATATTAAGAATCTGAGCATCTTTAAAAAGAGCGTTGACGCGCGAAAAAAAGAAGATGTTCATTTTTCATACAGCGTTGATGTTGAAATAGCACTTGATGAAGAACAGATTGTTAAAAAATGCAAATCAAATAAGGTTTCAATAGTTAAGCCCTATATCTATCAGCCTCCCGAAAACAAAAGAAGCAGCGCTTTCAGACCTGTTATAGTAGGCTTCGGACCTGCGGGAATGCTTGCAGGACTGATACTTGCCGAGCAGGGATTACAGCCGATAATTCTTGAAAGAGGAAAGGATATTGACTCTCGCCAGAGAGATGTTAACGATTTCTGGCAAAAGGCTAAGCTTGATGAAGAGAGCAATGTTCAGTTCGGCGAAGGCGGAGCAGGTACATTTTCAGACGGAAAGCTCACAACGGGAATCAAAAGTCCTCATATAAGAAAGGTTCTTGAAGAGCTTTATGAGGCAGGCGCACCCGAGGAAATTCTTTATTCCTCAAAGCCCCACGTTGGAACAGACCGCCTTGCAATAGTAGTTAAGAATATAAGAAAAAAGATTGAAAGCCTCGGCGGTGAAATACTTCTTGAAACAAAACTCGAAAAGCTTCATATCGCAAACGGTTTTGTTCACGGAGTTCACTGTATTAAAGGTGAAAAGCATTTTGATATTGAAACCGATAGCGTTATTATGGCAATCGGTCACAGCGCAAGGGATACGGTTGAAATGCTCTACAGCCTCGGAGTTGATATAATTCAGAAGCCGTTTTCAGCGGGCGCAAGAATCGAGCATCCCCAGAGTCTTATAAACAAAACGCAGTACGGAAAATTTGCAAATCATCCAAAGCTCGGTGCGGCGGACTATAAACTATCCTGCCATGGTCTTCACGAAAGAGGAGCATATACCTTCTGTATGTGCCCCGGCGGAACAGTTGTTGCCGCTGCAAGCGAAAAGGGCGGAGTAATTGTTAACGGAATGAGCTCTCTCGCCCGCGACGGCGAAAACGCAAACAGCGCACTTCTCGTTGGAATTGAGCCAAAGGATTTTCCAAGCGAACATCCGCTTGCAGGAATATATTATCAAAGAGAAATAGAGCAAAAGGCGTTTGAGCTTGCAGGAAGCAATTATAAAGCACCCGCTCAGCTTGTCGGCGATTTTCTCAAGGGTGAAAAAAGCACAGCACTCGGAAGCGTTAACCCAACTTATCCTATAGGCGTTACACTGACAAAGCTCGATGAATGCTTACCCGATAAGGTAACTCAGACAATGAAAAGTGCGATAGTTGAAATGGATAAAAGGTTAAACGGTTTTGCGCTTTATGACGCAGTTTTAACGGCACCCGAAACAAGGAGTTCAAGCGCAGTCAGAATACTCAGAGATGAACTTCTTCAGTGCAATATCAGGGGCGTTTATCCCTGCGGCGAAGGAGCAGGATATGCAGGGGGCATTATCTCAGCCGCCGTTGACGGAATCAAATGCGCCCACGCAGTTTTAGAAGATGAACACTAAAAGGCAGCTCAGACGAGCTGCCTTTTTAGTTTGAAAGAATTATTTAGTTTTTGTTTCGCAGTATAAACAGCGGTATGTTCCCCTGTTATCCGTCAATGTAAAAATATGGTCTATCGCCTCATTATTACAAATACATCTCGGATTCGGACAGCGAACAACATTGGTAAGTCTCTGAGGTAAAGAGAGCTTTTTCTTTTCTGTACATTTGCTGTTTTTAATAACATTAACCGTTGCATCGGGCGCAATAAAAGCAATCATATCGAGATCTAAATCAATCAGTTCATTGATTTTAATAATATCCTTTGAGATCTGCTTTTTTGATTTTGCATTGGTTATAATCGCAACCTGGCAAGATAGCTTCGAAAGCTTGAGTATCTCATAAACGCTCATTGCTTTGCCGGCAGGAATATGGTCGATAACATATCCGTTTTCAATCGCATCAATTTTCAAAGAATCTCACCCCATTTCAGCAGTGTTATAATCAGCGCCATGCGGATATATTTTCCGTTGAGTGCCTGTTCAAAATACTTGGCACGAGGGTCATCGTCAACATCAGTTGAAATTTCATTAACTCTCGGAAGCGGATGCATAATTGTCAGCGAATCCTTGGCGCTTTGCAATTTATTTTTATCAAGAATAAAAGCATCCTTGTGCTTTAAATATTCCTCTTCCGAGAAAAAGCGCTCACGCTGAATTCTTGTCATATAAAGAATGTCAAGCTGGGGCATTACCGCCTCCATCTGCTCAACTTCGGCGTATTCACAACCGCTCGGATCGAGCACATCGGTTTTGATATACTCCGGAACAGACAGTTCTTTTGGCGAGATAAGAATGAATTTAACGTTTTTATATCTGCTCATAGCCTTAATCAGCGAATGAACTGTTCTTCCGAATTTCAAATCACCGCAAAGACCGACAGTCAGATTATTGAAGGTTCCCTTTTCCCTGTATATTGTAAGAAGATCGGTCAGTGTCTGCGTTGGGTGTGCATGACCGCCGTCACCTGCGTTAATAATCGGCACCATCGCCTTATCTGCTGCAACTCTCGGCGCCCCCTCCAAAGGATGGCGCATTGCAATTATATCGGCATAGCAGGAGACCATTCTTGCAGTATCCTCAACACTTTCCCCCTTGCTTGCAGATGATGATGCAGCCTCGGAAAATCCGAGAACATTCCCGCCAAGCTCCATCATTGCCGCCTCGAAAGAAAGCCTTGTTCTTGTGCTTGGCTCAAAAAAGAGAGTTGCGAGCTTTTTTCTCTTGCAGACTTCGGCATATTTATCGGGATTTTCGATAATATCCTCGGCAAGCGAAATCAAATCGTCTATTTCTTTCAACGTTAAGTCAGTTGTGTCAAGTAAATGTCTCATTCTTTTGCTCCGTTAACTTTTAAATAATTCTTTATTCTTTCAACATTTTCGCGGTTTTTTTCATCCTCTTCAAGATATTCAATAATATCATAAACATTAACAACAGAATATACGGGGAAGCCAAATTCCTCGCCAACCTCAGCCATTGCGGATTTTTCGGTTTTTCCCTTTTCCTTTCGGTCAACCATAACAAAAACCGCTTCAACCTCAGCTTTGAGGGATGAGAGAATTTCCATACTTTCCCTTATTGCAGTTCCCGCTGTTATAACATCCTCAACGATAACAATTTTTTCATTTTCTTCGGGCTTATATCCAACAAAAACGCCGCCCTCGCCGTGGTCCTTTTCTTCCTTTCTGTTAAAGAAGAACGGAACATCAAGTCCGTTTTTCGCAAGCGCAACGGCAACTGAAACAGCAATTGGTATGCCCTTATATGCAGGTCCGTAAAGAACTGTTTTTTTATTTCCGATTTTTTCAAAATATGCCTTTGCGTAAAACTCACCGAGCTTTTGAATCTGCTCGCCCGTTTTTATATCGCCTGCGTTGATGAAATAAGGAATTTTTCTTCCGCTTTTGGCAGTAAAATCACCGAATTTCAAAACCCCTGCACTTTCTAAAAACTGAATAAACTCTCTTTTATATGTTTCCATACAATTCTCCTTATAATTAGGAATTAGGGATTAGGAGTTAGGAATTTCGGGTGCTGCGCACAGCTATTATAATTAATTGTCTGAGCGAAGCGAGTAACCACAATTCCTCATTCCTCATTCCTCATTCCTTATTTCTCATTATCAATCAACAAACTCTTTAACGCATCGCCTATACGCCTCAACCGGATTTTCAGCCTGAGTTATCGGTCTGCCGACAACAATGTAATCAGAACCGATTTCCTTTGCTTTTTGCGGCGTTGTAACTCTTACCTGGTCGCCAACTTCACCGTCTGCAAAGCGAACACCCGGAGTAACGGTTATAAAACCTTTGCCGCAGGATTCTTTAACCATTCCCGCTTCAAGAGGTGAGCAAACAACGCCGTCAAGTCCTGCCTCTTTTGCATTTTGGGCATATTTAACTATTGTTTCATTAATTGAAGCGTTTATTAATAGCTCCTTTTGCATTCTTTCTTCACTTGTTGATGTAAGCTGAGTTACGGCAATCAGAATTGGTCTAGTGCCATCGGCTCTTGTTAAACCTTCAACAGCCGCTTTCATCATATCAACTGTTCCTGCTGCATGAAGATTCGTCATATCAACATCAAGAGAGGATAAAACCGCCATTGATTTTTTAACCGTATTGGGTATATCGTGGAGCTTTAAATCGAGGAAGATTTTATGTCCCCTGCGTTTAATTTCTTTAACTATTGAAGGTCCTTCGGCATAATAAAGCTCCATACCGATTTTAACAAAGGGCTTTTCCTCGGAAAACTTATCGAGAAAAGCGAAGGTTTTTTCAGCGCTGTCAAAATCGCAGGCAATTATAACATCTTTTCCCATTATTCAACCACTCCTATAACATCCGATATTTTTTCAATACCGAGCTTTTCACATTCCTTTGGAAGCTCGGTTATTATATTTTTGCAGGCAAAGGGGTCAACAAGGTTTGCTGCTCCAACCTGAACGGCGCTTGCCCCTGCCATCATCATCTCAATAACATCCTTTGCGCTTGAAACTCCGCCGCATCCCATAACGGGAATATTGCAGGCTTTAGAAACCTGATAAACCATTCTCACTGCAACGGGGAAAACCGCATCCCCCGAAAAACCGCCCATTTTATTGGCAATAACGGGTTTTCTGTTTTTAATATCAATTCTCATTCCGAGAAGAGTATTTATAAGGCATATTCCGTCAGCCCCTGCCTCTTCACAGGCTTTTGCAATCGAAACAATATCGGTTACATTCGGACTGAGTTTAATAAATACAGGCTTTGTTGTTACCTTTTTAACCGCTCTTGTTACCTCGGCTGCACATTCGGGGTCAGTTCCGAAACTCATTCCTCCGCCGTGAACATTCGGGCAGGAAACATTAACCTCAAGTATTCCAACCTGCTCTTCCTTATCGAGAAGTTCGCAGGTGTAGGCATAATCCTCAACGGAAAAGCCCGAAACATTTGCGATAACCTTCTTGTGGAAATATTCCTTCATTTCGGGGAGCTCGTGCTCTATAACGTGGTGAACGCCGGGATTCTGAAGTCCGACAGCGTTTATCATTCCGTTTTTACACTCAGCAATTCTCGGAGTGGGATTGCCGAATCGAGCCTCCCTCGTTGTTCCCTTAAAAGAGAATGAGCCGAGAATATTTATATCGTAAAAATCCTTGAATTCTTTTCCGAAACCGAAAGTTCCCGAAGCGGGAATAACAGGATTATCGAGCTTCAGCCCTGCTAAATTAACGGATAAATCTACCATATAATTTCCTCCCTTTCAAGAACGGGACCGTCTTTGCATATGCGCTTATATCCGCCTTTTGTTTTGCACGAGCATCCCATGCACGCACCAAAACCGCAGCCCATTCTTTCTTCAAAAGAAAACTGCCCGCTTGTTTTAGCCGCATTTTCAACAGCCCTGAACATTGGCATGGGTCCGCAGGTATAGAAATAGTCATACTCGACCCCGTTTAAAGCATCAGTTACAAAGCCTTTAATACCGTAGCTTCCGTCGGCAGTTGTTACATATGTGTCACAGCCGAGCGCTCTGAACTTTTCTTCAAGAAAGACTTCATCACTGCTGTTAAAGCCGAGAATAACCGACGGTTTTTGTCCGTTTTCTATGAGCTTTTTTGCAAGATAATAAAGCGGAGGAACGCCAACGCCGCCACCAATTAAAATCGGTTTTTTCGATTTTGAAATATCGTAGCCGTTGCCGAGTCCTGTTAAGATATCAAGCATTTCGCCCGGCTTCATTTTGCTCATCTGCTCAGTTCCATCGCCAACTGTTTTATAGATGAGAGTTAAAATATTCTCTTTAACATCGCAAACCGAAATCGGTCTGCGCAGGAACTTTCCTTCAAGTTTGATATTAACAAACTGACCCGGAGCAGTTATTTTTGATGTATCGCCCTCAAGAAGCATTTCATAAACATCTTTTGCAATTTTTTGATTAGAAATAATTTTGTACATATTATTTATCCTTTAATTCGTGCAACGCGAATCGCGAGGCTCATTCTTCGTCTATCGTAGAAACGCCCAGCGTAATCTCCTCAAGAACATCGAGAAGAACTCTGACTGTATCAAGTGACGTAAACATTGTTACATTGTTATCAACTGCAGCGCGGCGGATTGAGGAGCCGTCTGAATGGCTGTCGCCCGCATTTATATCAATGGTGTTGATAACATATGCAATATGTCCCTGACGGAGTGCCACAAGAATTTCATCGCTTCCGTCCTTTGAAAGCTTCTGACGAACTCTTGTTCTTATTCCGTGTGCCTTAAGATATTTTGCAGTTCCCTCGGTTGCCTCAATATTGAAGCCGAGGTCATAAAATCTCTGAACAAGCGGTAGCGCTTTCGGCTTATCGTTATCCGCTATTGTAACAAAAACTGTTCCGTAGTTTGCAACATTTAGCCCGGATGCCTGAATCGCTTTATAAAGCGCACGGTTTAATTGTTTATCATATCCTATTGCTTCGCCCGTTGATTTCATTTCGGGTGAAAGATAGGTATCCATTCCCTTGAGCTTACTGAAGGAGAATGCAGGCGCTTTAACATACCAGCGCTTTTTCTCAGCGGGATAAACATCGTTATAACCCTGTTCTTTAAGCGAATGACCCAGGATAACCTGAGTTGCAATATGAGCCATCGGAACAGAGGTTGCCTTTGATAAAAACGGAACTGTTCTTGATGAGCGGGGATTTACCTCGATAACATAAACATCGTCCTTATCATCGGCAATAAACTGAATGTTATAAAGTCCGATTATGCCGATTGCTTTTCCGAGTTTAACCGTGTAATCAAGGATTTTATCCTTAACCTTCTGCGATACCGAGAAGGTCGGATAAACCGAAATACTGTCGCCCGAATGAACGCCCGTTCTTTCAACGTGTTCCATAATACCCGGAACAAATACATCTTCACCATCGCAGATTGCGTCAACCTCAAGCTCCTTGCCCATAATATATTTATCAACAAGAACAGGCTGTTCGGTATTTATTTCAACTGCGTTTTGAAGATAGTGGCGCAGACTTTCTTCATTTGCAACAATCTGCATAGCACGTCCGCCGAGAACGAATGAAGGACGAACTAAAACGGGATATCCGATATCGCTCGCAACCCTGACTCCCTCTTCAATATCCGTTACGGCAAGTCCCTTTGGCTGTGGTATTTCAAGGTCATTCATAACCTTTTCAAAGCTGTCGCGGTTTTCGGCTCTGTCGATTGCCTGAACATCCGTTCCGATAATAGGAACTGAGAGCGCATCAAGGGGCGCTGCAAGGTTTATTGCAGTCTGACCGCCGAGAGAAACAACTATTCCGAGCGGCTTTTCAAGCTCGATTATGTTCATAACATCCTCAACCGTCAGCGGCTCGAAATAGAGCTTATCCGAGGTTGTATAGTCGGTTGAAACGGTTTCGGGGTTGTTATTGATAATAATTGCCTCATATCCCGCTTCTCGAATAGACCAGATTGCATGAACGGTTGAATAGTCAAATTCAACGCCCTGACCGATACGGATGGGACCTGAGCCGAGAACAACAATTTTCTTTTTCTCGCTGACTATGCTTTCGTTTTCCTCTTCATAGGTTGAGTAAAAATACGGAACATAGCTGTCAAATTCAGATGCGCAGGTATCAATCATTTTATAAACGGGGAAAATGGCGTTTTCTTTTCTCAGGGCAAAAACTTCCGCCTCTGAAAGTCCCCATACTGAGCCGATATATTTATCCGAAACGCCCATTTTCTTTGCATCTTTGAGAGTTTGAATATCGCCTTTGTTTTCTTTGAGAACGCTTTCAAACTCAACAATATTTCTGAGTTTATCAAGGAAGAACATATCAATCTTTGTTGCGTTATATATCAGGTTAAGGTCAACGCCGTTTCTGATAAGCTGAGCTATTGCAAAAAGTCTGTCGTCTGTTCCTGTTCTGATATATTCAATAAGTTCATCGTTTGAAAAGCTGTCAAATTTCTTGTCATAGAGATGGCAAACGCCGATTTCAAGTGAACGAATGGCTTTAAGAAGGCTTTCTTCCATTGTTCTTCCGATTGCCATAACCTCGCCCGTTGCCTTCATCTGAGTGTTAAGGGTGTTGTTTGCATCTGCGAATTTATCAAACGGGAAACGCGCAATTTTTGTAACAACATAGTCGAGAGTTGGCTCGAAGGAAGCGGGAGTGTTTGCTATCTGAATTTCATCAAGGCGCATTCCGACAGCGATTTTTGCGCTTACTCTTGCAATCGGATATCCCGAAGCCTTTGAAGCGAGAGCGGATGACCTTGAAACTCTTGGGTTAACCTCGATTAAAAAGTATCTGAAGGAATGGGGGTCGAGCGCAAACTGAACATTGCAGCCGCCCTCAATTTCAAGCTCACGAATTATTTTCAGAGCGCTGTCTCGCAGCATATGATATTCCTTGTTGGTCAAGGTCTGCGAAGGCGCAACAACAACGCTGTCGCCGGTATGAACGCCGACAGGGTCAATATTTTCCATATTACAAATGGTTATTGCGGTATCGTTTGCATCGCGCATAACCTCGTATTCAATTTCCTTATATCCCTTGATGGACTTTTCAACAAGAACCTGATGAACGGGTGAAAGCTCTAGCGCATTTTTAAGCATTTCGCGGCATTCCTCTTCATTATCGGCAAATCCGCCGCCCGTTCCGCCGAGGGTGAATGCAGGGCGAAGAACAACGGGATATCCGATTTCCTGCGCCGCTTTAAGTCCGTCTTCAAGATTATTTGTTATTTCACTCGGTAAAACAGGCTCGCCGAGGGATTCGCAGAGGTCTTTGAACTTCTCTCTGTCCTCCGCTCTTTCAATAGCCTCAAAGGATGTTCCTAAGATTTCAACGTCACATTCTCTTAAAACACCCTTTCTTGCAAGCTGAACTGCAAGATTAAGTCCCGTCTGTCCGCCGAGTGACGGAAGAATTGCATCGGGTCTTTCGTGGCGAATAATACGAGCAACATATTCAAGAGTTAAAGGCTCCATATAAACCTTATCGGCAATATCGGTATCGGTCATAATGGTTGCAGGGTTTGAGTTGATTAAAACAACCTCATATCCCTCTTCGCGAAGCGCAAGGCAAGCCTGAGTTCCGGAATAGTCAAATTCGGCAGCCTGACCGATAACAATAGGACCTGAACCGATTACAAGAACCTTTTTTATATCAGTACGTTTAGGCATTGACTTTCGCCTCCTTATCCATTAATTTTGTAAATTCATCAAAAAGATATTCGCTGTCCTGAGGACCCGGTGCGCTTTCGGGGTGATACTGAACCGAAAACAGCTTGTTTTCCTTTGATTCAACTCCCTCGGCGGTGTTATCGAGAAGATTTACATGCGTCATTTTAAGCTCGGTTTTTTCAAGTGACTTGGTATCAACAGCATATGAATGATTCTGAGAGGTTATTTCGAGTTTTCCTGTTTTAAGGTTTTTAACTGGATGATTTCCTCCCCTGTGACCGAACTTCATTTTAAAGGTCTTTGCTCCGAGAGCAAGGGATATCATCTGATGTCCGAGGCAGATTCCGAAAATCGGAAGCTTTCCTTTGAGCTGTTTAACAACCTCGATAACTTCAGTTACATCTTCGGGGTTACCCGGTCCGTTTGAGAGGAATAATCCGTCGGGCTTCATTGAGAGTATTTCCTCAGCAGTTATGTTATACGGAACAACAGTAACATTGCAGCCCTTTTCGTTGAGCTTGCGAACGATATTCATTTTAATTCCGCAGTCGATTGCAACAACATCGTATTTATGGTTTGGAGTTCTTGAATACCAACGCTTTTTACAGGAAACACGGCTTACCATATCAGTTGGAATTCTATAGTTAATAAGCATCTTATACGCTTTATCAAAAGGCATATCAGCATCACAAATCATAACCTTCATGCTTCCCTCATCGCGGATAATTCGGGTTATCATTCTTGTATCAACTCCGCTGATACCCGGAATGTCGTATTCATCAAGTACCTCGGAAAGCGTTTTCGTATAGCGGAAGTTCGAGGGTAAATCGTTATACTCTCTGACAATGAGTCCTCCCATAGTCGGAACTCGTGTTTCAAAATCCTCGTCGCATATTCCGTAGTTACCGATTAGCGGATATGTCATACAAACCATCTGGTCGGTGTAGGACGGGTCGGAAAGAATCTCCTGATATCCGACCATTGAGGTGTTGAAAACGATTTCGTTTATTGCAGTTTTTTCGGCGCCGAAACCGTAGCCGTAAAACTCTTTTCCGTTTTCAAGAATAATCTTTTTGTTATATGGCTTCATAAACGACCTCTCCCTTACATATAGTCATAATATTTTTACCGCAGAGTTCCCATCCCTCAAAGGGCGTTGCTCTTCCAAGAGTTATAAATTCATCGGCTTTGACTGTGAACTCTCTGTTTATATCAATCAGCGCTAAATCAGCTGTTTCGCCAACAGCGATTTTACCGCTGCCAAGCGAGAATATTTCTCTGGGTTTAACGCTCATAAGATTTATCAGCTTTTCAAGGGTTATAGCTCCTGTTTTAACAAGCTTTGTATAAAGAACGGGAAAAGCTGTTTCAAGTCCGACAATCCCCATTGCTGAGCCTTTGAGTCCCTTGCTCTTTTCCTCTTTTGAATGGGGCGCATGGTCGGTTGCGATAACATCTATTGTTCCGTCCTTAATTCCCTCTATAAGCGCCTGCCTGTCCTCAGCACTTCGAAGCGGCGGATTCATCTTAAATCTTCCGTCATCTTTCATATCCATATCGCAGAGGGTTAAATAGTGGGGCGCAGTTTCGCAGGTAACTTTAACGCCTCTTTTTTTCGCCTTTCTGATAATCTCAACACTTTCCTTAGTTGAAATATGGCAAGCGTGATATGAGCATCCTGTTTCCTCGGCAAGACGGCAATCTCTTTCAATCTGAGCCCACTCGCTTTCGGAGCATATGCCTTTATGCCCGTGGAGCCTTGCATATTCGCCGTCATGGATATATCCGCCTTTAAGAAGCTCGTTTACCTCACAGTGAGCGGAGATAATCTTGCCTATAGCGGCGCATTTTTTCATAGCCTCTTTCATATCCTTTTCAGCCTGAACTCCGCAGCCGTCATCCGAAAAGCCGACTGCAATATCGCTGAGAGCTTTGAAATCAACAAGCTCGCCTTCGCCCCTTCTTCCCTTAGTTATTGAAGCAAAGGGGTGAACTTTTATAACGGCATCGCGCTCTATTATATCCGTCTGAGCCTTTATTCCTTCAAGGCTGTCGGGAACAGGATTGACATTCGGCATTGAGCAGACATCGGTATATCCAGAAGCAGCCGCAGCCATTGTTCCTGTTTTAATCGTTTCTTTATAAGAAAAACCGGGCTCACGAAGATGAACATGAACATCAACGAAACCCGGAATTAAATAATTATTATTACAATCGAAAACACGATTTGCGCCATCAGTACAAACAGAATTGCCGATAGCAGCGATTTTCGAATCTTCGATAACTATGTTGTTTTTTTCAAAACCCTCTCCCGTAAAAACGAGAGCATTTTTAAGAACTAACTTCATAAGCAAAGCCCTTCCCTTTCGGGACTATATTATAGTATAAAATGAATGTTTATGTCAATATGTAAATATATACAAAAAACGTAGCCGAAGCTACGTTTTATTTATTAGTTACTGTCTTTTTTAGCAATGGTGATAATTCTGACGATTACTGTGCTTAAAACAAGGTTGATTGCAAGCTCAACAAAGAAATTAAGTCCTACAACGCCCGTTAAAACATAAAGACCTGCATTTTCAGCGCCTGCCGCCTTTGCCCAGTCGTTGATAAGAGGCATAAAGAAAAGCCAACATCCTAAAACGAATATTCCTGTGTTAACAACGGGAGCACAAATTCCAGAGGTTATAACAGCAACAAGCTTGTTTTTCTTTTCAATCGCCTTATAAACTGCTCCTGCTGCAAGACCTGCGAGAACACCTTTAAGAAGAACGGTTAAAACTGTTCCTGCGGGGCTGACTGTAAGAAAAAGTCCTGCATCGCCCGATGCGATAACCGTTATGCCGAAAGCAAGACCGAGCCATGCGCCTGCTCCTATTCCGTAGAGCGCTGCGCCAACAATTATCGGAACTAAAACAAGTGAAATTGAGAAAACTCCGAACTTGATAAAGCTTCCGAGCAGCTGGAGAACAACAACAACAGCCGTCATAACTCCAAGACCGACAATCATTTTTGTCTTTGTGTTTGTTTTCATATTAAATTTTCCTTTCTGCTACTGTTCCGAAAGCCGATTTAAAACACCAAAAACCTGCTTTTGAAGTATATCTATTTACTTCTGTGGATACAATGCGCTGATATTATAAACAAAGTCAATAGAATTGTCAATAAATAAAGTTCACAAATTAATGTTGAATTGAAAGCGGATAATATGTATAATAATATAGATATTATTTTGTAGAGGAAAATAAATATGCAGTATAAATATAAAACGAGCGGTGTTTGCTCAAGAGAAATAACAATTGATATTAACGAGGATAAAACCATCGGTGATGTTTCCTTCCTTGGCGGATGCAACGGCAATCTGAAAGGAATCGGAGCTCTTGTTAAGGGAAGAAGCATCGACGAGGTTATCTCTGTTTTAAAAGGAATTGATTGCAATTATAAAGGAACCTCCTGCCCCGACCAGCTCGCAAGAGCTCTTGAGGAGATAAAAAATGACTGAGCGTAGCGAGTAACCTTTTTGCTCCCCTTGCCAAAGGGGAGATGTCATCCACTGATAATAAGAAATGGCTAACGGCTTTTTGGACGACAGAGGGGATGGTCGGTTGGATTTGAATGGGTTGCATATAGGCGTTCTAAAACTTATGTAACCATCCCTCCACCGCAAGCGGTCCCCCTCCCTTTAGCAAGGGAGGCTATAAGGAGAATTTATTTATGTTTAAATTAGAAAGCAAACGTTTAAAACGAGAATTTAAAATTTCAAACAACACTTTTTATGCGAGCCAGATTCATAACAAGTTTTCAGATATGAATTTTATTCCTGACGGAAACTCAAGTGAATTTGTTATTTATTTTGAGGATGGAACTCAGTTTTCATCTAAGCGCCTTCCCGTTGTTGATTCAAGCGAAAAAGACGGAAAGCTCAGCTTTACTTTCGCTGAAAACAAAGGGGTGAGCGTAACTGTTGAATACTGGATTCACCCGGACGGAAATTCAATCTGTAAGCAGCTGACTGTTAACCGCAGGGAAGACGCCGAAATAAGCGCAATTCTTCTTGAAAACATTGGAATTGTTAACTCTCAGACCCATTTCGGCGTTGACATAGTTGAGGGCAGCGAAATTCCGCCATATCAAGCAATGCTCGGTCAGCCGTTTTTTATTGACAGTTTATTCTTCGGCTGTGAGTTTCCTGCAACTGATAACAGAATACTCCACGGAAGAGGTCAGATAAAATACTTTGTTGTTGAAAGCGAATTAACTTTTAAATGCCCGATAACAGTTATGGGTGCTGCAAGCGATAACACACTAATTGAAGTTAAAAAGGCATTCAATGAATACATTGATTTTATCAGCACTCCGAGAGCTATTCGTTTTCAGTTTAACAACTGGTATGAAAATATGGATAATATTGATGAAGAGGGCGTTAAATCTCTCTTTACATCAGTATATGATAATCTTAAAAGCCACGGTGCGCCTTCGCTTGATGCCTACGTTATCGACGACGGATGGCAGAATAACAAAGCAAAATTTTGGGAAGTTAAAACCAAGGCTTTCCCGAATGAGTTAAAGGATATCGCCGCGCTGACAAATACATTTGATAGCTCGCTCGGACTCTGGCTTTCTCCGAGGGGCGGATATAAATACTGTAAAAAATTTGCTCAGAAGATTCAGAGAGGCAAAAACGGTTATTTCAATGCTGAGGCAAACGATATCTGCGCCTGCTCAGAGAAATATATTAATAACCTTACTGAATTTCTTCTTGATAAAATTAATTCGCTTTCATTAAGTTATCTTAAACTCGACGGCTTTTCGCTTCTTCCGTGTAAGAATGAAAAACACGACCACTTAGTCGGCGGATTTGAGGATATGTATTATGTTACTCAGATGTGGCACAGATGGATTGGTCTTTTTGAAAAGCTTAGAGAGGCAAACAGCGAGTTATTCATCAATATGACCTGCTATGTCAATCCCTCACCCTGGTGGCTTCAGTGGGTTAATTCCCTCTGGCTTCAGAACTCACAGGATATCGGATTTGCAGAAAATATTGAAGAACAGAGCAAACTGGATGCAGAAATAACCTACCGTGATGCAAGATACTATGATAGCTTCATCCGCCGTTCATCAGCACTTCCTTTAAACGCTGTTTATAATCACGAGCCGATATACGGCAAGGCTGCAAAGACCAATTACAATGACGAGGAATTCAACAAATATATAGTCTGGTGCGCCATCAGAGGTCAGGCACTCAACGAGCTTTATATCTCTCCTGAATTGATGAATGATGAAAAATGGAATTCGCTTGCAAGAGTTATGAATTTCCAGAAAGAAAATTACCATATTCTTAAAAACGCCTCATTCATCGGCGGCGACCCTGCGGAAAATAACATCTATGGTTTTGTTTCCTTCACTGAAAACGGCGAAGGAATTGTTGCGCTGAGAAATCCGAGCAATGAAGATACTCCGTTGACACTGACATTTAATAAGCTTATGGGCGTCAGTGAGAATTTTGAAGGAACAAAATGCATTCCTGTTTATCTTAAAACAGCTCTTGATACGGGCGGAACCTTCTCATACAATGAAAAGCTCGATATAACAATGAAACCCTATGATATTATAGTTTTAAAATTCTCGAAATAAGAGGGCAAAAAAATGAATTCAGAAAATACCAAAAACGAAAATATAAATGAAGAAGAAAAAAAGCAAAAATCAAAGCTCAGAGAAACGCTCGATTTTTTGCTTCCGATAATTATTGCTCTTATTGTTGCAATGCTTCTTAAAACCTTTGTGTTTGCCAACGCCGTTGTTCCAACAGGCTCAATGCTCAACACAATTCAGGAGGGCGACAGAATTATTGCAAGCCGAATTGAATATAATTTTAACGACCCGGAAAGATACGATATAATCATTTTCAAAGCTCCCGACGAGGTTGCAAAGGGAAATGAAAAGGAATTTTATGTTAAAAGAATAATCGGTCTGCCGGGCGAAACAGTTACAATCGTTAACGGGGTTGTTTATGTTGCCGATTCAAGCGGAAAAACCGAGCAGCTCAAAGATGATTTCATAACCGCCTGCAAGCCAACAGGAAACTTCGGACCGTATCAGGTTCCCGAAAACAGTTATTTTGTTATGGGAGATAACAGAGAGAGTTCAATCGACTCCCGCTATTGGATTTCAACTAATTATGTAGATAGGGATCTTATTATCGGAAAGGTTAAATTCCGCTACTACCCCTTCAACACCTTCGGAAAACTTGATAAAACGGAATATTAAAAACAAAAGAGAACCGCAAAATTTGAACTGCACCATATTGTACAGACAGCACAAAAACACCCCTGTGGTGTAGAATATTAAGATTTAAGCAACGAACTGACATCTTTGTTCCAAGGGTGTCAGTTTTGTTTTGGTTTGAATACGGATGTTGTTGTAGAAATGGA
>JAFSRX010000075.1 GCA_017445905.1 Eubacterium sp.
AAAAAACAAACAGCCGCACGTGAGCGGCTGCTTGAAAAAGTAATGCACTGCCAAACTTCAGTGCCGACTTTTAGTCGGCGAGCCAGTAGGCGGCCCTTCTAGGGCCTGTGCAAACCACCAGTTTCACTGGTGGTTATGATTTCAATGACTAAAAGTTAATTTAAAATTAGTCGATTGTGCAGTACATGAAGTACTTGTAGCCAAGTGGGCTAGCAAAGAAACCGTTAACGTTCTTAGCAAGCATATACTGATCTGTGTAGTAATAGATAGGAGTGATACAACCTGTAGCCATTACCATATCCTCTGCCATATGCATCATTGCGTAGCGGTTTTCAGTATCTGTGCAAGTCTTAATTCTTGAAATAAGAACATCATATGTTTCTGCCCAAGTTCCATTTTCAACTTTGTCATCATAACCGAACTTTGTAAGGTCAAGGCTGTAGTATTTAGCATCCTTATAGTTGCCCTTACCGAACTGAGCGTCGTTGTTACCAGACGAAGTTGTCCACATATCAAGGAATGAAATCGGGTCATTGTAGTCAGCAAGCCAACCGTTACGTGTTACAGTGTAGTTACCCTGCTTTCTTGTGTTAAGAAGAGTAGCCCATTCCTGGTTTTCGAGCTTCATTTCAATACCTACGTTAGCAAATGCAGACTGAATGTATTCAGCGATAGCCTTATGACCTTCGTCTGTATTGTAGAGATAAGTGATTGACGGGAAGTCTGTGAACTTGCCTGAAGCTTCGTCAAATTTGTAGTACTTCTTAAGAGTTTCGATAGCTGAATCGTAGTTTGATTTAACAGCGTCAGCTGTTGCATCAAAGTAACCAACAAATTTATCGCTTACGCCTGTGTTCTGAATAAATTCAGTTTTGCCGTCAGCATCTGTAAGACCTGAACCAACGAATGTTGAAGCGGGAACCTGTCCGCCCTGAGCAATTTTATCAACGATGTAGTTTCTGTCGATAAGAAGTCCAAGAGCCTGCTTGATTTCAGCTTCTGCCTTATCAGCTTCAGCGCCCTTTAATGAAGTTCCTTCAGGAAGGATGCTCTTGTTGATGTTCCAGCATACATAGTATGTGCCGAGCTGACCAACATTGTAGAATTCATCCTTGTTCTCGTTCTTGATTGTTTCAATCTCGTTTGTAGGAACAGAATCGATGAACTGCCATTCGCCGTTCTTGAAGTTTGAAAGCATGTTGTTAGCATCATCAGAAAGATAGCATTTAATTGTGTCCATCTTAACTGTTGAAACGTCAGGATGGTTTTCATTCTTTTCAAGAGTGATAACTGAGTTGTGTTCCCAAGAAGCAAGTGTGTAAAGTCCGTTTGAAACATATGTTGACGGATCTGTTGCCCAACCTTCGTTGCTTACTACATCCTCACGAACTGGGAAGTAGGTCGGGAATGCAAGAAGCTCGTTCCAATAAGGAACTGCATTTGCAAGAGTTACTTCGAGAGTCTTGTCGTCAATTGCTTTAACATTGAGTTTAGCGTCTTTGTTTACAGGATTGCCTTCTTCGTCAGCTTCTGTAACCTTGTCGTAACCGTCAACTACGTCAAACATATAGCCATAGTCAGCAGCTGTCTCAAGAGAAGCAGCTCTCTGCCAAGCAAACTCAAAGTCGCCTGCAGTAACGTCTTTACCGTCTGACCACTTAAGACCATCCTTAAGAGTATAGGTATAAGTTACTGTACCGTCTTCGTTTGTAACACCTTCAACGAGCTCTTTAGCTGCGTCTGGAGCAAGCTCAAGTTTGCCATCATCAGTCTGGGTACATTTAGCAAGACCTGAGAAAAGATGAGCAAGAAGAGTAGCGCCATCTACTGCTGAGTTAAGAGCAGGGTCGATTGTGTCGGGCTCTGAAGCAAGACAAACTGAAATTGATGTCTTAGCATCAGTGTTCTTTTTTGTCTCTCCGCCTTTTTTTGCACATGCAGCTAAGCTTAAGATTAACGCAAGTGCAAGAAGCGCAGAGATAATTTTTTTCATTTTCATAATCATACCTTCCTTTCAATTAAATTTTTATAATAATGAAAATGATCAATGTACATTTCTGTACAAATTACCAAATTAATCGTTTATCTCCTCAGCTCTAAAACAAGCTACATAACGTCCTTTTGAAATCTCTTTGAGTTCCGGCATACTCTCAGCGCACTTATCACAAGCATACTGACAACGTGTTCTGAACGGACATCCAGAAGGAGCGTTTAAAGGTGAGGGGATAGTTCCGCTTAAAACAATTCTCTTATTAGCTCTTGCAATCTTCGGGTCGGGTACCGGAACCGCAGAAAGAAGGGATTTTGAATATGGATGAAGCGGTTTATTATAAATCTCATTAGCAGGAGCAAGCTCAACAATGTGACCTAAATACATAACTGCTATTCGATCCGAGATATGACGAACAACAAGTAAGTCATGAGCGATGAACAGATATGTCAGTCCGAGCTTATCCTGAAGATCGTCAAACATATTGATTACCTGAGCCTGAATAGAAACGTCGAGAGCAGAAACAGGCTCATCGCAAACGATGAAATCAGGATTAACTGCAAGTGAACGGGCAATACCGATTCTCTGACGCTGTCCGCCTGAGAATTCGTGAGCATATCTTGAAGCGTGCTCACTGTTAAGTCCGACATAGTCCATAAACTGAAGTATTTTTTCTTCACGTTCCTTTTTGTTTTCATATAAGTGGTGAACATCAAGCGGCTCACCGATAATATCGGATACGGTCATTCTCGGATTAAGAGATGAGTAAGGATCCTGGAAAACCATTGTTGCTTTCTTTCGGAATTCCTTAATATCTGATTTGCTCTTAATCAGTTTTCCGTCATACCATATTTGACCTGCAGTAGGCTTATAAAGGTGGAGAAGAGTTCTTCCAACAGTTGTTTTACCGCATCCTGATTCACCAACAAGTCCGAGTGTTTCGCCCTTATTAATTGAAAATGAAACATCGTCAACAGCTTTAAGTGGCTTTGTTCTGAACATTCCGGTGCTGATAGGGAAGTACTGCTTTAAATTCTTAACTTCAATAATAGGAGTTTTATCAGACATTCTCTTCACCGCCTTCCTCTAATTCAATATCTCCGCTGTCCAAACCTTTTTTTACATTCATCCAGCAGGTTGCCTTGTGGTCGTCGTTTATCTTCATTGTTTCAGCTCTGTGATGAATGCATATTTTCATTGCATTATCACATCTCGGAGCAAACGGACATCCCTCGGGCATATTCAGAAGGTCGATGGGAGTTCCTGTTATAGGCTGCAGCTTTGTTCCCGCTGTATCAGCAGTAGGAATAGAACGCATAAGACCTTTTGTATATTCATGGCAGGGATTATAGAATATTTCGTCAGCAGTTCCTTGCTCACAGATAGAGCCTGCATACATAACAATTACTTCATCACACATTTGTGCAACAACGCCGAGGTCATGAGTTATCATTATTATTGCCATTCCAAGCTCTTTTTGAAGCTGAATCATAAGTTCAAGAATCTGAGCCTGAATTGTAACATCGAGTGCAGTAGTAGGCTCGTCAGCGATAAGAATATCAGGCTCACATGCCAGCGCCATAGCAATCATAATTCTCTGACGCATACCGCCTGAAAGTTCAAACGGATACTGTTTCATTCTCTTTTCAGGTTCGTTGATATTAACAAGCCTTATCATTTCAACAGCTCGTTCATATGCCTCTTTTTTATTTCTGTTAGTATGAAGAGTAATTGCTTCAATTAGCTGTCTGCCGATTGTATAAGTTGGGTTAAGTGAGGTCATCGGATCCTGGAAAATAATTGAAATCTTATTTCCTCTGACGGTTTTCATAACCTTTTCGCCCGAGCCAACAAGTTCCTGTCCGTCAAGCTTAATTGAGCCGCCAACTATCTTACCGGTTGAGGCAAGAATCTGCATAATTGAGTAAGCTGTAACGGATTTTCCTGATCCACTTTCGCCAACAATACCGAGAACCTTTCCTCGATCAAGAGAGAAAGATACATCGTTAACAGCTTTAACTTCACCTGCATCGGTAAAGAATGATGTTTTTAAATTTTTAACTTCTAATAATGCCATATCAAAACCTCCAATCAGTTATTCAGCTTCGGATCGAATGCGTCGCGAAGACCGTCGCCGAAGAGGTTAAGACTAAGAACGATAAGTGAAATAACTATTGCAGGAATTACCAGTCTGTAAGGATAACTTGTAAGTCCGTTAAGAGCTTCGGAGGCAAGAGAACCAAGTGAGGGCATTGGTGCATTAACACCGAGTCCAAGGAATGAAAGATAGCTTTCAGTAAAGATTGCCGAAGGAATCTGAAGAGCTGCTGAAATAATAACAACGCTGATACAGTTAGGTATTAAGTGTTTAACAATAATCCATTTTCCTTTAGCTCCTGTAACTTTTGCAGATAATACGTATTCCTGTTCTCTTAGGGATAAAATCTGACCTCTGATAAGTCTTGACATACTTACCCAGTAGAGCAGTGCAAATACAATAAATAAACTTATAATATTTGCGCCGATACCTGCAAGCGAAGTTCCTTCTATTGCAGGAGTCAAAGTCGTTTTGAAAACTGCCGAAAGCAGAATAACCATAAGCATATCGGGCAGAGAATATATAACATCAACAAAACGCATTATAATGGTATCAACCGTTCCACCGAAATATCCGGAAATTGAGCCTATAAGAGTTCCTATCAGAAGAACAATAATGCTTGCAAAGAATCCAACTGCAAGTGATACTCTTGTTCCGTAGATAATACGAATGAAATAATCTCTTCCTGCAGCGTCAGTTCCGAAAATATGCGGGAAAACCTTTTCGCCTGCATCTATTTTTTCTTGTTCTGTTGCGCCGTACTTAAAGGGCTTTAAGTTGTTATATGAAGCGTCAACCATCTGCCCCGGCTGAACACCGAGCTGGTCATCGTAATCATATGGCCAGAACATTGGAATAACAATACTTGAAATTGTTATAAGTAAAATTACTATTAAACTAATAAAAGCAACCTTGTTTTTATAAAGTCTTTTCATACCGTCTTTGAAGAAAGTGGAAGACGGACGCATCTGAACCATATATTCTTTTTCTTCATCAGATGCAGGAATAAACATATCCAAATCTACATGAAATGAAAATTTCTTTTTCATCACTGTCCTCCTCCTTACTCAAATGTTATACGCGGATCAACTACTTTATAAAGTATATCAGTTATTAAATTCATTATAACGATAAGAGCCGCAAGAATAATAGTTGTTCCCATAATCATAGGATAATCACGGTTAGTGATTGAACTTACGAATGCACGACCTATACCGGGAACAGCAAAAATCTGTTCAACAACAAGTGAGCCGGTTACTATGTAAGCGAGCATTGGTCCGAAATATGTTAAAACAGGAATAAGTGAATTTTTAAGAGCATGTCCGAAAATAATGTTTGCATTCGAAACACCCTTTGCCTTAGCTGTTCTAATGTAATCCTGACCGAGAACATCGAGCATTGAAGAACGCGTTAATCTTGTTATGTATGCCATAGGATAAAGCGCAAGAGTTATAATTGGAAGAATCAATCCTGCCGGAGTTGAGCCGTTTGCAGGAAGAATTTTCAGCGAAATTGCGAAAAGCGCAAGCAAAAGAGAACCCATAATAAATGATGGCATAGAAACGAATGCAGTAGTTATAACCATAATTAATCGGTCAATAAACTTATTTCTTCTCAGTGCTGCGATTGCTCCGAGAATAATTCCGACAATCGCTGAAAGAATTGCTGCAAGAACACCGAGTTTCATCGAAGTTTTGAGTCCGTCCATAATAATGTCGATAACCATTCTTCCTCTTTGTTTAAGAGAAGGACCGAAGTCAAATTTTGTAACAATATCTTTAAGATATGTTCCGTATTGTTCCATTAACGGTTTATCGAGTCCGTATTTAGCCTCCATAGCCGCCTGAACGGCTGGAGTTGTTGCTTTTTCACCGACAAATGGTCCGCCGGGAACAGCATGCATTACAAAAAAAGTTACGGTTATTACTACCCAAACCGTAAAAATTGCGAGTAATATTCTTTTCAGAATATACAGTAATGTTTTGGTGTTCATATTTTCCCCCCAATATAAATTTACTTGTATATTATAACATAAAATTATAATATTTCAATATTTTTTGTTAAAATAAGACAAAATCTTATTTAATAAATATATACATATGATTAATAATGCCCAAGACAAAGCAAAACCCCGAGATTTTTACCTCAGGGTTTATGTAATTATTTAACAGCTATTGTATCGCCTTTGTCACAAATTTGAGTAAGCTTTACTCTTTCGTAATCGGTCTGATTAGGGGAGTGGAATGTCAGATATAGCTTATCATCTGCTTCAAATATCATACCATGACCTCCGTCATCGGTGATAATCGGAGAAAGATGTTCAAAATTATCATTGATCTTTCCGTCTTTAAACCTGACGAGCGCTTCAATATATGTGTGTCCGATAAAGGTTGACCATATCATTAAAAGAGTTTTGTCTTTTGTTCTGAACATAAACGGTCCGTCAGTAGTATAGTGTTCACCCTCAGGCTTTCTGTCTGCCCAGGAAGGTGATGAGCCGCTGAAAAGCGTTACAGGCTCACTGATTCTTTTAGTGAGATCATCGCTTAATTCTGCATAACAAACCGTTCCATCGATAATCTGAGTATGCTCATGGCAGAAAACAATATAGGGCTTTTCGTCTTCAATATAAAGTGTTCCGTCAAGGCTCTCCCATTCATAAGGTGTTACGGCTCCTTCACTGTGGGGAACAAAAGGACCCATGGGATTATCTGCTCTGAGAATATATGTTCCTCTGAGATTGTTAGGCTTGGTAAATGTTGCAAGCATATAGTATAATCCTTTGTATTTATGTACTTCGGGCGCCCAGTTAACCTCAGTATTTAAACCGTGTTCGTTAGAATTAAAACATTCGTGTGGCTCACTCCATTCAATTAAGTCATTGGATGTGTAAACATCAAATCCGTTTGTTTTAATACCAAAATGAGCTGCTCTTGTTCCGTATAGATAATACTTTCCGTTTTCGTTAAGAATGAAAGGGTCTCTTATATTAATTTCATCGCAACGCATTTATTTTACCTCATTTATTTCAATTATTTTATTATAATACTGCTGACGAACTTCAAGCGGAATACCAACGTTTTTAAGATAAGCACCGCTTTTAACAATTTCTTTATTATCAAAGGTGAATGAATACTTCTTGTTGTCATCAAGTCCGTCGATAAAAAGGGGAATGCTCTTTTTGAAGCATCTTGTGTTAACTGCTGCAATGAATAAAACAGCTTTGCTCTTTTCTTCATTAACATATATGTCAGCGGAAATCTCATCTTCATCAAGATTAAGCAGTCTGTACATATCTCCAAACTGAACAATATTCCTGATTTTCTTATAAAAATCTATCTTCTCCTTAGATATTTTCATATCCTCGTCAGAATATTTCTGCATATTTCCGCCGAGACTCAACGAACCTCTCATCGCAACATGAAATCTGAATTCAAGCGGAGTGTTTCTGTTATATCCCTCAATATCGGTAACCCATGCTCGCATAGCTTTTATAGGTCTTGTCAGAGTATATCCGTTCTGAATATTAAGTCTGTCAATAGCATCTGTATTATCACTTGTCCAGATCATATCGAAATGCCTGAATGCACCCCAGTCAGCACGTCCGCCGCCTGATGAACAGCATTCAAACTGAACATCCGGATGCTCCTCTTTTAAGCGGTCAACAAGGTCGTAAACTGCTTTTGTGTGAAGATACCAGAGCATTTTAGGATGTTTAAGGTTTTCTGCGCCGGCTTCTGAAAACGGTCTGTTCATATCCCATTTAATGTATTTGATGTTATGATTGCTCAGTAAATCGCTTAAACAATTATATATATACTCCTGAACTTCAGGCTTTGTCATATTAAGAACAAGCTGATTTCTGAGTTCACTGGGAGTTCTTGTATCATAGTGATATGCCCATTCGGGATGATTTCTGTATAAATCACTGTCAGGGTTAACCATTTCAGGCTCAACCCATATTCCGAAATCCATACCAAGCTTATTAACATTATTAATAAGTTCAGTAAGACCACCGGGGAACTTTTCTTCATTTACATACCAGTCGCCAAGTCCTGCGTGGTCATCCTTTCTCTGACCAAACCAGCCGTCATCCATAACAAAGAGCTCAACTCCCGCTTTGGCAGCCTTTTCAGCAAGTCGGCTCTGGTCAGCAGTGTTAACATCGAAATATGTTGCTTCCCATGAATTGTAGAGAACCAGCAGGGGAGTTTTAGCAAATTTCTTTGGGAAAATATGATTGATTGCAAATCTGTTCAGACTCCTTGACATATTACCGAAGCCCTCCGATAAACCGAAGTGAATTTTCGGAGTATCAAAAGTTTCTCCTGCAGTAAGCTCATATTCAAAGTCAAAATCATTTAATCCAAGAGCAACTCTTGTTTTACCATATAAATCCCTGCTTGCCTCAACTTTGAAATTTCCACTGTATTCAAGAACACCAAAGAAAACATTTCCGCTTTTTTCATCAGCGTTTTGATGTGCAACAAATTGAGGTGAATTAATGTGGGAACTTGTTCCTCTTCTGCTTTCATAAATAAGAGAGCCACCGTCGAGAAGAGTTTCTGTTTCAAGAAATTCTGCACCCCATGAGCCGTTTGTGTTTTTAAATTTATATGGTTTCACTCCAGGGAGAGAAAATTCTCCGCTAAATAGCTTTTCAAAAATAATACTCTCATTTCCTGTATTCTTAACAGTTATCCATTTTGTGATAATATCAGAATCATCATAAGTTTTATAGTTGAGAATAACTTCAAGAGAATAGCACTTATCTTTAAAGATGAGCTTTAAGTCGTTTTTATCTGATTCACTTTTAATAAAATCAAGAGAAATTTCGCGACAGCCGTCAGGAAACATTGCTTTTAAACCGAAGTTTCTGTACATTGTAAGTCCAAAAGGCGAACATTCCTGGCAAATTCCGTCAAGGTCTGTATGATTTGAGGTTAAAAATCCGACGTAATCAGCGCAATAGTCCTCAATCGAGCATTTTTTTCCCCAGTAATAAAATCGGTTTGTTCCGTTTTTATCAACTCCGATAACATAATGATTTGAATTTGTTTGAATTATAAATGTATTGTTTTGATTAATAATTGACATATTTCTCTCCAAATCTTGATTTTTTTTAGGGTTTGTAGTATTATAAAACTAACATAACATATTTTCAACAGAAAATACACTTATTTTTATCAATTTATTTGTTAGGAAAATTATTATGATTGAAAATTTTAAAAATTATACCTCATTCAGTAACCCCGATGATCCTGTCAGCGTATGGCTTGTTGGTGAGACTTGGTGCGACAAAACATTTAAAATTTCACGTGACTGCTCTGATATGACTGCGCTTGAATATATTATTGACGGAACCGGCTCACTTGAAATTGAAGGGCAGTATCATAAGCCTTCAAAGGGAGATGTTTATTTTCTCAGAGAGGGAACAAAGCATAAATACGAAGCAGACGAATTCAATCCTTGGCATAAAATCTGGATTGTTTTCTACGGCGATTTTGCCAATGCAATGATTGATAATTATCTTCCAAAAGATACATATTATTTCCCAAATTGCGCTGTTAAACAGTATTTCGAAGAAATATTTAAAATTTCAACAAGTGATTACCCATATGATGTTATGGTTAATAAAATTACTATTCAGCTAGTTAAAATATTTATGTATCTCAGGGATATGTCGAAGTTTGATACTGAGGATCTTGCCGAGGTAATCAAAAAGTACCTTGATGAATCCATTGAGGATGAATTTAATCTCGATAAGCTTTGTGCTGAGGTTAATTACTCAAAGAACTATGTTATCAATGTATTTAAGGCTAAATACGGAATAACTCCGTATAAATATTTTATTGAACGAAAGATTGATGTTTCAAAGTCTTATTTAACTCATACAAATGTCAGCATAGGCGATATTGCTAAACTTCTGCATTATGCAGACCAGCAGTATTTTTCTACTGTATTCAAAAATTCTCAAGGAATATCACCGCTTAAGTTCAGAAGACTAACAAGAAAGTAATAAAAAACATATCATATTGTGATAATATTAAAAATGAATGTGATTTTTTCACGTTCATTTTTATTTTATTTGTGATATTCTTAAAATGCAGAAAAAATATATGATTGGAGTGTTTTTATGGATCAGGCGTTAAATGCCAACAAACAGGAAAACAAATATGTAAAACCGAGTGAATTTATTCTGTACCTTGTTGCCGTATTCTTTTATACAAATATGACAGGTATGGTTGGTAATTTCAGAAACGCTTATATTGTTAATGTATTAAGACTCTCGGATAATCAGGCATCTCTTTATAATACATTACTAAGCATTATTCCTTTTTTTCTCAATTTCTTTATTGCTATGTATATTGACGGAAGAAAAGTCGGAAAGATGGGTAAATTCAAGCCTCTTGGTATCTATGCAGCAATACCTGCGGGAATACTTCTCGTTCTAAGCTTCTTTACTCCTAAATTTTTGAGCGGAACACTTGTTATGATTTATATTGTAACAATAGGCGTTGCATGGGCTATAACAACTCATTTCGGAAATTCCGTTAATATGGTTGCCGTTGTTATGACGCCTAATATGAAGGAAAGAGATACCGTTATTTCATTCAGAGGTATTGTTTCTGCTGTCGGTAACTCAGCTCCTCTTGTAATAATTCTTGTTATCGGTTTAATCTGGAAGGATAACGAGGGCTTGCAGTATATCATTGGCGCAGGACTTTGCGGAGTTGTTGGCGTTATTGCAATGCTTCTCGGTATGACAGCTGTAAAAGAGAGAGTTGCTTATACTGCTGAAAAGAAAAACCCGCTTTTAGGCTTTAAGGATATTCTTACAAATAAGTATGCATGGGCTATCATTATTTCTGACTTTTTAAAGACTTTCAGAAATATCGCAACATATCTCGGTCCATTTCTTGCAGCTGCTTTACTTGGCTCAACTTCAAAATTCCTTCTTTTTGGACTTCCAACAGGAATTGGAACAGCGGTAGGAATGCTTGTTATCAACTTCCTTCTCAAGAAGTTTAATTCAAAAGTTCTCTATATTGCAAGCGGTGTTTATTCAGTAATCATAAATGTTGCTGCATTCTCAATCGGATATACTTACTTCAAGAGTGGAAACAAAGCGCTTCAGATTGTATTTATAGTTGCACTGTTCTTAATCGGTCTTCAGTTTGGTGCTTCTAATCTTCTTCCGACAATGTTCCAGGCTGATGTTCTTGAGGATATTGAACTTAAAACAGGAAAACGCCTTGATGCAACTCTTCCAACAGTTATCGGAATCGGTACTATGATAAGCGGTACCATTGCTAATGCCCTTGCTCCGAAAATTCTCTACGGTGAACATTCAATTATTCATTATATTCAGCCGACTGATTTGGTTCCAAACCCGGAACAAAGCCTGAATACAAAGATTGCAATGTTGTTCTTCTATACCGTATTTCATGGTATTATGATGTTCCTTGCAGGCGTTCCGTTCTTCTTCTATAAGCTTACAGGCAAAACAAAGGAAGATATACATAACGCAGTAATTGAACAACGCAAAAAGTTTACTGATGGCGAAAATGCTGAATAATTCCTAATTAAAATTTAACAATAACCGCAGGATGAACTGTTATCAGTTTGTACTGCGGTTATTATTTATATAGATTAAACTTGACATTTTAATACAACATATTGTATAATCACTGCGTATGTACACTTTTTATAGGAGGCATGATTTTGGCAAAAAAGGCTTACGGAAACGAAAGTATTGTATCTCTTAAGGGAGCTGACAGGGTTAGAAAACGTCCTGCAGTAATATTTGGCTCAGACGGAATAGAAGGCTGTGAGCATTCTATTTTTGAAATTATGAGTAACTCAATAGACGAGGCAAGAGAGGGCCACGGCAGCAAGATTATTATTACTAAATATCTTGATGGGTCTGTTGAGGTTCAGGACTTTGGTCGCGGTATCCCTGTTGACTATAATAAGAATGAAGATAAATTTAACTGGGAACTTCTTTTCTGCGAGTTATACGCGGGTGGTAAATACGGCAACGGCGGAGATAATTATGAGTTTTCTCTCGGACTTAACGGTTTAGGCTTGTGTGCAACCCAGTACGCTTCTGAATATATGGACGCTGAAATTAAATCTGGTGGATTCAGATATAATCTTCATTTTGAGCACGGCGAAAATGTTGGCGGACTTCAGAAGGAGCCTTACGGAAAAAGAGGGGACACAGGAACGAGGATAAAGTGGAAGCCTGATTTACAGGTTTTTACTGATATTAATGTTCCGGTTGAATATTTTCAGGAAACAATAAAACGCCAGGCTATTGTTAACGATAATATAACATTTATATTTAAGAATCAGGTTAGTTCGTCTAATTTTGAAAAGTTTGAATATTGCTATGAAAACGGTATTCAGGATTATGTTAAAGAGCTTGCAGGAGACAAGGCGTTTACAACTCCTCAGTACTGGGAATGCGAAAGAGTAGGACGCGATAGAGAAGACCTTGATGACTATAAATTGAAAATCAAAGCTTCCCTTTGTTTTTCACTTAACAATCAGTTAAAAGAATACTATCATAATTCGAGCTTTCTTGAGCACGGAGGTGCTCCTGAGAAGGCTTTCAGAAGTGCGTTTGTCAATCAAATAAATTCGTATCTCAAATCGAGCAATAAATTTAATAAAACTGATTCTCAGATTAATATTCAGGATGTTGAAGAATGCGTTATTTTTGTTGTTTCTTCATTCTCAACTCAGACCTCGTATGAAAATCAGACAAAAAAAGCCATAACCAATAAATTTATTCAGGAGGCTATGACTGATTTCTTCAGAAAGCAACTTGAAGTATATTTTATTGAGAATAAGATGGATGCAGATAAAATTGCAGACCAGATGCTTATAAATATGCGTTCGAGAATCAAGGCTGAAAAAACAAGAAAGAATCTAAAAACAACCCTGCAGTCAAAGGTTGATATGACTAACCGTATCCAGAAATTCGTTGACTGCCGTTCAAAGGATGTTTCCGAACGAGAAATATTCATAGTTGAGGGTGATTCAGCTCTTGGCGCTTGTAAGCAGGCAAGGGACGCTAATTTCCAGGCGCTGATGCCAGTCAGAGGTAAGATTCTAAACTGCCTTAAATCGGATTATGATAAGATATTCAAAAGCGATATCATAACCGATTTGATTAAAGTTCTCGGTTGCGGCGTTGAGGTTAAAAGTAAGGCTGCAAAGGATGTTTCACTCTTTGACATGGATGCTCTGCGATGGAATAAGATTATGATTTGTACTGATGCAGATGTTGACGGCTTCCAGATCAGAACGTTAATTTTAACTATGATATACCGTCTGATGCCGAAGCTAATCGAAGAGGGCAAAGTCTATATTGCTGAATCTCCGCTCTATGAAGTAACCTGCAAGGATCAGACATATTTCGCTTATAACGAAATTGAAATGGATGACATCAAGGCAGAAATAGGTGATAAGAGCTACACTGTTCAGCGCTCAAAGGGTCTTGGTGAAAACGAAGCGGATATGATGAATTTAACAACAATGAATCCTGCAACAAGAAGACTTATTAAAGTTACTCCCGATGAGGCAGAGGCAACTTCAAAAATGTTTGATTTGCTTCTGGGAGATAATCTTGAAGGAAGAAAAGAATATATTTCCGATTACGGTCATCTCTATATTGATGCCGCAGATGTAAGCTAAGGAAGGAGGTATTTACTATGGCAAGAAGAAAAAAAGAAGAAGTTCAGACAAATACTAATCCTTTAGCTGACAATGTTCATATTCAGGGCGCAGGAACAATTAAGAGTGAAAATATTGTCGATACTCTTAAATCAAACTATATGCCCTATGCTATGAGTGTTATTCTTTCAAGAGCTATTCCTGAAATAGACGGTTTTAAGCCCTCTCATAGAAAGCTCCTATATACTATGTATAATATGGGACTTTTACAGGGGAAAACAATAAAGAGCGCAAATATTGTCGGAAGAACGATGCAGCTCAATCCCCATGGTGACGCTTCAATATATGAAACAATGATTCGTCTTTCAAGGGGTAATGAAAGCCTTTTATATCCCTATGTTGAATCAAAAGGTAATTTCGGTAAAGCCTATTCAAGAAATATGATGTATGCTGCCTCACGTTATACTGAGGCTAAGCTCGCTCCCATTGCAAAAGAGCTGTTTGAGGATATAAACAAGGATACTGTTGATTTCGTAGATAACTATGATAATACGATGAAAGAGCCAACGCTCCTTCCGGTAACATTTCCTTCAATTCTTGCAAATGTTACAACGGGTATTGCGGTTGGTATGGCTTCTTCAATCGCATCCTTCAATTTAGGTGAACTCTGCGAAACAACAACAGCACTAATAAAAAATCCGGACCACGATGTTTCAGAAACGCTTTTAGCGCCTGATTTTGTCGGCGGTGGATACGTTATTTATGATAAAAATGAGCTCGATAAAATCTACCGAACAGGAAGGGGGTCGGTTAAAGTAAGAGCAAAATACAGTTATGATAAGTCTTATAACTGCATTGATATAACTGAAATACCGCCCACAACAACAAGTGAAGCAATTATAGATAAAATTGTTGAACTCGTTAAAACAAATAAGGTTAAAGAGCTCAGTGATATCCGTGATGAAACCGACCTTAAAGGCTTGAGAATAACTCTTGATTTAAAGCGCGGTGTTGACGCAGATGCCCTTATGACAAAGCTATACAAACTGACCCCGCTTGAAGATGTTTTTTCCTGTAACTTCAACATTCTTGTTAAGGGTTATCCTAAGGTTATGGGAGTTACAGATATTCTTAAAGAGTGGATTGAATTCAGACTTGAATGTATCAGACGAAGAACTCAGTTTACTCTTGATAAAAAAGCTCAGCGACTACACTTACTTGAAGGGCTCGAAAAAATCCTTCTTGATATCGATAAAGCAATTAAGATCATCAGAGAAACCGAGGCTGAGAGCGATGTTGTTCCTAATCTTATGATTGGCTTTGGTATTGATAAGCTTCAGGCTGAATTTGTTGCTGAAATCAAATTGCGCCACCTTAACAGAGAATACATTTTAAAGCGTACTAAAGATATTGAAAATCTCAAAAAAGAGATTGAAGAGTTAAACTCAATCCTGCAGAGCAAAAACAAGCAGAAGAAGATAATTATTAAAGAGCTTAATGAAGTTGCTTCAAAATATTCGGGAAACAGAAAATCAGAAATTCTTTATGAAGTTGAAGAATATGATGTCAGCGCAGCTGCTGAAATTCCCGATTATCCGGTAACGCTGTTTATAACAAAGGAAGGCTATCTTAATAAAATTAGAACTGCCAATCTCCGTATGAGCGGTGAACAGAAGGTTAAGGAAGGCGACAGCGTTGATAAAGTCTTTGAATGCTCAAACAAGGATGAGCTTCTTGTCTTTACCGACAAAGCACAGGTATATAAGGCAAAGGTTGATGATTTTACTGATTCTAAGGCATCCCAGCTTGGAACTTTTGTCGCTTCAAAGCTGGAGATGGAGGCAAACGAAAAGGTTATATTTATCTGCGTTGTTCGTGAATATAAGGGATATATGATTTTTGCTTTTGAAAACGGAAAGGTTGCAAAGGTTGATATTTCCTCATATCAGACAAAGACTAACAGAAAGAAACTTATTAATGCGTATTCATCAAAAGCTAATCTTAGTTGTATTGAATATATTGAAGAGGATACTGAACTTGTTTTATGTTCATCAAACGGAAGAATGTTGATACTTAATACGGGCTCTCTTACCCCTAAAACAACGAAAGACACAATCGGCGTTTCTGTTATGACTCAGAAGAAGAACAGCCGCCTTGAATCAATGCATTTTTATCAGGAAGGCGAGTTTGAAAAAGCATGGAGATTCAGAACTAAAAATCTTCCTGCTGCGGGCGCACTTCCGGGCCCTGCTGATAACACAGACCAGATAACTTTTTAAACAATTTATAAGCATTTAAAAAAGTTCTTGCATTATTAAATTAATTATGATATAATTCTCAAGTGTTATTAATACTACGGAGGTAATATTATGGTTTGGTATCATTATGTATTTGGTGCAGTGCTTATTGTTGCATCAATTATTATAACCATTGTGGTTCTTATGCAGGAAGGCCGTTCTCAGAATCTTTCCGGAGCAATCACAGGCGGCGCTGATTCGTTTGTCGGAAAATCTAAAGGAAGAACAGTGGAAGGCAAACTTGAAAGATTAACAAAATGGTTAATCGGGCTTTTCTTCGCAATAGTTCTTGCTGCTTTTCTTGTATTTCTTTTTGTATAACTAAAGAACGAATAGCCTTGTTAATGCAAGGCTATTTTTTGTTGGAGAATAAAATTGTACTATATTATTTTTGATTTAGAGTGGAATAACGGATATAATCACGCTCTTCATAAATATCTTAACGAGATTATTGAAATCGGAGCCGTTAAGGTAGATAGCTCACTTAATGTTGTTGATACATTTAAACAGCTTGTAACTCCGAAATTGACTAAAAAACTATCATCCCGCTGTAAAAATATAACTAAGATTACAATGGATGAAATCAAGGAAAACGGTATTGATTTCAACAGCGCTTTTTCAGATTTTGAGAGATGGTGCGGCGATACGGATAATCTTTTTATGAGCTGGAGCAACTCTGACTTGTTTGTTATGAGTAATAATTTTCTCGTTAATAACAATAATTGCAATATATCATTTATAAAAAAATACTGCGATGTTCAAAAGTACTGTATGGCTTTTATTAAGAGAGAGGGCGAAAACAGTAATAATCAGATTGGACTTTCGAATTGTGCCGAATTGATGGTGATTGATGTTGATACTGAAAAACTTCACCGTGCGCTTGCTGATTGTTATGTTGCTCTTGAATGCTTTAAGAAAGTTTACAACGCTGATAAACTGAAAACCTACATTCACGAATGTGATTCAAAGTATTTTGAAAGACTGCTTTTCAAACCTTATTATATAACTGAGCCCGTAACAAGTCTTTTCGATGTTTATAACTATAAACTTACTTGTCCAGTCTGCAAGGGAACGATTGATCCTGCAAAAGAATATATTCAGCAGAATAAATCTTTTAAAGGTGCTGTCAGGTGCAAAAAATGCAGAAAAAACTTCTGGGTATTTATCAGAGCTAAAAAAACTTATGATGATGTTGTTATTAAAGAACACTTCATTCAGATGAATAAAAAAAGAGCAAATAAGCTGTTCAGAAAAAAATATTAAAAACTACTTTATTTTTTGGGTCATATATTATATAATTAATATAATATTTACCGTAAGGAGAGTCATTTATGGCATCAAAGGATTATGAAGATTTATTGGAATCTTTTATGAATAATTCCCAACAGGTTTATAACGAAGACAGAGATAACCAGAAAAAGAAAGGTGATTCGCTGCCTTCTTCATACAGTGTTAATGATGATTCTAAAACGAAAAAGTCAAAAGCACGCAACAAGAAAGCAGATAAAGATAAGAAGAATGAACCGAAAAAGAACATTTCTGTAAAAGAGAAATCTGCAGCTTCAAGAGTATTTGGAAAAATCGGAAAAGTGCTTCTTGCACTTATTATGATTTTCGGCGTTGTTACTGTTGTTTGTGCGTCGGTAATAGGTATTTACGGATACAGTGTTATCCATGGCGATGCTGTTTTTGACCTTGATAAAGAAAAATTCTCTCAGAATCAGACTTCTTTCCTCTATGGATATAAAGACAGCAAGAAGAAAAATATCGTTGAAATTGCAAGACTTCACGGAGAAGAGAACAGAGTCTGGATTAATCTTGAAGACATAAACGAATATCTTCCCCAGGCATTTATTTCTGTTGAAGACGAGCGTTTTGAAAAGCACCACGGTGTTGACTGGAAACGTGTTGGCGGTGTTATCCTGGTTTCAAGAAATTCAGGCCAGGGCGGATCAACTATAACTCAGCAGCTTATTAAAAACTTAACAGATGAAAATGACGTTACCTTTGTCAGAAAGTTCAATGAGATTCTTTCAGCATTAAATATTGAAAAGCACTATAAAAAGAATGAAATTATTGAGGCATATCTTAATACAATTTATTTATCCCATGGATGTTACGGTGTTAAGACAGCTGCTGAAACATATTTCGGTAAGGATGTTGAGGATCTTAATATTGCTGAATGTGCCTGCCTTGCAGGAATAACTCAGTATCCGTCAAAATATGACCCACTCGTTCATCCTGATAACAATAGAAACCGTCAGCTCTGGATATTAAAGAAAATGAAGGAGCTTGGTTATATAACATCCCAGGAGTATGAAGACGCTAAAAACTATGAAATGGTCTTCACCAATTCAAAGAATTATAAAGGCTCACAAGTTAAAGAAGATAAGCGAGTAACAAAGGATAAACAAAAGGTTTATTCATACTATACGGACTATGTAATTGAAGAGGTTATTTCCGACCTTCAGAAAATGGGCTACAGTGCTAAGAAAGCTAAAAATATGATTTACGGCGGCGGTCTTAAAATTTACTGCGCTGTTGACTTTGATGTTCAGGATGCTATTGAGGATGTTTATGTTAACTATCGCAGAATGCCCGATGAATCTGTTCAGGGTGCATGCGTTGTTATGAACTATAAAGGAAGAATTCTCGGTATAGTCGGCGGAACAGGCAAAAAGAAAGCAAACCGAGTTCTGAACAGAGCTTCTCAATCTAAGCGTCAGCCGGGTTCAACTATTAAACCGCTTTCTGTATATAGCCCAGCGTTCGAAAAGAGTCTTAATGATCCGAATACTAATATTTATTGGTCAACTCCGACACCCGATAAACCGTTATTACAGCTTAGCAGCGGCAAATGGTGGCCAACTAATGAGGGCGGCGGATATTCAGGCGGATACGTTTCTGTTCAACAGGGTCTTGCAAGATCTATGAACACTATTTCTGCTCAGACGCTTGACAAAATCGGAACATCGTATGCTTATGACTATATGACTAACCGTTATCATATTTCTACTTTGAGTGTTAACGATGATGACTATGCTCCTATGGCAACCGGATCTCTTACGAACGGTGTTACTCCGCTTGAAATGACAACGGCTTATCAGGCTTTTGGTAACGGCGGATATTACTACGAAGGATACGCTTATTATAAGATTGAAGATTCACTCGGTAATGTTATTGTTGAAAAAGACCCCGAAGGCTCAAAGGAAACTGCAATTTCAGACAGTACTGCAGGAATTATGAATAAAATCCTTCAGACTGTTATGACTCAGGGAACAGGTACTCCTTATAAACTTTCCGGAATACAGTGCTTTGGTAAAACCGGTACAACCACTGAGGATAAGGATAGATGGTTTATAGGTGGTACACCCGAATATATCGGCGGTGTATGGTACGGTTACGATACTCCAAAAGAGGTTCACTATTATCTTTCTCCTAATCCGAGCGGAACTATCTGGAATCTTGTTATGAGAAATATTTATGACAGAAAGGGAGTAAATAAATCTGAATTCCCGACGCCTGATTCTATAGTATGCAGACAATATTCTCCTGAAAACGGAAAACTTTGCAGCGGAAGTAATCTTTACGGTTGGTTTGACAAAAACAACCTTCCCGGTTGGACAAACTATGTTGCTCCAACAACAAAACCAACAACCGACAAAAACGAGAAAACTACCGAGAAAGACGATAAGAAAACGACTGAATCTTCAAATGAAAACACCTCTGAAGCTCAAAAGGAAGAAGATACAACCGAGGCTAAAAAAGAGGATACAAGTGAAGATAATAAGGAAAATGATGAATAAAAACTAAGAACACGGAAAATCGGATATCCGGTTTTCCTATTCTTTTTAAAGGTATTAGTATGAAAATAATGTCTGTTGACTATGGGGATAAGCGAACAGGAATTGCATTTTGTGATATAAATGAAATTTTAGCATCCCCTTATTCAGTAATTAAAGAAAGCTATCAACCGAAGCTTATAAAGGAATTAATCAAGATAATTGAAACTGAGAAACCGCAGAAAATCGTTATTGGACTTCCGAGAAATATGGATGGATCATATGGCTATAGATGTGATGAATGCAAAGCGCTTGGTCAAGAGCTTGAAAAACTGATTGATATTTCTGTTGATTTTCAGGATGAACGCCTTACAACTGTTATGGCTCATAATGCGCTTTCAGACAATAATGTCAGAGGCAAAAAAAGAAAAGAAACTGTTGATGCGGTTTCTGCTGTTATGATTCTTCAGAGCTATATCGATTCAAATAAGAAGTAATATTGTTTGTATAAGTGCGTATTTTTATATATGGTATTTTATATAAACAATGTCAGAATTAGAATATATTATTCTTTGCTTTTAATAATTGCTTTTTCTATGTTTATCGGAAACGGTAATATATTGTTAGTATTATTGTTTTCGTCATTGCATGAATGCGCTCATTTAGCAGCTTTAATTGCTTTTGGTGAAAAACCGATTGAAATAAATTTTGCTTTCTACGGTATTGGTTTAAAGCATAGAAGTAATCTGCCTTTTATTAAGGAATTGATATTTCTCTTATCGGGAGCTTTCCTGAATTTTATATTATTTTTTTTTAATATTAATAGGGAAATTAATTATCCTTTGGCGATTATTAATATCATGCCTCTTTATCCGCTTGACGGAGGGCGAGCAGTTAAACTAATATTAAACAGAACATTAGGGCTTTTTGTTTCTGATAATATATTTAAAGCATTTTCTGTTATCGGTTATTTAGCATTATTGATATTTTCTATTATTAATAGAAATATTTCGTTATTACTCATTTCTGTTTATATACTTATTTTTTCACTGAATAATTCATTTGAATGAACGGAGAGTTTATGATTAAAAAAGAAGTTGAAAACCTCTTGCAGTATGTTCAGAAGCCTGCAAGATATACCGGCGGCGAGTTAAATAGCGTTGTTAAGGATAAAAATGCTGTTTCGCTTCGTTATGCCTTTTGTTTTCCTGATATTTATGAAATAGGTATGAGCCACCTCGGTATGAAGATTTTATACGGAGTGGCAAACGCAAGGGAAGATTGCTGGTGTGAAAGAGTTTTTGCACCCGATACCGATATGGAAGAGCTGATGAGAAAAAACAACGTTCCTCTTTTCGCTCTTGAATCTGGCGATTATATCAAGGATTTTGATATGCTGGGCTTTACATTGCAGTATGAACTTAGCTACACAAATGTTCTTAATATGCTTGATTTAGCGGGTATAGAGCTTTTTTCAAAGGATAGGGAAAGTCTTACGCCTATAATTGCTTTCGGTGGACCTTGCACATGCAACCCTGAGCCTTTTGCAGAATTTGCGGATATAATATTTCTCGGCGAGGGCGAAGAAAGTACAAACGAAGTTCTTGATGTATTGAAGGAATGCAAGGAAAAAGGACTTTCAAAAAAAGACTTTTTACTTAAAGCAAAGGATATAACCGGAATTTATGTTCCGTCGTTTTATGAGGATAGCTATAATCCGGATGGAACACTTAAAGAGTTAAAGTCAACTAACGGCGCACCGAAAACCGTTAAAAAGTCTATTATAAGCGATTTAAACAAGGTTTATTATCCTAAAGAATTTGTTGTTCCTTTTATTAATATTGTTCACGACAGAGCTGTTGAAGAGATTTTCAGGGGATGTATCAGGGGTTGCCGTTTCTGTCAGGCAGGCTTTATTTACCGTCCAATAAGAGAAAAGAGTGTTGAAACAATAAATGCTCAGAGCAAGGCACTTATTGAGTCAACGGGATATGATGAATTATCGCTTTGTTCTCTTTCAACCTCAGATCATTCCAGTGTTAATGAAATGCTCTCTTCATTAATAGACTGGACGGCGAAAGATAAAATCAATCTTTCGCTTCCTAGTCTTAGAGTTGATAATTTTTCAGATGAACTTGTTGAAAAACTCAAACTTGTAAGAAAAAGCGGTTTAACATTTGCGCCTGAGGCGGGAACTCAGCGAATGAGGGATGTTATTAATAAAAACGTAACTAAGGAAGAAGTTCTCAATACCTGCAACAAGGCATTTGAGAATGGCTGGACAACCGTTAAACTGTATTTTATGATGGGTCTTCCGACTGAAACAATGGAGGATATTGAAGGCATTGCAAATCTTGCAATGGAGGTTGTTCACGCGTTTTATAGAAATGAAAAACGTCAGAAGGGAACGGGTGTTCAGGTTTCAGTATCCTGCGCTTCATTCATACCGAAGCCTTTCACTCCTTTTCAGTGGGAGCCGGAGGATAATATGGATAGCCTTAAAGCGAAACAGGCGCACCTGCTTGAGAGTATTCCTTCAAAAAAGATTAAGGTTTCTTATCACGAAACGCCAACTTCACTGATTGAAGGAGTTTTTGCAAGAGGCGACAGAAAGCTAAATAGAGTTTTGTATTCTGCTTTTAAAAATGGTTGTAAATTTGACTCATGGGATGACAAATTTGATTTTGATGCCTGGATGAAAGCATTTAAAGATAATGGTATTGACCCTTATTTCTATACTCAGAGAAAACGTGAATTTTCAGAAGTTCTGCCGTGGGATCATCTTGATTACGGAGTCAGCAGAAAATTCCTTGAAAAAGAGAATATCAAAGCTCACCAGAATAAAACAACTCCGCATTGCAGAATTAAATGCTCAGGATGTGGAGCCAATAAACTGAACGGAGGACACTGTGATGCAAGAAATTAGACTCCGTTTTGCTAAAACTGATACTGCAAAATACATAAGTCATCTCGATATAAACAGAGCATTTCAGAGAGCTTTTTCAAGAGCAAAAATTGATTTATGGTTTACTGAAGGTTTTAATCCTCATCCGTATATGAGCTTTTCGCTTCCACTTTCTCTCGGAGTTGAAAGCCTTTGTGAGAATGTTGACATAAGAATACTTAATGATATTTCGAATGAAGAAATCAAAAACAAAATGAACGAAGTTCTTCCAAGCGGAATAAGAATTGTTGAAGTTTATAGCGATTTTATGGACTCTCACGATATTGCTTTCAGTGATTATGTTTATAAATTTGAGTTTAACGATAACGAAATGGCGCTCGGAAAGATTAAATCGGTTTTAGAACAGGATGAAATATTAGCTCTTAAAAAAGGTAAAAAGGGCAAAAAAAGAATTTTGAAGGAAACCGATATCAAGCAGTTTATTGATAAATACAGTATATCAATAAGAGATAATCAGATTGTTCTTAATATCAGACTTCTTGCGGGAAGCGATAAAAACCTCAATCCATCACTTCTTTTTGATACAATTATCAGGCTTATTGAAATGGATTTTGAATATAAAAGCATTTCAAGAATCCGCCTTTTAACAAAGGATTTAAAGGAGTATAAATAATGAAAAATAAAAGAAAATTCAACATTGAGGGATTTCAGGTTTTAAATACAGGTGAAATCAATGTTCCTTTTTCTTTTCACGATGCTATTATTTTAAATGAAAATTTAAGTGAAAACAATGGTGCTAAGCTAATTCTTACTCTTGACAATGAGGGAAGCTTTACATCATTCAACAAAATTATTTTTAACGATTATATTATAAAGCATAATACTGAAATAAAAGGCGTGTGGTGCCTTGATTCAAGATTCTTTATTAAAGAAAACGGAAGATATGAAACCACACTTGAAATTCAAGCGATTAATAAAAATACTAATCACACAAATATTTGGAAAAATTCAACACTGGTTATTAATTCAAAAAGTATTGAATTCTTTGGCGTTGATTCTCTCAATAATAATGTTTATGAATGCTTTCTCGATCAATACTAAAAAAACATTTGACAAGTTATTAACTTTATGTTATTATATTCCAGCATTTATCCGCGGAGTACTCTGTCCGCGCGTAAAATGCGAGCGTTACGCATTTTAGAAGATGGTCCAATGTCGGTACTCCTGATAAGAACATCTCATAAATAATAAGGAGGAAATAAAATGGACGCACTTAAAATGATTGCAAATGATTGCATAAAAGCAGAGCCACCGAAGTTTGAAATCGGTGATACAATCAGAGTTTCTGTTAACATCCGCGAGGGATCAAGAGAAAGAATCCAGATGTTTGAAGGAACAGTTATCGCTAAGAAGGGATCGGGCATTTCTGAAACATTCACTGTTCGCCGTGTTTCATACGGTGTAGGAATTGAGCGTGTTTTCCCGCTTCATTCTCCCAACGTTGTTGATGTTAAGGTTGTTCGTTCAGGTAAAGTCAGAAGAGCTAAACTTTATTATCTTCGTGACAGAGTCGGTAAGGCTGCTAAGGTTAAAGAAAACCTTAAATAAGAACTTAAAAACTGCAGGAATCCTGCAGTTTTTTTGTTTGATTTTTAACCTGATTTAATATATAATGAAATAAATCTTTAAAAGGAGAATTATCAATGCCGGAATTTATCAAGCAAAATGTTCAGTGGTTTCCGGGTCATATGGCAAAAACAAGAAGGCTTATTAAAGAGTCCTTGAGTCTTGTTGATGGCGTTGTTGAAATTGTTGATGCAAGAGTTCCGTTAAGTTCAAGAAATCCTGAGCTTGAAGAAATGATTAAAAATAAGCCTGAAATTATCCTTCTTAATAAATGCGATGTTGCAGATAATAATGCAACAAAGCTATGGATTGACTATTTTAAAAATAAAGGCAAATATGCTCTTCCTGTTGATTGCCGAACTGGAAAGGGACTTAATAGATTTGATTCAACTGTTAAACAGGCATTAAAGTCTGTTATTGATAAGAACAAGAGCAAGGGAATGGATAATAAACCGCTCAGACTAATGGTTGTTGGTATTCCCAATACAGGCAAATCATCATTTATAAACAGAATGGGAAAAAATTCGAAAGCAAAGGTTGCCGATAAAGCTGGTGTAACAAGGCAAAATCAGTGGTTTAATGTTGGTAACGGAATTGAGCTTCTTGACACTCCCGGTGTTTTATGGCCTAAGTTTGATGACCCTGAAATCGGCGATAAGCTCGCTTTTATTGGATCTGTTAAAGATGAAGTAACCGATATTCAGACTTTATCCTGCCGTCTTCTTGAAGTTCTTTCAAAAACAAGACCGTCTGCAATAGAAGATCGCTATAAAATTAGCATTGATGAAAGCCTGCAGGGATGGGAAATTCTTGAACTTATTGGTAAAAAAAGAGGATTTCTTATTAAAGGCGGAGAGATTGACTTCGAACGAGCCGCTGTTATTGTCTGCGACGAATTTCGTGCAGGTAAGCTCGGAAGAATAACACTTGAGTTACCGTAGGAGAATATTAATGGATTGGCTTTTATACGAAAATGAAGCGAAGAATAAAGGATATAAATTAGTTTGCGGTGTAGATGAAGCAGGAAGAGGACCGCTTGCGGGTCCTGTTTATGCTGCTGCAATAATTCTTCCTGAGGGATGTACTATTGAAGGGGTTAACGATTCAAAAAAGATATCTGAAAAGAAAAGGGAAGCGCTTTTTGATGTTATTTGTGATAACGCTTTAGCATACTGTATTGCCTCTGCCGGTGAAAGGGAAATAGATGAGTTAAATATACTAAATGCAACCTATCTTGCTATGAAAAGAGCTGTTGAAGGTCTTTCTCTTAAAGCCGACTATGCTCTTATTGACGGCAACAGACTGCCGAAACTTGATATTGATGCCCAGTGCATTGTTAAGGGTGACGCAAAAAGTGAAAGTATTGCGTGTGCTTCGATTCTTGCCAAGGTCAGCAGGGACAGATATATGCTTGAAATGGCTGAAAAATATCCTCAGTATCAGTTTGAAAAGCATAAGGGATACGGTACTAAGCTGCACTATGAGATGCTTGATGAATTCGGACCTTGCGAAATACACAGACAAAGTTTTCTTAAAACATGGTATAATAAAAAATGAACAACACAGGAAAATTAGCCGAACTAAAGGCAACGCAATACCTTGTCAAAAAGAAATATAAAATTCTTGAATGCAATTATACCTGCAGATTCGGCGAGATTGATATTATTGCAAGAAAAGGAAGATATATTGTTTTTGTTGAAGTAAAAATGCGCGGTGTTAATTCAATAGCAAATCCGAGAGAGTTTGTTGATTATTCAAAACAGCAAAAAATTATTGCAACAGCAAAGCTTTATTTAAAAAATAATAAAACTTTACTTCAGCCAAGATTTGATGTTATTGAAGTATTATGTGAAAACAGGGAAATAAAATCTATTGAACATCTTGAAAATGCATTTACTTTAGTATAAAATACTACTAACAAATCATAGGAGAAATATATATGTTTTATACATCTACAAGAGATAATTCTATCAGAGTTACTGCTGCGCAGGCAATTGCGCGCGGAATCAGTGAGGAGGGCGGACTCTTTGTTCCTTGTGAACTTCCTTCCTTTTCAATTCAAAAGATTGAATCAATGGTTGAAATGGACTATATAAACAGAGCAAAAACTGTTTTAAAGGAGTTTTTAACTGATTTCAGCGATGAGGAACTTGAATACTGCGTTAACGGAGCATATGCAAAAGAGAAGTTCTCAAACGAAAAAATCGCTCCTACCGTCAATGTAAACGGCAATGAGAATATTCTTGAGTTATGGCACGGTCCAACATGTGCATTCAAGGATATGGCGCTTCAACTTCTTCCATATCTTATGACGGTTTCTGCTAAAAAGACCGCTGACGGAAAAACTATAGTTATTCTTGTTGCAACTTCCGGAGATACAGGAAAAGCAGCACTTGAAGGCTTTAAGAATGTTGAAAATACAAAAATACTTGTTTTCTATCCCGTGGATGGAGTTTCACCGATGCAAAAGCTTCAAATGACAACTCAGGAGGGTGAAAATGTAGCTGTTTGTGCAATAAACGGTAATTTTGATGATGCTCAGAGTGCCGTTAAATCAATTTTCACAGACGATGAAATCAAAGCTGAGCTAGCTAAAAAGAATATGATGTTCTCATCTGCAAACTCTATTAACTGGGGAAGACTTGTTCCACAGATAGTTTACTATTTTTCTACTTACTGTGATCTTGTTGAACAGAAAAGAATATCTTGCGGTGACGAAATAAATGTTGTTGTTCCAACAGGTAACTTCGGAAATATTCTTGCTGCATACTACGCAAAGAAAATGGGGCTTCCAATTAAAAAGCTCATTTGTGCCTCTAATTCTAATAATGTTTTAACCGATTTTATTAACGGCGGTGAATATAACAAAAACAGAGAGTTTTTTACAACAACTTCGCCTTCAATGGATATTCTTATTTCTTCAAATCTTGAAAGACTTCTTTATCATATCAGCGGTGAAAATGCTCATCTCGTAAATGAGCTTATGTCTTCACTGTCAAGTGATGGAAAATACACAGTTACAGATGATATCAGAGAAAAAATTGGTGAGTTGTTCTCAGCTGGATTTTCTGATGAAAAAGGTGTTTTTGAAACAATTAAAGAACAGTTTGAAAATTATCATTATCTTTGTGATACTCATACTGCTGTTGCCGTTAAGGTTTATGAGGATTATGTAAAAACGAGTGGCGATGATATTCCAACGGTAATTGATTCAACCGCTTCACCTTATAAGTTTTCAAAGAGCGTTTTAAATGCATTGTCAAGCGATACTAACGATATATCAGATGAGTTTAAAACTGTTTATGAGCTTAATAAGCTGACCGGTGCAGAAGTGCCAAAACCGCTTAAAGCTCTTAAAGACAAAGAAGTCAGATTTAAAGAGATTTGTTCTAAAGAGAATATGAGCGAAATGGTATTTAAATTGCTCAATATATAATTAACGGGAGGTTTAACCTCCCGAAATTATTATTTGCAATCTTTGCAGCATTCAAATGTTTCGCATTTTGTTTCACTTGGCTCTTTAGCAGTGTGACAACCAACATTGATGTGACCTGCTGTGCAGTGTTCTGCCTTATCGTGATAAATGCAGTTCTTTGCGTCGCAGGTTATTCCTTCGATTTTCTTGTCCATCTCTTTCACTCCCTTCAGTTTTATTGTTGGCATATCTAAATTAATTATTCAAGGAGAAAAGTCCATGGCTTTGTATGCAATTGCTGATACACATCTGTCCTTCGGAACTAATAAGCCGATGGACTCTTTTCCGGGTTGGAAGGATTATGTTAAAAGAATTGAAATAAACTGGAATAATTTAGTAACTGAAAACGACACTGTAGTTATTGCCGGGGATATAAGCTGGGCTATTAATTTTGAGGAGCTAAGGGCGGATTTCGATTTTCTCAATAATCTCAATGGAACGAAAATAATAAGCAAGGGAAACCACGATTATTGGTGGACAACGCTTACAAAAATGAACGCATTTCTTAAAGAAAATGACTTTAATACTATAAAATTTTTATTTAATAACTCATATGAAGTTGACGGAGTGTCTGTTTGCGGAAGCAGGGGATGGTTTTTTGATTCAGAAGAAGCTCACGATGAAAAAATCCTTTTAAGAGAGGTTAACAGAATCAAAACTTCAATAGATAGCGCTACATCTGACGAAAAAATTGTTTTCTTGCATTATCCTCCCGTAACAACTCAGACAAATTGTCAGGAGATAGTAACTTTACTTATAGAAAAAGGAATAAAAAAGTGTTATTATGGGCATCTTCACGGAGGCGCAGCTAAATATGCATTGAACGAAAATATTAACGGTATTGATTTTGAACTTATTTCAGCAGATAATTTAAAATTCACACCTAAGCTGATTAAAAGATAATATAATTATAAATAATTATTGTTTTTTTAGGTAAACTATGGTATAATTCCATTTCAGTAAATAAAAAAGAATGTTAGGAGGTCATTATTATGGCACTTAAATCATCAAATAAAGTTGATACAAACACTTATGAAGTTGAAGTAACTGTTGATTCTGCAACATTTACAGAGGCTTGTAAATCTGCTTTTATGAAGCAGAGAAAATCAATTCAGCTTCCCGGTTTCAGAAAGGGTAAGGCAACTCAGGGCATGGTTGAGAAAATGTACGGCGAAGGTGCTTTCTATGAAGAAGCGCTCGAGATTGTATATCCCGAAGCTGTTCAGAGCGCTATTGATGAAGCAGCGCTACGCATAGTTGACCAGCCGTTTGATCTTGATGTTTCCGTAATGAGCAAAGCTGAAGGCGTTGAAATGAAATTTAAGGTAACAACATATCCTGAGGTTAAGCTTGGCGACTATAAAGGTCTTAAAGCCGAAATGCTCAGTGTTGACGTTTCTGATGAGGATGTTGATAACGAACTCAAAACCCTTCAAGACAGAAACAGCCGTCTTGTTACAGTTGAAGACAGAGCAGCTGAAATGGGAGATAGCGTTGAACTTGACTTTGAAGGCTTTGTAGATGGCGTTGCTTTCGACGGCGGAAAAGGCGAGAATTATCCTCTTGAACTTGGAACAGGCGCATTTATCCCCGGATTTGAAGAGCAGGTTGCAGGTCATAAGAGCGAAGAAGAATTTGACGTTAATGTAACATTCCCTGAGGAATATCAGGAAGACCTTGCAGGTAAGGAAGCTGTATTCAAGTGTAAGATTCACGAAATCAAGCATAAAGAGCTTCCTGAGCTTGATGATGATTTTGCAAAGGATGTTTCTGAGTTTGATACTCTTGATGAACTCAAGGAAGATATTAAAAAGCAGATTTCCGAGAGAAAAGAAACAGAAGCTAAAAACGATTTTGAAAATAAACTCCTTGAGCTTGTTATTGAAAATATTGAAGCTGAAATTCCTGATTGTATGTTTGACCAGAAGGTTGATGAAATGGTTCAGGATTACGCATACAGACTTCAGATGCAGGGACTTGATTTAAGTACATATCTTCAGTATTTAGGTCAGGATATGGATCAGTTCAAGGCTCAGTTTGAAGAGGGTGCTAAGAAGCAGGTTAAAGTTTCTCTTGCACTTGAAGCAATCATTAATGCTGAAAATCTTGAAGCAACTGAGGATGAAATCAGTGCTGAGGTTGATAAACTTGCCGAGCAGTATTCGATGGAAGCAGATCAGATCAGAGCTGCAGTTCCTGCTGAACAGATTGCTCAGGATGTCAAAACAAGAAAAGCAGTTGACTTAATTGTTGAAGCTGCTGTTAAGGCGTAAGCTTTACATTTTTTGAAAGGATAGTGATTATATGGCATCATTAGTGCCTTATGTTATCGAACAGTCAAGCGCAGGTGAGCGCAGTGTAGATATTTTTTCAAGACTTCTTTCAGACAGAATTATAGTTCTTTCTGACCAGGTAGATGATAATACTGCATCGCTTGTTGTTGCTCAGTTATTATTTCTTGAAAGCCAGGACAGTGAAAAAGATATTTCGCTTTATATCAATTCACCGGGCGGTTCTGTAACCGCAGGACTTGCAATTTATGACACAATGAATTACATCAAGTGCGATGTTTCAACAATTTGTGTTGGTATGGCTGCAAGTATGGGCGCATTCCTTCTTTCAAGTGGAACAAAGGGAAAGAGAATCGCTCTTCCAAATAGTGAAATTCTCATCCATCAGCCGCTTGTTGGCGGAAACGGAATAACAGGTCAGGCAACAGATGTTGAAATTGCTGCTAAAAATCTTATTAAAACTAAAGAAAAGTTAAACAGAATTCTTGCTGAAAACTGCGGCAAGGACTATGAAACACTTGTCAAGGATACCGACAGAGATAACTGGATGTCTGCCGAAGAGGCAATGGCTTACGGACTTGTTGATAAGGTAATTGATAAGAGATAAGGGAGCTTTTTAATGGCAAAAGACGATTCTAATTTCTACCAGAGCGCTAAATGTTCCTTTTGCGGAAAAAGCGAGGGAATGGTAAGCAAGCTGATAGAAGGACCTGGCGGTGTTTATATATGTGATGAATGTATTGCACTTTGTAATGACATTATCGGAACATATAATGAGCCTGTTAAGTCAACTGAAGATGAAGATATGGTTCTTCCAAAGCCGGTTGAAATCAAGGAAAAACTTGATGAATATGTTGTTGGTCAGGAACAGACTAAAAGAGATCTTTCAGTTGCTGTTTATAATCATTATAAAAGAATATTCTATGGCTATGACGCAGAAGTTGAGCTTCAGAAAAGCAATATTCTTCTCTTGGGTCCTACCGGTGTAGGAAAAACAATGCTTGCTCAGACGCTTGCAAAAATTCTTAATGTTCCTTTTGCAATAGCTGATGCAACAACTTTAACTGAAGCAGGATATGTTGGCGAGGATGTTGAAAACATTCTCTTGAAGCTGATTCAGGCTGCTGATTTCGATATTGAAAGAGCAGAACGCGGTATTATCTATGTTGATGAAATTGATAAGATTTCCAGAAGAAGCGAAAATCGTTCAATAACGAGGGATGTCAGCGGTGAGGGCGTTCAGCAGGCGCTTTTGAAAATTCTTGAAGGAACTGTTTCGAATGTTCCTCCGGGGGGCGGAAGAAAGCATCCACAACAGGAGTTTATTCAGATAGACACAACTAATATTCTCTTTATCTGCGGCGGTGCTTTTGACGGTCTGGAGAAGATTATTGAAAACAGAATCGGAAGAAATTCTCTCGGATTTGGATCAGAGCTTACCAAGAATAAAGAAGAGAAGAACGACATTCTTTCAAGCGTTATCCAGCAGGACCTTGTTAAATATGGTTTAATCCCTGAACTTATCGGAAGAATTCCCGTTATTTCTGTTCTTCAGAATCTCGACAAAGAATCACTTGTTAAGATTATGACTGAGCCTAAGAATTCAATTCTTAAACAATACCAGAAACTCTTTGAAATGGACGGTGTTGAACTTGAATTCAGACCTGAGGCGCTTGAAGCTATGGCTGATATTACTCTTGAAAGAAAAACAGGGGCAAGAGGACTTCGCAGCGTTTTTGAAAAGGTTTTGGGAGAGCTTATGTTTACCGTGCCTTCAGATTATACAATAAAGAAGATTGTTGTAACTGAAGATTGCGTTAAAAACGGATCAAAACCGCTTATAAGAACAGATAAAAAGAAAAGAGCTGTTGAGATAAACTCAGATAATCTTAAAAACGCATGATTTTCAGAGCTGTATTTTATAGTACAGCTCTTTTGTTATAATAAAAAATATTTTTGTTGCGTTTTTTATACTATTATTATATAATGTTACTAATTTATTTTAAGGAAAATGATATATGGATTTATATGATTTAGATAATGTTAATAATGATGAGCTTTCAAGCTACAGCGCTCTTCCTGTTGTGGCTTTGAGAGGTATTGTTGTTTTTCCGGGCATGAATCTTCATTTCGATGTTGGAAGAAAAAAGAGCATTGAAGCGCTTAAATCAGCAATGGATACAGATCAGAGAGTTTTTCTGATTACTCAGAAAGATGCATCAGTTGATGATCCTAAAGTTGATGATGTTTATAAAATTGGTGTTGTTTGCAGAATAAAACAAATGCTTCGAATCCCTAATTCAAATAACCTTCGCGTAATTGTTGAAGGCGAGAAGAGGGGAGAACTTGTTTCAATGATTAAAAATAAACCGTTCCTTTTGGCGATGGTTAATTATCACATTGAAAAAGAATATAAATATGATTCAAAGGATAACGCGTATGCAAGAGCTTTAAAAAACGAATTTGAAACATATGCGTCTTCTTATGCCAAAATATCAAATGAGGTTAAAGCTAAGGTTATCTCTATTTCCGATATCAGTGAGCTTACTGATTATATCTGTGCAAATACTTTTCTTGACTATAGCGAAAAACAAAATCTTCTCGAAGAAGAAAATCCTAAAAAACGAGTCAGAAAGCTTCTTGCCCAGATAAGAAACGAAAATCTTACTCTTAAAATGGAAGCGGAGATTCAGTCGAAAGTTCAGCAGGAAATAGATAAGAATCAAAGAGAATATTTTCTCAGGGAAGAAATGAAGGTTATTTCCGATGAACTCGGAGATAATGAAAATCCTGTTGAAGAGGCTGATGAATATAAACAAAAGATTAGTGCTTTAAAATGCAGTGACGTTATTAAAGAAAAACTGCTAAAAGAAGCGGATAAGTTAATGAAAATGCCTATGGGCTCCCATGAGGCAACTGTTGTCAGAACATATCTTGATAAATGCCTTGAAATTCCTTTCGGTAAATTTACAAAGGACAGCGTTAACTTAAAGAAAGCAAGAGCTGTGCTTGATAAAGACCACTACGGACTCGAAAAGGTTAAAGACAGAATAATTGAGTCGCTAGCTGTTTTAAAAAGAAACGAGGACTTCGGCGGTCAGATAATTTGCTTATACGGTCCTCCCGGAGTCGGTAAAACAAGTATCGTTAAGTCTCTTGCTAAATCAATGAACAGAAAGTATGCAAGAATTTCTCTCGGCGGTGTTCATGATGAAGCAGAAATAAGAGGTCACAGAAGAACATATATCGGAGCAATGCCGGGAAGAATTGTTGATGCAATTATTAGCAGCGGCGTTATGAATCCGATAATTCTTCTTGATGAGATTGATAAGGTTGGAAGCGACTATAAAGGTGATCCTTCATCAGCTCTTCTTGAAGCTCTCGACAGTGAACAGAACAGCACTTTTAATGACCACTACATTGATTTTCCTGTTGATTTAAGCAAGGTATTGTTTGTAACAACCGCTAATGATACTTCAAGTATTTCTGCTCCGCTACACGACAGAATGGAAGTAATTGAGCTTAATTCATACACGATAGAAGAAAAATTTAATATTGCAAAGAAACACCTGATAAAAAAACAGATGCAAAAGCATACAATTTCATCTAAAGAGCTTAAAATCAGCAACGAGGCAATCTATAAGATTATTGAATGCTATACCCGTGAAGCAGGTGTAAGACTTCTTGAAAAACAGATTGCAACAATCTGCAGAAAAGCGCTTCTCAGACTTGAAAGCGGAGAGAATTCTGTTAAGATTACAGAAAAGAATTTAAAAGATTTTCTCGGAGCTGAAAAGTATGAAAAAGATGAAATAAGCAAAACAAATCTTATCGGAACTGTTAACGGACTTGCATGGACACAGGTTGGCGGAACAATGCTTCCCATTGAAGTATCCGCTCTTGACGGAACAGGTAAAATAGAACTAACAGGAAACCTCGGAAATGTTATGCAAGAGAGTGCAAAAACAGCCGTAAGTTATATTCGCTCGAAGTCTGAGATATACGGTATTGATAAGGATTTCTATAAAACAAAGGATATACATATTCACGCACCGGAAGGAGCAATTCCAAAGGACGGACCATCAGCAGGACTTGCTATAACAACTGCTCTTCTTAGCGAACTTACTTCAACACCGATTAAATGCGATGTTGCTATGACCGGTGAGATTTCCCTTAAAGGTAAGGCACTTCCAATCGGTGGACTAAAAGAAAAATCTATGGCAGCTTATAAAGCGGACTGCACTACAGTAATAATACCTAAGGATAACGAAAAAGATCTTGAGGAAATAGCAACTGAAGTTAAAAGCAGTATTAATTTTATTTGCGTATCGAATTTTGAAGAAATTGTTTCAACTGCGCTTGAATTTGTTCCTCAGCCAAAAAAGGACAATAATAATTTAATTACTTATTCTACAAAGGTTGATAATCCTCAGAATAACGGTGTAATGGTATAAGGATATTATAATGAATTATAACAAAGCGGAATTTGAAAGAGCATACGGAATATCATCCCAACTTCCGAAATCTGATAATGTTGAAATTGCTTTTGCAGGGCGTTCAAACGTTGGAAAAAGCTCGTTACTCAATAAGTTATTCAATAGAAAGTCACTTGCAAGAGTAAGTTCTGTTCCCGGAAAAACAATAACAATCAACTTTTATGACGTTGATTCTGTTAAGTTTGTTGACTTGCCGGGATATGGATACGCTAAAATCAGCAAGCAGGAAAAAGAGCGTTTCGGCGAGCTTATGGAAGGATATTTTAAAAGCGGACGAAATATTAAACTTGTTGTTCTGCTTGTTGATATGCGTCATAAACCGAGTGCCGACGATTTCGGAATGCTTGAATTCATGAGAGAGATGAACATACCTTTCATAATTGTTATGACCAAGGCGGATAAACTGAATAAAACAGAATTCAAAAAACGGATTGAAGAGTCGGAAAAAGAATTTGCCGGCTTTGATAACTGCACTGTTATTCCATTTTCTTCGCAAAGCGGACTTGGTCTTGATGAAATAAAAAAACAGATTGAATTATCAATTAATTAAATCTCAGGAGGACAAAAAATATGAGCAAAACACCATTTTTAACGCTTGAAAAGGCAAATGAGATTATAAAAAAATATCCAACTCCTTTTCACATTTATGATGAAAAGGGAATAAGAGAAAATGTTAAGGCTCTTTATGATGCTTTTTCCTGGAACGAGGGCTTTAAAGAGTACTTTGCAGTTAAAGCAACTCCTAACCCATATCTTATTAAAATCCTTAATGAATACGGTTGCGGTTGTGACTGCTCATCAAAAACAGAACTTATGATTTCAAAAGCTCTTGGAATAACAGGGGATAATATAATGTTTTCATCAAACGATACTCCGATTGATGAATTCAAATACTGCAATGAACTCGGCGGAATTATTAACCTCGACGATATAACCCATATTGAGGCTGTTGAAAAGGCATGCGGAAAGCTTCCTGAAAAAATGAGCTGCCGTTATAACCCGGGCGGTGTTTTCCAGATCAGTAATGATATTATGGATGAACCCGGTGACGCTAAATACGGTATGACTAAAGAGCAGATTTTTGCTGCATATGCTGTTATGAAGGCAAAGGGCGTTAAAGAATTCGGAATGCACGCATTTCTTTCGAGTAATACGCTTTCCGATGACTATTATCCGCTTCTTGCCAAAAAGCTCTTTAAACTTGCTGTTAAGATTAAGGACCAGGTTGGAGTTAAGATTTCTTTCATCAACCTTTCGGGCGGTATCGGAATCCCATATCTTCCGAAAGAGGATCCAGTTGATATTAAAGCTATCGGCGAGGGAGTAAAGGAAGTTTATGAAGAGATACTTGTTCCCGCAGGAATGGGTGATGTTAAGCTCTGTACTGAGCTTGGAAGATATATGCTCGGTCCATACGGTGGACTTGTTACAAAAGCAATTAACGAAAAGCATACGCATAAAGATTATATCGGCGTTGATGCCTGCGCTGTAAACCTTATGAGACCAGCTATGTACGGTGCATATCATCACATAACTGTTCTCGGCAAGGAAGACGCAAAGAAGAGCGAATTCTATGATGTAACCGGCTCGCTTTGTGAGAATAACGATAAATTCGCTATTAACAGAAAGCTTCCTAAAATCGATATGGGAGATATTCTGTTTATTCACGATACGGGTGCACACGGATTTGCAATGGGTTATAACTATAACGGAAAGCTCAAAAGTGCAGAGATACTTCTCAAAGAAGACGGCTCATTTGAATTAATAAGAAGAGCTGAAACCGAGAAGGACTACTTTTCAACATTTGATTGCTTTGATATATACGATAAGTTAATACAAAAATAAGCATGAAAAATCTTCGAGAAATCGGAGATTTTTTCTTTACAATCACACTTTAATGTGTTAAACTATTAGATAGTTAAATTACGGAGGTCTTATAATGAACAATAAAATTGCAGATAAAAATGTTGATTTTCTTTTTAAAGCAATTCTTGCGCTTGAAACAACAGAAGAATGCTATGATTTTTTTGAGGATTTATGCACAGTTCAGGAGCTTAAAACTCTTGCTCAGAGAATTGCTGTTGCAAAAATGCTTTCTCAAAAATGCGTTTATACTGATATAGTCAGTGAAACAGGCGCTTCAACTGCAACTATCAGCCGCGTTAACCGTTCTCTCCAATATGGATGCGATGGCTATGATAAGATATTTGAAAGAATTAAAGAGGAAGAAGATGAGTAGTTATAATTTTTTAGCAAAATACTACGATTTTTTAACTCAGAATGTTGATTATGATGCCGGAAGTGATTTTATTTCCGGCATTTTTAAGGATAATAATGTTAAAACGGTTATCGATCTTGCCTGCGGAACAGGAGTTATGAGCGAAAAGCTAATTAATAAAGGTTTTGATGTTATCGGAATAGATGCTTCTGTTGAAATGCTTTCATTTGCTCAAAACAGGCTTTTTAAATATAGTAAAGACTTGTCATTGATAAATGCTAAAATGCAGGATTTCAGCCTTGAAATTAAAGCAGACGGATGTATTTGCTGCCTTGACAGTATTAATCACTTAACAGATGAAAATGATGTTTTAAAAACCTTTATAAATATTTATAACTCTTTGAATGATAACGGAGTTTTTATTTTCGACGTAAATTCTGTTTATAAACACAGAACCTTTCTTAATAATCAGACCTATGTTTTTGATGAAGAGGATTTCTTTTTATCATGGGATAATGAACTTGTTGATAATGATAAAGTTCGAATTATGCTCGATTTTTTCGTTTATAACGGCGTAAATTACGATAGGTTTAGCGAGGAATTCTGTGAAAGGGCATATAGTGAAGAAACGCTGAAAAATATGCTTTATGAGGCAGGCTTTAAAAACATTAATGTTTACGGCGGTTTTGATTTCTCTGAGCCTGAAAATGATAGTGAAAGACTCTATTTTGTATGTAAAAGAAGGTAAATTATGGATAAAGTTGTCAGATATATAACTCAGGACGGTAGCGCATATGTTATTGCTTGCGACAGCACTCAAACCGTTTCTGAACTTGAAAGAATACACAAACCCTCTGCAACGGTTACAGCGGCTCTTGGTAGGCTTATAACCGCTTGCTCAATGATGGGGGATATGTTAAAGGGAAAAGATGATACAGTGACTCTCAGAATGAACGGAGGAGGCGCAGCAGGTGACTTGATAGCTGTTTCAGATTCTTCTGGCAATGCGAGAGCATATGTACAAAATCCCATTGTTGAATTGGAACTTAATGAAAAAGGTAAACTTGATGTCAGCGGAGCTGTTGGTAAAAACGGAACTCTCTATGTCATTAAAGATATCGGTATGAAAGAACCATATGTTGGTCAGACTCCTATAGTAAGCGGTGAAATTGCTGAGGATATAACTAACTATTTTGCAACGAGCGAACAAACTCCTTCGGTTTGTGCTCTCGGCGTTTTAGTAAATCCGGATTTAAGCGTTAAACATGCCGGCGGTTTTATTATTCAACTTCTGCCCGGTTGCGAAGATGAAGCTATAACAAAAATTGAAGATAACATCAAAGATATCGAATCAGTTACCGAGATGCTTTCAAACAATATGACAGCAGATGATATTGCGAAAAGAGCCTTGAAAGGTTTTGAACTTGATAAACTTGATGAGAGTGAATTTTGTTATAAGTGTAACTGCTCAAGAGAAAGAGTAGAAAATGCGCTAATTTCTACCGGTATTGAAAATCTCAGGGAAATGGCAAACGATGATAAGAATACTGAAGTAAACTGTCATTTCTGCAACAAGAAATATGTTTTCACTCCTGAGGAGATTCAGACACTTATTGATAATGCAATATAAAATATTAATTAAAAAATACTAAAAAAAGTGTTGACAATTAACTAATAATATTGTATTATATAACCCGTCGCAAATGCGACGTATGGGAGCATAGCTCAGCTGGGAGAGCACCTGCCTTACAAGCAGGGGGTCACAGGTTCGAGCCCTGTTGTTCCCACCAAGGTACAGTAGGTTTTCTCGAAAGAATACTTGCAATAGCAGATTTTGTTGCAGCGAGAACCTGTGACAAGCTGCTCCAAATCTTTGATTTGGGAGAAACAGTCCGGTGGACTGTTTCGTAGCAGGTTAGTTTTTTTTAGGAGCCCTGTTGTTCCCACCATCGCTCCAATCGGGCAATAGTCCGGTTGGAACAAATGGCCCGGTAGTTCAG